>NZ_JACBXA010000119.1 GCF_013870515.1 Streptomyces albidus (ex Kaewkla and Franco 2022) | reverse complement strand
CTCACCCATGCCGATGCGGCTTCCGCCCGGGCCGGGCGCCCACGCCGACAGGGTCACCTCGTCCCCGTCCTCCAAAAAGGCGCGTTCCCCGTCGGGCAGCTGGAGCGGTTCCTTGCCCCCCCACGTCAGCTCCAGCAGGCAGCCCCGCTGCGAGGGTTCGGGGCCGCTGACGGTGCCCGACGCGAACAGGTCCCCGGTGCGCAGCGAGGCGCCGTTGACCGTCATGTGGGCGAGCTGCTGCGCACCGGTCCAGTACATCGCCGAGAAGGGCGGCTCCGACACCGTGTGGCCGTTGATGCTGACGGTGATGCGCAGGTCGATCCCGCCTGGCTCCCCCTCCCCGGCGTCGTCCAGATACGGGAGCACGGGCACGTCCCGGGCGGGCGGTGCCGTACGGGCCGAGTCGAGGGCGTCGAGCGGCGTGACCCAGGCGGAGACGGAGGTCGCGAAGGACTTGCCGAGGAAGGGGCCCAGCGGCACGTACTCCCACGCCTGGATGTCGCGCGAGGACCAGTCGTTCAGGAGCGTCACGCCGAACACGTGCTCGCGGAAGTCCGACAGCGGCACCGCGTCGCCCGAGGAGGAGGGGGTGCCGACGACGAAGCCGACCTCCGCCTCGATGTCGAGCCGCCGCGAGGCGCCGAACAGGGGCGCCTCCTCGTGCGGAGGCTTGCGCTGGCCCTTCGGCCGCACGACCGGTGTCCCGGAGACCACGACGGTGCCGGCCCGGCCGTGGTATCCGATGGGCAGGTGCTTCCAGTTGGGGGTCAGGGCGGCGCCGTCAGGACGGAAGATGCGGCCGACGTTGGTGGCGTGGTGCTCGCTGGCGTAGAAGTCGACGTAGTCGGCGACCTCGAAGGGCAGGCGCAGCTCCACCTCGGCCAGCGGCCGCAGGAACCGTTCGGTGACCGCTCGGTGCTCGGGCAGGGTCAGCCACTCCCGCAGCTGTGCCCGTACCGCCTGCCAGGTGGGACGTCCCGCCGCCATGAGGGGGTTGAGCAGGGGCTCCCGCAAGAGGGAGGAGTGAGGCGAGTCGAAGGCCTCCGCCGCGGCGCCCGCGTCGAGCACGGAGTCGCCGTATCGCACGACGATGTGCGGCCGGTCCGGTTCGCCGGCCGTGGTGCACACGCCGTACGGCAGGTTGTCCGGGCCGAAGGGGTCGCCCTCGGGCAGGTCGGTGGGGGTACTTCCCCTGGCTTCGCCGGGGAGACCCCACCCCACGCGTGGCTGCGGGGGAGGGTTCGCGGTCACTGGTGCCTCGCCTTCGAGATCATCGCCGGTCACGGGCGAGCTCAGGGTACGGGGACCTCCACGGGGCCTTCCGCGCCGCCCTCCGTGTCCGGGCCGTGCACGGGAGTTGCGGCATACCTCTCAGCTGCGGAGGTATGCGGGAAGTGGCATCGACGGGCGCCCACGTTGATCCACGAGCGACCGGATACGCTGCCGGGTGATGGTGGCGCTGAGAAGTTGAGGCACCGAGCACTCTCATTCGAGAGCTCATTCGTCGTACGCAGACAGGAGAACCCCTCGTGACCGACGTCGGGCCCTTCGGACTGACCGTGCGGGACCAGGCCCTCGAAGCCGATGTCCAGGCAGGGTTGGCGGCTGTCGAAGAAGGTCTCTTCGAGGCCACGAAAAGCGACGTCCCGTTCATAACGGGCGCCGCGCAGCATCTGGTACGTGCCGGCGGAAAGCGGTTCCGCCCACTGCTGGTGATGCTCGGCGCTCAGTTCGGTGATCCGCACGCACCCGGTGTGGTGCCCTCCGCCGTCGTCGTCGAGCTGACGCATCTGGCGACGCTGTACCACGACGACGTGATGGACGAGGCGGACGTGCGGCGCGGAGTCCCCAGCGCCAACGTCAACTGGACCAACTCCGTCGCGGTGCTCACCGGCGACTTCCTCTTCGCCCGCGCCTCGCAGACCCTCGCCGACCTCGGCCCCGAGGCCGTGCGCATCCAGGCCGAGGCGTTCGAGCGGCTCGTGACCGGGCAGATCCTCGAAACCGCGGGCCCCGGCGAGAACCGCGACCCCGTGCAGCACTACCTGGACGTGATCGCGGGCAAGACGGGCTCGCTGATCGCCGTCTCCGGCCGCTTCGGCGCGCTGATGTCGGGTGCGGACGAGAGCGTCGTCTCCATCCTCACCCAGTACGGGGAGCGCGTCGGCACGGCCTTCCAACTGGCCGACGACGTACTCGACATCGCCAGCGACTCCCAGGAGTCCGGCAAGACCCCCGGCACCGATCTGCGCGAGGGCATCCCCACCCTCCCGGTCCTCCATCTGAGGGCGCGGGCCGCCTCACCGGACGGGACGGCCGACGACCGCGCGCTGTGCCGCCTCCTGGACGGCGACCTGACCGACGACGCCCGTCACGCGGACGCGCTGGCGCAGTTGCGGGCCCACCCCGCGCTGGAGCAGGCCCGGCGGGACACGATCCGGTACGCGGACGAGGCGCGCGAGATGCTCAAGCCGCTGCCCGACTGCGCTGCGAAGGTGGCTCTTTCGGAGCTGTGCGACGCCGTCGTCCACCGCGCCGTCTGACCTCTCACCCCACCTCGCGGGTCTCATGCGGACTCAGGGTTCTCACCCAGTTCCGGCCCCCGTTCGGCGTAGTTGCGGAGTCTCTGCCTCCAACCGGAGGAGTACGCACAGTTGCCTCCACCGGCTGACGCGGAAAGCTCACCGGTTTGGTGCCATTGAGAGACCACCCCGCACCATCCCGACGAATTCGGGGACAATGGCGGGCAGGGGATGGACGAGTGCGACGTACAGATCCGCCACCGACCCGGAGGTAGGGCACAACATGGCACAGATCCAACCGAGGACGTCAGGCAGGAAAGCCGTCAGGTACGGCATACCGGCCGCTGTCGCGGGAATCGCCGCGGTCACCGTGGGGCTCGTGCCCGCGCTCGCCAGCACCGGCAGCCCCGATCTGCCGAAGATCTCGGCGCAGGAACTGGTCGAGAAGATGGCCGCGTCCGACACCCAGCACATGTCCGGCACCGTGAAGATCAACAGCGATCTCGGGCTGCCGGAGATGCCAGGGGCGAGCGGCGGCAACGGAAAGCAGGGCGGCGGCCTCTTCGGCGGCGGCCCGCACGGCGACGAGCGTGACGGCGGCGAACGAGGCGGCGACGGCAAGAAGTCGACCGCGGCCCCCGAGGACAAGCTCATGGAGATGGCTCAGGGCGAGCACACTCTCCGCATCGCCGCGGACGGCCCCGACAAGCAGCGGGTCTCGGTCGTCGAGGACACGTCCGAGTACAGCTTCATCCACAACGGCGACGAGGTGTGGGCGTACGACAGCCGCAGCGACTCGGCGTACCACGCCACGGCCCCCGAGGGCACCTCGGAGAAGCACCGCGAGCGCGGCGAGAAGATGCAGAAGGGCCTGCAGAGCATCACTCCGCAGGAGGCCGCGAAGCAGGCGCTCAAGGCCGCGGAGGACTCCACCTCCGTGACCGTCGACGGTACGGCCGCCGTGGCCGGCCGTGACGCGTACCAGCTCCTGATCAAGCCGAAGGACGCGCCGCACTCGACCGTCGACTCCGTGCGGATCGCCGTCGACGCGAAGAACGGCACCCCGCTGAAGTTCACGCTCAACCCGAAGGGCGGCGGCAAGCCCGTCGTCGAAGCGGCCTACACCAAGGTCGACTTCGGCAAGCCCGCGGCCGACACCTTCCGCTTCAAGCCCCCGAAGGGGACCGACGTCACCGAGCAGAAGCTCGACGACAGGAAGCACCGCGAGCACTCCGGCAAGCCCGAGAAGTCCGACAAGGGTGCGCGCCCCGACATGTCCGGGCTGGACACCCTGGGCAAGGGCTGGGGCCAGGTGACCGAACTCAAGGCGCCCAAGGGTGCGTTGGGCGGGATGCCGGGCATGAACGGGCAGGACGGCAAGGGCGGCGAAGCCGGGCAGTCGCCGCAGGCAGACCAGCTGCTCAACAGCTTCACCGAGGAGGCCGAGGGCGACTTCGGCACCGGCCGGGTCTTCAGCACCCGACTGGTCAACGCCCTGATGACGGACGACGGCACGGTCTACGTCGGCGCTGTGACCAAGGAGGGCCTGATCAAGGCCGCAAACGCCGCGGCCAAGTGACCGGCCTCTCCCAGTCCGTCCCCACCACCCGCTCCGGGTGGTGGGGACGGACGCACTGAACCGCCGCAGTCGAGGAACACCCGACCGAGCACGGGAGCGCCATGGCCGAGCCGTCCGCCGCAGACGCCGTCATCGAGACGCGCGGGCTCAGCAAGCGCTACCGCGGCGGACAGCTCGCCGTCGACGGGCTCGACCTGACCGTGCCGCGGGGAAGCGTCTTCGGGTTCCTCGGCCCGAACGGCTCGGGCAAGACCACCACGATCCGCATGCTGCTGGGCCTCATCGACGCCACGGACGGCAGCGCCCACATGCTCGGCGAGCCGATGCCGCAGGCCGGCAAGCACGTGCTGCCGCGGGTCGGCGCGCTCATCGAGGGGCCCGCGCTCTACGGCTTCCTCTCCGGACGCGACAACCTCAACCGTTACGACGCGGCCGATCCCGTGGCCGACCCCCGCACGCGTCGTGCGCGCGTGGACGCGGCGCTGGAGCGGGTGGGGCTGTCGGCCGCCGCGGGCAAGAAGGCCAAGGCGTACTCGCTGGGCATGAAGCAGCGGCTGGGCATCGCCGCGGCCCTTCTCCAGCCGCGTGAACTCCTGGTCCTGGACGAGCCGACGAACGGTCTGGACCCGCAGGGCATGCGCGAGATCCGTTCGCTCGTCAGGGCCTTGGCGGAGGACGGCACCACGGTCTTCCTCTCCTCCCACCTGCTCGACGAGATCGAGCAGGTCTGCTCCCACACGGCCGTGATGAACCACGGCAGGCTGGTCACCCAGGGCACCGTCGCCGAGATCTCAGCGCTCGGTCACGCCGGGCGCAGCCGTCTGACGGTGACCACTCCGGACGGCTCCGACGCGGTCCGCGTGCTGAAGGAACACGGCGTGACGGACCTGACGGCTGAGGAGTCCCCTGACGGGGAGGTCGTCACGGGTGAGCTGCCCGTCCACGGCCTGCCCGAGGCGGAGTCTCCCGGGCCGGACCTCGCCGGTCTCAACGCGTCGCTGGTGCGCTCCGGAGTCCGGGTGCGGGCCTTCGGCGTCACGAAGGTCTCGTTGGAGGACGTCTTCGTCGCGCTGACCGGGGAGGGTTTCGATGTCGCACGCTGACCTCGTCGGACGGGACGGGCCCGACGGCACCCGCACCGCCGTTCCCGTTCCGGCGTCCGCGGCGCAGGCCGGGAGGGAGCGCCGCCGGCAGTGGCCCCTCTTCCGCAGCGAACTGCTCACCACCTTCCGCCGCTGGCGCACGCTCGCCCTGCTCGGCGTCCTCGCGGTGGTCCCGGTCCTCGTCGGCATCGCCGTCAGGATCGAGACGGCGGGCGGCGGTTCGGCGGGCGGCGACGGGGGCGGGGGTCCTGCCTTCATCTCGCAGATCACCAACAACGGCCTGTTCCTGGTCTTCACCTCGCTCGCGGCCACCTTGCCGTTCTTCCTTCCGATGACCGTGGGCGTGATCGCCGGCGACTCCGTCGCGGGGGAGGCCAACGCGGGCACCCTTCGCTATCTGCTCGTCGCGCCGGCGGGCCGTACGCGCCTGCTGCTCGTGAAGTTCGGCAGCGTCATGGTCTTCTGCCTGGCGGCCACCCTCGTCGTCGCGGCCTTCGCCCTCGCGACGGGGGCGCTGCTCTTCCCGGTGGGGGAGGTCACACTGCTGTCCGGCACGACCGTCCCCTTCTCCGAGGGCCTGCTGCGCGCGCTGGCGATCGCCCTGGCGGTGGCGGTGTCACTGACGGGGCTGGCGGCCCTCGGGCTGTTCATCTCGACGCTGACCAACAGCGGTATCGCCGCGATGGCGGCCACGGTGGGACTGCTGCTGATGGTTCAGATCGTGGACACCGTCCCGCAGTTGCACGCGGCGCACCCGTACCTCTTCCCGCACTACTGGCTGAGCTTCGCCGACCTGCTCCGCGACCCCGTCTACTGGGACGAGTTGCTCAAGAACCTCGGCCTTCAGGGGCTCTACACCGCCGTGTTCGGCTCGGCGGCGTGGGCGCGCTTCACCACCCGGGACATCACGGCTTAGCGTTCGGCGCCCCGGTCCCGCCTGGAGCGGAGGTCCCGGCGGGGACCTCGGCACTTCCGCCCGCCGGGGCTTCGGCCGCCGACTCGCGTTCCGCCGCCTCACGTCCGGCCCTGCGGAGCTGCTCGCGCGCCCGCCCGCGGGTGCGCAGCGCGTCCCAGGTGAGCAGGCAGAGAGCGGCCCAGACGAGGAGGAAGCCGGCCCAGCGCTCCGGGGGCATCTCCTCGTGGAACGCGAACAGGCCGAGGACGAACATCAGGGCCGGCGCCACGTACTGGAGCAGGCCGATCGTGGAGAGCGGCAGCCGTACGGCCGCGCTGCCGAAGAAGATCAGCGGTACGGCGGTCACCAGGCCCGAGAAGACGAGCAGCAGCGCGTGGAGGGTGCCGCCGGTCGTGAAGCTGCCCTCGCCGCGCGTGCCCAGGTAGATCAGGAAGCCGAACGCGGGCAGGAACTGCACGGCTGTCTCCGCGCTGAAGCTGTCCACGCCGTCCATCAGGATGCGCTTCTTGATGAGGCCGTACGTGGCGAAGCACAGGGCCAGGGTGATCGAGAGCCACGGCACCTGGCCGTAGCCGATGCTCAGCACGGCCACCGCGACGGCGCCGATGCCGACGGCGATCCACTGCGCGGGCCGCAGCCGCTCACGCAGCAGCAGCACGCCGAAGGCGATGGAGACCAGTGGGTTGATGAAGTAGCCGAGGGACGACTCGAGGACGCGTCCCACGCTGACCGACCAGATGAACAGGCCCCAGTTGAGGGAGATCGCGGCCGCGGCGAGGGCCACGAGGCCGAGCTTGCGGGGCTGTCGCAGCAGCGGGCGAATCCAGGACCAGCGGCGCATCACCGCGAGCAGCACGACGGCCGTGGGCAGCGACCAGACCATCCGGTGGGCGAGGACCTCACCGGGGTCGGTGGCCTCCAACAGGTGCCAGTAGAGCGGGAGGATGCCCCAAAGGCCGTATGCGGCGAAGCCGTAGAGCAATCCGGCACGCTGATCGCTGCGGTTCCCCACGGCCTCCTCCTGGTTCTCCGTACGGGTACGGGGGCGACACCGATCGACGGTACGCCCGTGCGAACGCCGGTGTCATCTCCGTTTCACATTACGGTACTGACGGGGTGCGGGGTCGTCGCCCGGGGCGGCCTCCCGGTCCTGACACGGCGAAGCCCCGCCGGGGTTCACCGGCGGGGCTTCGTTCGTTCCGTCAGCCGACCACGGTCCAGGTGTCGTTGCCGGCGAGGAGCGCACCCAGGTCGCCCTTGCCGTGGTGTTCCACCGCCTGCTCCAGCTGGTCGGCCATGTCCGTGTCGTAGACGGGGCGCTGCACGTCGCGCAGGACGCCGATGGGCGTGCGGTGCAGCGTGTCCGGGTCGGCCAGGCGGGAGAGCGCGAACGCCGTTGCGGGCGAGGGCGCGTGGGCGTCGTGGACCAGCACGCCGTCGGTGCCCGCCTCCGCGATGTCGACGATGCGCAGCTCGCCGTCCGCCGGGTCGCGGACGACGCCCTTCGAGCCGAGGCCGTCCTCGCCCGGAGTGCCGAACCGGATGGGCTCACCGTGCTCCAGGCGGATCACCGCCTCCTGCGCCTGCTGCTTGTCCTTGAGGACCTCGAAGGCGCCGTCGTTGAAGATGTTGCAGTTCTGGTAGATCTCCACCAGCGCCGTGCCCGGATGGTCGGCCGCGGCCTGGAGCGTGCTGGTGAGGTGCTTGCGGTCGGAGTCGACCGTACGGGCGACGAAGGACGCCTCGGCTCCCAGCGCGAGGGAGACCGGGTTGAACGGGGAGTCCAGCGAGCCCATGGGCGTCGACTTCGTGATCTTGCCGGCCTCCGAAGTGGGGCTGTACTGGCCCTTGGTGAGCCCGTAGATCCGGTTGTTGAAGAGCAGGATCTTCAGGTTCACGTTGCGGCGCAGCGCGTGGATGAGGTGGTTGCCGCCGATCGACAGCGCGTCGCCGTCTCCCGTGACGACCCACACCGACAGGTCCCGCCGCGTGGTGGCCAGGCCGGTGGCGATGGCCGGGGCACGCCCGTGGATGGAGTGCATCCCGTAGGTGTTCATGTAGTACGGGAAGCGCGAGGAGCAGCCGATGCCGGAGACGAAGACGATGTTCTCCCGGGCCAGGCCGAGCTGGGGCATGAAGCCCTGAACGGCGGCCAGCACGGCGTAGTCACCGCAGCCGGGGCACCAGCGCACCTCCTGGTCGGACTTGAAGTCCTTCATGCTCTGGGCCGCTTCGGCCTTCGGCACCAGGGACAGCGGGCCGCTCTCCTGCGTCAGATCAGTCATTGGAGGCCTCCTTCAATGCGGTCGCCAGCTGTTCGGCTTTGAAGGGCATGCCGTTGACCTGGGTGTAGGAGTGGGCGTCGATCAGATACTTCGCGCGGACGAGCGTGGCCAGCTGACCGAGGTTCATCTCGGGGATGACCACCTTGTCGTAACGCCGCAGCACCGCGCCGAGATTCCCGGGGAAGGGGTTGAGGTGGCGCAGGTGCGCCTGGGCGATGCGCTGTCCGTCCTTGCGCAGCCGGCGCACGGCCGCGGTGATGGGTCCGTACGTCGAACCCCAGCCCAGGACGAGGACCTTGGTCTCACCGTCGGCGCTGTCCGGGTCGTCGACCTCGACGTCCGGGACGTCGACGCCGTCGATCTTGGCCTGCCGCGTACGCACCATCAGGTCGTGGTTGGCCGGGTCGTAGGAGATGTTGCCGGTGCCGTCCTGCTTCTCGATGCCGCCGACGCGGTGCTCCAGGCCCGGCGTTCCCGGGACCGCCCAGGGGCGGGCCAGCGTGTGCGGGTCCCGCTTGTACGGCCAGAACACCTCGGTGCCGTCGGCCAGTACGTGGTTGGGTTCCTGCGCGAAGCGCACCCGCAGGTCGGGCAGGTCGTCGGTCTCGGGGACCCGCCACGGCTCCGAGCCGTTGGCCAGGTAGCCGTCGGAGAGAAGGAAGACGGGCGTGCGGTAGGTCAGCGCGATCCGGGCCGCCTCGATGGCGGCGGTGAAGCAGTCGGCAGGAGTGGACGGAGCGACGATCGGGACCGGCGCCTCGCCGTTGCGTCCGAACATCGCCTGGAGCAGGTCCGCCTGCTCGGTCTTGGTGGGCAGTCCGGTGGAGGGGCCGCCGCGCTGGATGTCGACGATCAGCAGCGGCAGTTCCAGGGAGACCGCGAGCCCGATGGTCTCCGACTTGAGAGCCACACCGGGGCCGGAGGTCGTCGTCACGCCCAGGGCGCCGCCGAAGGCCGCGCCCAGTGCGGCGCCGATGCCCGCGATCTCGTCCTCGGCCTGGAAGGTGCGCACCCCGAAGTTCTTGTGCCGGGACAGCTCGTGGAGCACGTCCGAGGCGGGGGTGATGGGGTACGAGCCCAGGAACAGCGGGAGGTCCGCCTGCTGGGACGCGGCGATCAGCCCGTAGGACAGGGCGAGGTTGCCCGAGATGTTGCGGTAGGTGCCGGGCGGGAAGGCGGTGGTGGCCGGAGCCACCTCGTAGGAGACCGCGAAGTCCTCGGTGGTCTCGCCGAAGTTCCAGCCGGCCCGGAAGGCGGCGATGTTCGCCTGCGCCACCTGCGGCTTCTTGGCGAACTTCGTACGCAGGAAGTGCTCGGTCTGCTCCGTGGGGCGGTTGTACATCCACGAGAGGAGCCCGAGGGCGAACATGTTCTTGGAGCGGCCCGCGTCCTTGCGGCCGACGTCGAATTCCTTCAGCGCCTCGACGGTCAGCGTGGTCAGCGGCACCTCGTGGACGCGGTAGCCGTCGAGGGAGCCGTCCTCCAGGGGGCTGGCCTCGTAGCCGACCTTGGCCATGGCGCGCTTGGTGAACTCGTCGGTGTTGACGATGATCTCCGCGCCGCGCGGCACGTCCGCGATGTTCGCCTTCAGGGCCGCCGGGTTCATCGCCACCAGCACGTTCGGGGCGTCGCCCGGCGTCAGGATGTCGTGGTCCGCGAAGTGCAGCTGGAAGGAGGAGACGCCCGGCAGTGTCCCTGCGGGGGCGCGGATCTCCGCCGGGAAGTTCGGCAGCGTCGAGAGGTCGTTACCGAAGGAGGCGGTCTCGGATGTGAAGCGGTCGCCGGTCAGCTGCATGCCGTCCCCGGAGTCGCCCGCGAAGCGGATGATCACCCGGTCCAGGCGCCGTACTTCCTTGGTGCCGCTCAGCTCGGTCTTCACGTCCCCATTTGCACCGTTGGCCCCGTTCGTCCCCTTGTTCGCGGACTCGTCGGCGCCAGGGCGCTGCCCGGCCGGGCTGTTGACCTGATTGGTCACGGTGGATCGGACCTCCTTGAGGCGGCGTACTCGCCAGCCATCGTACGTCGGTAAGGGTTACCTTCCTTGGAGCGATCACAATGCGGACGCGCCTCTGAGACACCCGTACGGCAGTGGGCCCACTCTGCCGCATCTCCCCTTCAGCCCCCCTTGTGAGGGGGTTGCGGTCCTGCTCACGCGGCTGGTGACGGGCCGAGCGGGCGATACCGGGCACGGCTACGAGTTCAGGTATGTCAGGACCGCCAGCACCCGGCGGTGATCCGCGTCACTCTGGGACAGGCCGAGTTTGAGGAAGATGTTGCTCACGTGCTTCTCGACGGCACCGTGGCTGACCACGAGCTGTGCGGCGACCGCGGAGTTGGTCCGGCCTTCGGCCATCAGCCCCAGCACCTCCCGCTCCCGCGGAGTGAGCCCGGCCAGCACGTCCTGCTTGCGGCTGCGTCCCAGCAGCTGGGCGACGACCTCGGGGTCGAGGGCCGTCCCGCCCTGGGCGACCCGGACGACCGCGTCGACGAATTCGCGCACGTCGGCAACGCGGTCCTTGAGCAGATAGCCGACGCCCCTGCTGGACCCGGCGAGCAGCTCCGTGGCGTACTGCTCCTCCACGTACTGCGACAGCACCAGCACCCCGAGGTCCGCGTGGGCAGCGCGGAGCGCGATGGCGGCCCGTACGCCCTCGTCCGTGTGAGTCGGAGGCATGCGCACGTCGGCGACGACCACGTCGGGAAGGCGCCCCGCGTCGGCCAGTTCGGCGACGGTCTTCACCAGCGCCTCGCCGTCACCCACCCCGGCGACGACTTCGTGGCCCCGGTCGGTCAGCAACCTGGTCAGGCCCTCGCGCAGCAGCACCGAGTCCTCGGCGATGACCACCCGCACTCTGCCCTCCACGTCCCCCGCTCGCTGCCCGGCCTGCCCGGCCTGTTTCTCCATGCCCTGCGCGTCCTGCACGATCCACGGCCCCCCTGCGGATTCCTTCGATCCCGGCGCGCCGCCCGCGTCGTCCAGTACGACGCATGCGACGCGCTCAGCATTCCAGAATCCGGCCTCCAGGGCGGTTGGACGCGGCAGCACGCGGTCAGGTTCGACGGGCGGGCCGGGTTCGACGGGCGGGCCGGCGGGGCGGGGCCGTCAGACCCGCCAGGGGAGTTCGGCGGTGATGGTGGTGGGTCCGTTGGTGGGGGAGTGGATGAGGAGGTGGCCGTCGACGGCGTCGAGTCGGTCGGTGAGTCCGGCGAGGCCGCTGCCGGGTGTGGGGTGTGCTCCGCCTTGTCCGTTGTCGGTGACTTGGAGGAGGAGGCGGTCGGTGGTGTGCCAGACGTCGATGCGTGCGGTGGTGGCGTCGGTGTGTTTGGTGATGTTCTGGAGGAGTTCGGAGACGGTGAAGTAGGTGATGCCTTCGATGGCTTGTGCGGGGCGTTGTGGGAGGTCGACGGTGACGGTGACGTCGGCGGTGCAGCGTGCGGCGAGTGCGGAGAGGGCGGGGCCGAGTCCTCGGTCGGTGAGGATGGCGGGGTGGATGCCGCGGGCGAGGTCGCGGAGTTCTTGGAGGGCGATTTTCACTTCGCCGTGTGCTTCGTCGACCATGTGGGCTGCGGCTTGGGGGTCTTCGAGGAGTTTTTCCTTGGCGAGGCCGAGGTCCATGGCGAGGGCGACGAGTCGGGCTTGTGCGCCGTCGTGGAGGTCGCGTTCGATGCGGCGCAGGTCGGCGGCGGCGGTGTCGGCCACCGAACCCCGATCCGACTCCAGCTCCCGTACGCGCGACGCCAGCCGCGACGGGCTGAGCAGGCCGGAGACCAGCATCCGGTCGACGTGGTTCAGCCCCCGCACCAGCCAGGGCGTCAGCAGCACCAGAGCAAGGCCCGTACCGCCGACGAGCAGCAGCTCCGGCGGCTCGTCGGCGTACCAGGACCTCCTCCCGTCGGACACCTGGAGGCCCGGCAGGCCCAGGTAGCGGGGGAAGACCCACTGCCAGGCCGGGTAGAGCGTCATCGACCAGCCGACGGACCAGAAGACGATCGAGACCACGAAGGTGAACAGCGCCCAGGGGAAGTGCAGCACCGAGTAGAGAAGGTGCCGCCAGGAGACCCCGCTGCGCAGCAGCGCCCCCACCCAGGGCATGAACCCCTTCCGGCGCTGGAGCGCGTGTACGGGCTCGGGCTCGGCGATGTCCATGCCCAGCAGGGCGCGGGCGCGTGCCCGCTCCATCACGCCGATGCCGCGGCAGCCCACGAGGCCGGCGGCGAGGACGGGGACGCCGAGGAAGGTGATCAGCAGGCCTGCGCTCGCGGCCATCAAGGTCACGGCGTAGGCGAAGGTGACGACCGCGATCGGCAGCCCGCTGAAGACGTACAGCAGCTCGCGCCAGGTCCGGCCCTCGAGGGGTGCGCGCAGCACGCTCGGCACCCGATGGGGGCGGGGCTGCGCGATGTGAGATGCGGTGGCCATGGGTGAGGTGCCCGTCCTTCCCCGTTCGGGTGGTCCGCCGCCGGCGTCACGTGCCGGCCCGGATGGTGCCACTTCAGGATCCGCCGCGGGCGGGGCCCGGTGCCATGGCGTGAGCACGCCTCTCGGGGAGGGGGTTTACCCCACCCGCCGCCTTCCGTCGGACAGCGGACGGACCGGGCCGGGCGGACTTCCCGTGCTCAAGCATCTCAGCCGCGCACCTTCGGACCGCGCCTGCCGAACTTCTTCACGGGGCGTTCCTCTGCCCCGGACTCCCTCTCCCGCCAGGGGAGTTCGGCGGTGATGGTGGTGGGTCCGTTGGTGGGGGAGTGGATGAGGAGGTGGCCGTCGACGGCGTCGAGTCGGTCGGTGAGTCCGGCGAGGCCGCTGCCGGGTGTGGGGTGTGCTCCGCCTTGTCCGTTGTCGGTGACTTGGAGGAGGAGGCGGTCGGTGGTGTGCCAGACGTCGATGCGTGCGGTGGTGGCGTCGGTGTGTTTGGTGATGTTCTGGAGGAGTTCGGAGACGGTGAAGTAGGTGATGCCTTCGATGGCTTGTGCGGGGCGTTGTGGGAGGTCGACGGTGACGGTGACGTCGGCGGTGCAGCGTGCGGCGAGTGCGGAGAGGGCGGGGCCGAGTCCTCGGTCGGTGAGGATGGCGGGGTGGATGCCGCGGGCGAGGTCGCGGAGTTCTTGGAGGGCGATTTTCACTTCGCCGTGTGCTTCGTCGACCATGTGGGCTGCGGCTTGGGGGTCTTCGAGGAGTTTTTCCTTGGCGAGGCCGAGGTCCATGGCGAGGGCGACGAGTCGGGCTTGTGCGCCGTCGTGGAGGTCGCGTTCGATGCGGCGCAGGTCGGCGGCGGCGGTGTCGGCCACCGAACCCCGATCCGACTCCAGCTCGGTGATGCGTCTCTCCAACTCGTCGGAGGGTGAGAGCAGAGCGCGCACCAGGGCACGGTCCACGTTCGTCAGCCCGCGCGCCAGGACCGGCAGCACCGGCCAGGCGACGAAGAGCGACGGCAGGGTCACCGCGAAGCTGAGCCAGCCCCAGGGCAGCCGGATGAAGAAGTACAGCGCGTGCCGCCAGGCCACCGAATCCTTCAACTGCGTCCAGAGCCAGGAGAAGAAGCCCGGCTGCGGCGGCCGCAGGGGGCTGGGCTCCTCGATGCGTACGCGCAGCAGCGCACGGGCCCGCGCACGTTCCAGACGGCCGAGTTGGCGGCAGCCGAGCAGGGTGAGGGCGAGCAGCGGAATGCCGACGACCGTGACCGAGAGCAGCCCGCTCAGATAGATGCAGACCGCGATGTAGAGGAAGCCCAGGATGTCGACCGGCAGATTGCTGAGGAGATGTGCGATCTCCCGCCAGGTCTGGGGGTCGAGAGCCACCGGACGGGGTGGCGGGAGGGGATCGCCCTCGATGTGAGGGTCCTGGTCCGGGTTCGCACTGGCGGTCATGGGGCCAAGAGTGCCCGGCGGCCGGGGGCGGCGCCATGGGGTGTGGCGGGGGGCGGACGTAGGGATAACCCCACCTCCGCCACCAAGCCGGGGAAGCCGGGGAACGACAACGCCCGCCCGTACGCAGTGGCGTACGAGCGGGCGTCGTAAGAATCACTCAGACGTCAGCCGAGGTCGGCCGCAGCCTTCTTGATGTCCGCGGCGAAGTTGCTCACCTCGGTGTAGACACCGGGCTTGCCGGCGCGGGCGCAGCCCTCGCCCCAGCTCACGATGCCGACCTGGACGAACTCTCCGGCCTCGTCCTTACGGAACATCGGGCCACCGGAGTCACCCTGGCAGCTGTCGATGCCGCCTGCCTCCATGTCACCGGCGCACAGCTCCTCGCCCTCGACGAGCTCGGCGTAGGCACCCTTGCAGGTGGCGTCGTCGACGAAGGGAACGTCGACCTTCAGCAGGTGCTGCTGCTGCTCGCCACCCTCCTTGTCGGCACCCCAGCCGGCGACGGTGAAGTCACCCTCGTTGAGGTTGGCGTCCTCGGCTATGGGAAGGGTCGGCTGGTCGATCGGCTCGGCCAGCTTGATGAGCGCCCAGTCCTTGCCCGTGCCGTTGTAGCCGGGGGCCTGGAGAACCTCGGTGGACTTGACGTCGACCTTGTTGGAGTCCTCGAGGTCCACGACGCCACCGGTGGCGGTGATGCTGGTGTTCTCGCCGCTGCCGTCCACGCAGTGGGCGGCGGTCAGGACGACGTCCTTCTCGAAGAGCGCACCGCCGCAGCCCATGGACAGGCGGACCATCCAGGGGAACTCGCCCTGCTCGGCCTTGGTGCCACCGACGATCTTGGGGCTGGGCTTGCCGGACTTCTCCGAGGCGGTGACCGAGGAACCCTTGTCGTCGGCACCGACCACAGCGGCGCCCGCGGGCGTCAGGCTGATGGCGGCGAGCGCGACAGCGGCGCCTGCGACGATTCTCCCGAGCAGCTTCTTCTGCACTGGTTTCTTCCTCTCGTGGGGGGTGGATCGCGCGAATGCCGCTGGCGTGGGCAGCCCAAATTCCGGCGGTAATCCCAGAATTGGCGGATCCCCGACAAGCGCGCGATGTGATTCTCTGCCGGTGGACGCGGCGTGGCAAGAGGCGGTTTCCGGCGGCAACGCGCCCATAAAGGGGCAGATACGGCACGGGATTGTTGCCCGGTCCTGCCAGGTGAAAGTCTGCGGGTACGCCCTAGACTCCCCTGCGTACAGATCGTCGGGACGCGATTGTCACGTAGGGAAGCGTGCGGGTCGCAGACGGTGCCGGCCCGCGACCGGGGCGGACCCCGGTGCCACCGGGCCACGTACATCGACACAGCGAGCGAGTGAGGACGGGCAGACGTGCCGGACTACTTCCACGGCTATTCGGTCGTCGGGCTGGTCGCGGTGGTCGGAGTGCTCTTCGTCGCCGTGGCGTTCGGCGCCGGGCGGCTGCTGCGACCGGTGGTGCCGACGCGGGAGAAATTCCTGACGTACGAATGCGGGGTCGACCCGGTCGGCGAGGGCTGGGCGCACACGCAGATCCGCTACTACGTCTACGCCTTTCTGTATGTGATCTTCGCCGTCGACTCGGTGTTCCTCTTCCCGTGGGCGACGGTCTTCGCCGAACCGGGCTTCGGCGGCATCACGCTGGTGGAGATGTTCATCTTCCTCGGCTTCCTCGCAGTCGGTTTGCTCTACGCATGGAAGAAGGGCGTCCTGGAATGGACGTGACGCGCACGACGACGGACCTCCCCGACCCCTCTGTCGGAGCGGGGTCCTCGAGAATCGGACCGCTGGCGAGGCTCGCCCCGGAACCGATGAAGGTGATCCTCAACTGGGGCCGCCGGTACAGCCTCTGGGTCTTCAACTTCGGACTCGCCTGCTGTGCCATCGAGTTCATCGCCGCGTCGATGGCCCGGCACGACTTCATCCGCCTCGGCGTCATCCCCTTCGCGCCCGGCCCCCGTCAGGCTGACCTGATGGTCGTCTCGGGCACGGTGACGGACAAGATGGCGCCCGCCGTGAAGCGCCTGTACGAGCAGATGCCGGAGCCGAAGTACGTGATCTCGTTCGGCGCCTGCTCCAACTGCGGCGGCCCGTACTGGGATTCGTACTCCGTGACGAAGGGCGTCGACCAGATCATCCCCGTGGACGTCTACGTCCCGGGTTGCCCTCCCCGGCCGGAGGCGCTGCTGCAGGGCGTGCTGAAGCTTCAGGAGAAGATCGCCCGGGAGTCGACAGCCGAGAGGTACGCGGGCGGGCAGGCCGGGCGTCCGTCGACCGCGGCCCTCACCAGTGGTCTGGTCACGCCGCCGCCGCCCTCCGCCGGAGGGGCCGGGACGGGTTCGGAGGAGAGCAGCAGGTGACCGAGCCCGACGACGCCGACGGCACCCCCAGCCGTCCCGACGACCCCAACGGCCCCAGCGCTCCCGAGGACCCCAGGACTTCCGGCGACGCCGGGGCCTCCGCAGGCTCCGAGACGGGCGGCGGTACGGACGGTCCAGGCGGGACCGAAGCCGAGGCCGGGACCGAGCCCGCCCCCGAGCCGGTCCCCGAGGCCGGACCCGCCCCCGAGCCTGTCGGCTGGCTGCCGCGCGACGCGGTGACGCTGTTCGGCGCGGGCGCCCACGCCGAGGAGGCCTACGGCCTGCTGACCGTCGACGTGCCCCCCGAGTCCTGGATCCCCGCTCTCGAAACGGCCCGCGACAGGCTGGGCTGCCGCTTCTTCGACTGGCTGAGCGCCGTGGACGAACCCGGCACCGGCTTCCGCGTCTGCGCCCACGTAGCGCTCCTGCCCGCGGTGTCCGGGCTTTCGGTGCGCCGGCTGCTGTTGCGTACGACCGTGCCGCACGAGGGGCCCGTACTCCCCACGGCGACCGGGGTGTTCGCGGGAGCGGCCTGGCACGAGCGTGAGACGCACGAGATGTTCGGCGTGGGCTTCACCGGCCATCCGCACCTCGTGCCGCTGCTGCTCCCCGACGCCTTCGAAGGCCACCCGCTGCGCAAGGACTTCGTCCTCGCCGCGCGCGTCGCCAAGGCGTGGCCGGGCGCGAAGGAGCCCGGCGAGT
>NZ_JACBXA010000118.1 GCF_013870515.1 Streptomyces albidus (ex Kaewkla and Franco 2022) | reverse complement strand
CTGGTGCACAAGCGGGCGCGCGGCACGTTCGCGACGACCATCGTCTCGTCCTCGCTGGTCCCCCGGATCGCCACCGCCGCCGACCTGCCGTACGAGGAGACGCTGACCGGCTTCAAGTGGCTCGCCCGCGTGGACGGTCTGCGCTACGGCTGCGAGGAGGCGCTCGGCTACTGCGTGGACCCCGAGGCCGTACGCGACAAGGACGGCATCACGGCCGCACTGCTCATCGCCGAGTTGGCCGCCGAACTCAAGCAGGCGGACCGCTCGTTGACCGATCTGCTGGACGACCTCGCCGTCGAACACGGGCTGCACGCGACCGACCAGCTCTCGGTCCGTGTCGAGGACCTCTCCGTGATCGCGTCGGCGATGGAGCGCCTCCGCGCCCGTCCCCCGGCCTCGCTCGGCGGCCTCGCCGTCGTCTCCACCGAGGACCTGACGGAGGGCACCGACCTCCTCCCGCCCACCGACGGCCTCCGCTACCAGCTGGCGGGTGCTCCCGAGGCGGGCGTCGAGAAGGCCCGCGTGGTGGTACGTCCGAGCGGTACGGAGCCGAAGCTCAAGTGCTACCTGGAGGTGGTGCTCCAGGTCCGCGACCAGGCCGCGCTGGGGGCGGCCCGCATTCAGGCGGCCTCAGCTCTGGCGGCTCTGAAGGCGGATCTGGCCGAGGCGGCGGGCGTCTGAGGCGGCAGCACAGACGGCGACCTGCCGCGGCTGAGACGGACGCGATCGCGAGCGAGGTCAGTCCAGGACGTTCAGGCCGGAGCCGAGCCCTCGTGAGTCCTGCTTGAGAGCGGTGTCCACTGTGAGTGCCGTGGCGAGGACAAGGCTGCGCAGGGGCTCGTCGAGTTCACGGTGGATCTTCAGGACGTAGTTGTCGGCCGTGGTGAACATCGTCCTCGCCAGGCCCTCCCAGGTCTTGGTGATGCGAGCGACCTCGGCCCCGGCGTGGTCGGCGACTGCGAAGTCCCAGGCGCGCCAGTTCTCGGCCTTGAGGCTGCCGACCTGTACTCCGTCGACGTCCATGGAGAAGTTGATCTTTCCCAGGACGTTCTGCTGAACGATCTCGCCGACCCGCGCACCTCCCGGACGCTGCACGATCATGCGGGACTTCACGAACTTGGCGGGACGGGTGAGCACGAGCTGCACCTCGCCGCTCGCGTCGCGTATCTCGAGACGGTGCGTGAGGTACTGGTCGATCTTGGTGGCGAACCGGAGCACCTTCCTCAGCCGGCTCTGCCCGATCTCGACCACCGCTCCGAGCGTCTTCCCGTGCTGGTCGAAGACTCTGTACTCGTTGGTGAGTTCGACCAGTTTGGTCTTCTGGCTGACCACGACGACCGACTCGGTGAACAGCGTGCCGCGGCTCGCGTGGGCGTGGGGGTCTGGCGTCATGACCGGAACTCTACTCCCGTCTTCACCTCAGGAAACCACTTGCCTGAAAGGAAAGCGCTGTGTAGTTTCCCGTCAGGAAACACATCCCCCCACGGGAAAGCTGAGGTCACCATGTCCGACCGACCCGCCCGCCACGAGCAGAGCCCGCAGGACGCCGCGTCCGCCCTTGAGAACGTGCACCGGCAGCAGGACGAGGCTCTGGCCGGGCGCGAAGAGCCCCTCGCCATGAAGATCGCCCTCTCGGGGGTCCTCGTGGCGTTCTGCGCCTCCTTCGACTTCGTCGACGACCCGTCGATCGTGACAACCGTCTTCGGAGTGGCGTTCATGATCTTCGTACTCGTGTCCAAGTCCCGCCGGGGATCGGCTCTGCTGGGCTACGACACCACGGGGCCCCGCTTCCGGAGCATGCCCACCGAGTACCGCCTGATCCTGATGGCGCTCGTCTTCACGTTGCTCACCCTCGGTCATTTCGCGGTCACCCCCGTGATGTCCTTCCTGAGGGGGCATCATGTGCCCTACGCCCACACGCTCGTGGGCGTGACAGCAGCCGTGCTGATGTTCCCCGTGGACCGGCTGGACCGCCGCATGCGGATCCGGCTGCTGGGGCGCATACGCGCTCGCAACGAGGGGGTGTGATGGCTCAGGACGGAATCGACCCGCTGTTCGTCGATCCCACCCGGCTGTCGATCATGTCGCTGCTGGCCGCCAGCCGTTGGGCGGAGTTCGCGTTCGTACGGGACACCGTCGGGCTGTCCGACTCGGCTCTGTCCAAGCAGATCAGCAAGCTCCAGGATCGCGCATACATCGAGGTCGAGCGCGGCTACGTCGGCAAGCGTCCCCGCACGTGGGTCAGGATCGGCGATGCCGGCCGGCTGGCGTTGGAGGGGCACGTGGCCGCCCTGCAGAACATCGTCGCCGACTCCCGACACGCCGCTGAGGCCCACGGAGCCGACGCCGAAGGGGCGGAGGCGCCTTCCGGGTAGGCGCGGATGCGCAGCGGCAAGGAGCACCGCCGGCCCCCACTTCCGCCTCAACGGCTGCTTATCGGTGGGCCGTTCGGACGTGGAGGT
Organism: Streptomyces albidus (ex Kaewkla and Franco 2022); assembly: GCF_013870515.1. Taxonomy (GTDB): domain Bacteria; phylum Actinomycetota; class Actinomycetes; order Streptomycetales; family Streptomycetaceae; genus Streptomyces; species Streptomyces albidus. The sequence continues at coordinate 14,934 of NZ_JACBXA010000118.1, read as the reverse complement.
GCCCTTCGAGCGGGTGAGGCGGGTGCGGGGGCAGCACCTCGACGAAGGCGAAGCCGCTCTTCTCCGCGACGCGGCACGAGGCGGTGTTGTCCATCTGGTGCAGCAACTCCAGCCGTTCCAGGCCGTCTTCGGCGAAGGTCCGGAACGCCCAGGCCGTGAGTGCGTCCAGCGCGCGCGAGGCGACGCCCCGCCCCCGCGCCGGGGCCGCGGTCCAGTAGCCGACCTCGGCGGCGGGCCCTTCCGGATCCGGTCTCTTGAGCACGACACCGGCAACCAGGCGTCCGCCGTCGCGTCCCTCCCGGTCTTCCGTCACCGCAAAGCCGAAGCGGTCACCGGCCGTTCGGCCCCGACGCTGAGCCGACAGCCAGCGTGCGGCGTCCTCGCCCTCGTTCACGGGGAGTCGCGTCCAGCGGCGCAGCAGGGGGTCCCCACGCACCACTTCGGTCAACTCCGCGATGTCCGCGGCCTCCCACGGACGCAGAACCAGGGCCGGGCCCCTGTCCGTGGCGTCCGCTCGCAACATGACCGCGGCCATGAGACCTCCCCCTGAGACCGGCTTCGTGAAGTGTGGCACCCCGCCCCTTCAGCGTGCCGCACCCGACTCGCCCCGCACGCAGGTCACTTCGGCACGTGAGGCGACGACGTCCCGGCTCAGGGACGAGCCCGCGCGGAACGCATGGCCCTGACGACCGTGGCCCCCCCGGCTCCCTCCACGAGACGCATGTACTCCTCGGACTCCACGGGACACAGCGCGACCCGGCCCTCGTCGTCGAAGTGCAGTCCGAATCCGTACTTCTTGGGCAACGGCGAGGCGCGGAGGCATGGTCGGGGTTTCGAGAGGAAGGCCCGCCGGATCTCCGCGGAACTTCGTCTCGCTGGTGCTCTCCTTCGCGAGCACCGAGTGAGGCCCTCCAGGAAGCAGGGCCCCCGGACTGCGACGGCTGGGTACAGGTCGAGCTCCCCGTGGAGACGCGGGCCGTCGCCGTCGGCGACCTGCTGCGCCTGAGAACGGAGGCCGAAGTGCTCGGTCCCGCCGAACTCCGCCACGCCGTCGGCGAGGCGGTCGACGTGCTGGCGGCCCGGTACGCGGCGTCGCACTGACGCTTCCGGCCGGGCCCCGACTGCCGTACCTCCGCGCGCAGAAGACCCGCTGGGGACTCCGGGCAGAGCTCGAAGCCCTCAGCGGGTCGGGAACCTGTCGGCTCAGTAGCCGTATGCGCCGCCGCGCACGGCCCTGGTCCCGGCGGGGCACGCGATCGCCACGCGCTTGGATCCGGACAGCGCGCCGACGACGTAGCGGCGGTTGTTCGTGCAGTCCGTGTAGACGTACCAGTTGACTCCCGAGCACGAGACGGCGAAGACGCGGCCCGACATGTAGGCGTCCCAACAACGCAGCGACATGGAGGACACCGGCGGAGTCATGGCGATGCCGCCGGGGGACTCCATGGCGGTCCCGGTCTGCACGGACCCGGTCCTGAGGTTGGTCTGCGTGTACCTGGCCTGTCCCCAGTAGGGGGAGTCGGCCTGGGCAGAAGGCGCAGCGACCCCGCCGAACCCGAGCGCGAGCGCGGCGCTCGCCCCCAGAACTGCCAGAGATTTCTTGATCTTCACTACTGGTTCTCGCTTTCTCGTTGCTCGGCCGGCTTGGCCGACAGCCCGAACACGGGCGATGGCGACAACATTCGCCGCGCAACGGCAACAGAACAAGAGAATTCAATTCTTATGAAGATATGCATTCGCATTCCGAAGACCATCGCTTCGCGTGGCACCAACTGGCGAATCGGTTCGCCAGTTGGTGCCACACCGAAAGGGATTTCACCCGCATGAGCGAGAATGGCTCTGCGCTGCTGCCATTTGCTCGGAGCTGGGCCCGGAACTGGGCGAATGGGCCGCCGGATACCGCACTCCGGCTCTCGCGGCAAGGCGCCGACCGGGTTGGAGAAAAGCCTTGTCCAGCGCCCCTGCTTCCCCGTGACGACGCGCGAACACGGGTCGAAAGCGCACCCGTCCGGCTCGGCACACGAGGGCGCCGCGGCGTCATGGCGTCACGGATTCATGAGCGCTTCGGCCGCCGCAGCGGAACCGAATCCGCCTCCCCGCGCGTGGAATTCGTAACGCTTCGCGGAAATGCGTGCAGCGCCGCGGCAGCGCTCCTTGCGGGCGGCCCGTCAGCGCGTGGCGAGGAGGGCCGCCAAGGCGATCGCACCGGCCAGCACAGGAGCGGCGATCTCGTAGGCCCAGCGGACGGCGACCTGGCCCTGCGCCGCGGGGCTCTCACTGTTGTCGAAGGCGAGGGCACGCAGTTCGTCGATCGCCTGGTCGGACGGAGCGCGCTTCTCGGACCCGTCCTCCACGGCGCCCGGCACCCCGCCGAGCCCGAAGAGGCCTCTGGGGCGGGCCAGCGCGTTCGCACCGCGCGAGGCGTCGCGTTCGGCGCGCTCGGTCTGCCGGGCGGCCCGCTTGCGAGCACGCAGAGAGACGGGGATCGACCACAGCTGGTACTTGGTGCCGTCGGCGACGACTTCGCTGGAGTAGCCGGACTGCACGGACTCCACCGTGCCCCACGGGACGGTGACGGTGCGGAAGGGGTTCCGTACGCGCATCCGCTGCGGGTTGGCGTAGACAGCAGGCCGCAGCGTGTAGGCGACAACGAGGGGCACGCCGAACACGAGCCCGGCGAGGACGGTCAGCTTCGTCCGGTCCGTGCCGGTGACCAGAGCGTCGAAGGCGAGCCAGCAGGCGAGCAGGAGCAGCAGGACACCGCCCGCCATTGCGCCCGGGGAGCGGTAGCAGTGGTCCGCGTACACGGGAGGCGCGGGTTCCTGCGCCGCTTCCGGCGCGTCCTCGCTCTGGTCCGGTGCGCTCTCGGGCTCGGTGGCGGAGCCGTCGGCGGCGCCGGGTGCACTGGCGGGGCCGCCGGATTCGGACGTGGGCTCATGCCCGTCCTCGGGTTCACGCTCGGGTCGGGACTCGCTACTCATGAGGCCCGATTCTGCCGGACCGTCCGCATGGCGGACATTGCGGCTCGGCATCGATCTGCGGTCGGGATGCAGGAGCGGCGGCCCCCGGAACGGCGGTTCCACCGGGTCTCCCCCGTCGTGCCGGGCTTCCCGGCACTTACGCGCCACCACCGTGGCCGCATCCCGTCCCCTCTTTCCCCTATCGACGACGCTACGCGTGTAGATATGCTCCTCTGGTGACTGTGTCTTCTCCCTCTCCCACGTCTTCTCCGTCTTCTGTGTCCGCTGGGTCCTCCGCTTCCGCTCTGGCCGACGTGACCTCCTCCGACTCCGCTCTGCGCCGGTACCTGCACGGCCTGCCCGGCGTCGACACCGTCGGACTCGAAGCGCGCGCCGCGACCCTCGGCACACGCTCGATCAAGACCACGGCCAAGGCCTACGCCATCGACCTGGCCATCTCGATGATCGACCTGACCACCCTCGAAGGGTCCGACACCCCCGGCAAGGTGCGGTCCCTGTGTGCCAAGGGCAGCAACCCCGACCCCAGCGACCGCACCACGCCTCAAGTCGCCGCGATCTGCGTCTACTCCGACATGGCGGCGACGGCCAAACAGGCGCTGAGCGCCGGAGGCGGCGCCGGGATCAAGGTCGCCTCCGTCGCGACGGCCTTCCCCTCCGGACGCGCCGCCCTGTCCGTCAAGCTGGCCGACACCCGTGAGGCCGTCGCCGCCGGCGCCGACGAGATCGACATGGTGATCGACCGCGGTGCCTTCCTCTCCGGCCGGTACGGGAAGGTCTTCGAGGAGATCCAGGCCGTCAAGGAAGCGTGCAAGCGCCCGTCCGGAAGCGGTGGCGAACCCGCCCATCTCAAGGTGATCTTCGAGAATGGCGAGCTGTCGACGTACGACAACATCCGCCGCGCCTCCTGGCTGGCGATGCTCGCCGGCGCCGACTTCATCAAGACCTCGACCGGCAAGGTCGCGGTGAACGCCACGCTGCCGAACACGCTGCTGATGCTGGAGGCCGTACGCGACTTCCGCGCCGCCACCGGCACCCAGATCGGCGTGAAGCCCGCGGGCGGCATCCGCAACGCCAAGGACGCCCTGCGCTACCTGGTGGTGGTCAACGAGACGGTGGGCTCCGACTGGCTGAGCCCCGACTGGTTCCGCTTCGGCGCCTCCAGCCTTCTCAACGACCTGCTGATGCAGCGCCAGAAGCTGAGCACCGGCCGGTACTCCGGTCCCGACTACGTGACGGTGGACTGAGGCACCCATGACAGACCAGATCTTCGAGTACGCACCCGCGCCCGAATCCCGCGCGATCGTCGACATCGCCCCGTCCTACGGGCTCTTCATCGACGGCGAGTTCCGCGAGGCGGCGGAGGGCAAGGTCTTCAAGACCGTCTCGCCCGCCACCGAGGAGGTCCTCTCCGAAGTGGCCCAGGCGGGCACCGACGACGTCGAGGCCGCTGTACGCGCGGCACGTGCCGCCTTCACCGGCTGGTCCGCGCTGCCCGGCACCGAGCGCGCGAAGTACATCTTCCGCATCGCCCGCATCCTTCAGGAACGCGCCCGTGAACTGGCCGTCCTGGAGACCCTGGACAACGGCAAGCCGATCCGGGAGACGCGCGACGCGGACCTGCCGCTGGTGGCGGCGCACTTCTTCTACTACGCGGGGTGGGCGGACAAGCTCGGCCACGCGGGCATGGGCCCGAACCCGAAGCCGCTCGGCGTCGCCGGGCAGGTCATCCCCTGGAACTTCCCGCTGCTGATGCTGGCCTGGAAGATCGCGCCGGCCCTGGCCACGGGCAACACCGTGGTGCTCAAGCCCGCCGAGACGACGCCGCTCTCGGCGCTCTTCTTCGCCGACGTGTGCCGCCAGGCGGGTCTGCCCAAGGGCGTCGTCAACATCCTCACCGGCGACGGCGCGACGGGTGCCGAGCTGGTCGCCCACCCGGGCATCGACAAGGTGGCCTTCACCGGGTCCACGGCCGTGGGCAAGGCGATCGCCCGCACGGTCGCCGGTACGCGCAAGAAGCTCACGCTCGAACTGGGCGGCAAGGGCGCCAACATCGTCTTCGACGACGCCCCGATCGACCAGGCCGTCGAGGGCATCGTCAACGGCATCTACTTCAATCAGGGGCAGGTCTGCTGCGCGGGCTCGCGCCTGCTGGTGCAGGAGTCGGTGGAGGAGGAGCTGCTGGACTCGCTGAAGCGGCGGCTGGCCACCCTCCGGGTCGGCGACCCCATGGACAAGAACACCGACGTGGGCGCCATCAACTCCGCCGAGCAGCTGGCCCGGATCACCGCCCTGGCCGACTCCGGCGAGGCCGAGGGTGCCGAACGCTGGTCCGCTCCCTGCGAGTTGCCCGACAGCGGCTACTGGTTCGCGCCCACTCTCTTCACCGGCGTCAGCCAGGCGCACCGCATCGCACGCGAGGAGATCTTCGGGCCGGTGCTGTCCGTACTGACCTTCCGCACGCCGGACGAGGCCGTGGCGAAGGCCAACAACACTCCGTACGGCCTCTCGGCGGGCATCTGGACGGAGAAGGGCTCGCGCATCCTGGCCATGGCCAACAAACTCCGGGCGGGCGTCGTCTGGGCCAACACGTTCAACAAGTTCGACCCGACCTCGCCCTTCGGCGGCTACCAGGAGTCGGGCTTCGGCCGTGAGGGCGGCCGCCACGGTCTGGAGGCCTACCTCGATGTCTGAGAAGTCCGCTAACACCGAGAAGAAGCCCGCGAAGAGCGAGGCGGCAGCCGGACGGACGAAGTCCGCGAAGGCTCCGGCAGCACGGCCTGCCCGTACGCCCGTCCGCATCGACGTCCTGAAGACCTACAAGCTCTTCGTGGGCGGCAAGTTCCCGCGCAGCGAGAGCGGACGGGTGTACGAGGTGACCGACTCCCAGGGCAACTGGCTCGCCAACGCTCCCCAGTCGTCACGCAAGGACGCACGTGACGCGGTCGTCGCCGCGCGCAAGGCGTTCAGCGGCTGGTCGGGGGCGACCGCCTACAACCGGGGCCAGATCCTCTACCGCATCGCGGAGATGCTGGAGGGCCGCAGGGAGCAGTTCACGTCTGAGATCGCCGCTGCGGAGGGGCTGTCGGCAGCCGCGGCGAGCGCGCAGTTCGACGCGGCCGTCGACCGCTGGGTCTGGTACGCGGGCTGGTCCGACAAGGTGACTCAGGTCGCCGGAGGCGCCAACCCTGTCGCCGGCCCCTTCTTCAACCTCTCCACTCCCGAACCGACGGGCGTCGTCGCCGTACTGGCCCCGCAGGAGTCCTCGTTCCTGGGCCTGGCCTCGGTGCTCGCCCCGGTGATCGTCACGGGCAACACCGCGGTGCTCGTACCGTCCGAGAAGGCACCGCTTCCCGCCCTGTCGCTGTCGGAGGTGCTGGCCACCTCCGACCTGCCCGGCGGTGTGGTCAACGTCCTCTCCGGCCGTACGCGCGAGGTCGGCGCCACGCTCGCCGCGCACCAGGACGTCAACGCGATGGACCTGACCGGTGCGGCGTCGGACGCGGAGCTCGCGAAGGAGCTTGAGGTCGCCGCGGCGGACAACCTCAAGCGGGTCCGCCGCCCCGACGCGGCGGCGGACGGGGACTGGTCGGGGGACCCGGGCATCTCCAGGCTGCTCGCGTTCCTGGAGACGAAGACGGTCTGGCACCCCATCGGCGTCTGATCACCGCGCGCCCGGAAGGGCGGCGAGGCGGATCGGGCCGCCGTGTGCGGGACGGCTGAACAAGCCGGACCGGACACGGCGGCCTTTCTGCGTCCACCGCCGTGGAACACCGCCGTGGGACGAACAGATCAGCGCCCGAGGGATGTTGGAGGCAGTGGGCATGGCTCCCCGCGGGCGGCTGCCTGCGACGGAGCATCGGGCGGGGCCGAGGCGATCATGCTTCCGGGCCGTGCCCCGGCCGAACGGGCCGGGGCACGCCCTCACTCATCCCACCCCGACCGGTTACGCGGCCCGCGCGATGGCCGACAATGGTCTCTCGTGACCGATCCCAGTGACATAGCACGCCCGCCCCGCGTCATCCTGCTCACAGGACCGTCCGGTTCCGGTAAGTCCCGGCTCTCCGCGCGCACCGGGCTGCCCGTCATGCGCCTCGACGACTTCTACAAGGAGGCCGGGGACCCGACGCTGCCGCAACTGCCGCACGGCATCGGCGTGGACTGGGACTCGGTGCGTTCGTGGGACGCCGACGCCGCCCTCGCCGCGGTGCGCGACCTGTGCGCGAAGGGCACGACGACCGTCCCCCTCTACGACATCTCGCTGAGCGCCCGGGTCGGCACGGAGACTCTCACCCTCGACGGCGCCGCGCTCTTCATCGCCGAGGGCATCTTCGCCGCGGACATCGTGAGCCGCTGCCACGAACTGGGGCTGCTCGCCGACGCGATCTGCCTGCGGGGCAGGCCCACGACGACCTTCCGGCGGCGTCTGCTGCGCGACCTGCGCGAAGGACGGAAGTCGGCACTCTTCCTGCTGCGTCGCGGCTGGCGGCTGCTGCGGGCGGAAGGGGCGATCGTGCAGCGGCACAGGGAGTTGGGCGCCCATCCCTGCGCGCGGGACGAGGCGGCCGAGCGCATCGGCAGGCTGCGTGCGGCGAGCGGTGCGCGCACGCCGATGTGAGACGTGCGCAGGAGTGCCGCTCTCAAGTCGGAGTCAGGCGACAGCCTCGCCGTGCGGCGGCGCGGGCGGCACACACAGAGAGCGGGTACGGACAGACCCCCCGGTTGTCCGTACCCGCTCTCTCGTTCCCGTCCCCCCGGACGGGTTTCCCGTGTTCCCCCGTGGATCCCCCGTACCCCCGCCCCTGGGCCTGGCGGCCCCGAGGTACCCCCACCTCTGGGCCTTGCGGCCCGTAGGCCCCCGTCCGGGGCTCCCGTTCCCCGGTTCCTGCGTTCCCCCGTCAGGCGACCAGCTCGTCGAAGGTCTTCTCCTGATCCTTGCCGAAGCTGAGCACCTCGTCGTCGCGCAGCCGGCGCAGTGAGCGCCAGATGCTGCTCTTCACGGTGCCGACGCTGATGTTGAGTATGTCGGCGATCTCCGGGTCCGTACGGCCCTCGTAGTAGCGCAACACCAGCATCGTGCGCTGGAGTTCGGGAAGCCGGGCGAGCGCCTGCCAGAGCACGGTGCGCAGTTCGGTGCCGCGCATCGCGTCCTGGTCGCCGGCGGTCTCCGGCAGCTCCTCGGTCGGGTATTCGTTCAGCTTGCGGCGGCGCCACGCGCTGATGTGCAGGTTCGTCATGGTGCGGCGCAGGTAGCCGCCGACGGCCGCCTTGTCGCTGATCCTGTCCCAGGCGCGGTACGTCGAGAACAGGGCGCTCTGCAGCAGGTCCTCGGCCTCGAAGCGGTCGCCAGTGAGGTGGTAGGCGGTGGCGTACAGGGAGGCGCGGCGTTCACGAACGTAGGCGGTGAACTCCGCCTCGGACGTGCCCTCTTGCCGCGCTCCCGGCTCCTCCCTGTACTCACCGTCCCCCGTGCGGGCCTCCCCTCGAAGGCCCTCCACCGCAGCGATGTGCGATGGACGCACGCGCCCGTTGCTGTGTACGCACCCTCGGGCGTTCACGGCCGCGGACTTCTCAGCGACGTGGGTCGGCTCCGATGCCCGGAGTGAGTTGGGAACCGGCGGGGTGTGCAGACGCGTGTGAATAACTGCGCTGACGTTGATGCTGTGCAGTGTGTTCATCTCGCGCCCCCCTCGGGCCAACCTGATCGCTTTCCGATGAGGTACACATTGCCGGGCCAGTTTCATCGCGGCGTCCCCCGTCTGTCACAGCGGTGTCACAAGGCTCCTGGAGGGCGTGTCCTGGTCGTGAGCTGCGGTCGAGCCGATCGGATCGGCTCTCACCGGCCCCGCCTCAAGAACGCTCAACTCCCGTGTGACAGCTGCCCGTGACGCACTCCGCGCGCAGCCGCGGAGAGGCCGGGCACCGCCTGGACAGACCGCACGGTCGAAGTGTGAGGGGGGCATGGGACAGAATGGCCCGCGTGCCTTTCCTGTTGCTGATCGAGGACGATGACGCTGTCCGTACCGCCCTGGAGATGGGTCTGACCCGTCAGGGCCACCGCGTGGTGACCGCGGCGTCCGGTGAGGACGGCCTCAAACTGCTGCGCGAACAGCGGCCGGACCTGATCGTCCTGGACGTGATGCTGCCCGGAATCGACGGTTTCGAGGTGTGCCGTCGCATCCGCCGCACCGACCAGTTGCCGATCATCCTGCTGACGGCCCGCAGCGACGACATCGATGTGGTCGTGGGGTTGGAGTCCGGTGCGGACGACTACGTCGTCAAGCCGGTGCAGGGCCGCGTGCTGGACGCCCGCATCCGCGCCGTGATGCGCCGCGGCGAGCGCGAGTCCAACGACGCGGCGACGTTCGGCAGTCTGGTCATCGACCGTTCCGCGATGACGGTGACGAAGAACGGCGAGGACCTTCAACTCACCCCCACCGAGCTCCGGTTGCTGCTCGAACTGAGCAGGCGGCCCGGTCAGGCGCTGTCGCGGCAGCAGCTTCTCCGACTGGTGTGGGAGCACGACTACCTCGGTGACTCGCGACTCGTCGACGCCTGCGTGCAGCGCCTGCGCGCGAAGGTCGAGGACGTACCGTCCTCGCCGACCCTCATCCGCACGGTGCGGGGTGTGGGGTACAGGCTGGACGCCCCGCAGTGACCGACCCGGCGCAGCCGAGGCCACGGGCCTGGGGGGACCGGATGCGCGGCCGTCTCGCGGGAGTGCTGCCGACTCTCCGCCTCCGGCTGGTCGTCGTCTTCGCACTGGTGGCGCTCACGGCCGCGGTCTCGGCATCCGGGATCGCGTACTGGCTCAACCGGGACGCCGTACTCACCCGCACGCAGAACGCGGCTCTCAACGACTTCCGCAAGTCCATGGAGGACAACGCGGGAAGCCTCCCCCGCCGCTACGACTGCCGCCAACTGTGGGACGCGGCCGAGAAGATGGCGAACACCTCGCAGAGCTACGAGGTCCTGCTCACCGGCGAGGACGCGCGGGGAGCCCCGTGCACGGCCGCCTCCGACCAGGACGCCTTCACCATGGAGGACGTGCCCGGGCAGCTGCGCAGCGCCGTGGGCAAGCGCAGGCCCGTCGACACCGGCAACTCCTACCCGTACCACCTCTACTGGCAGCGCTCCGCCGACGGGGGCGGCAGCGAGCCCTTCCTGGTCGGCGGAGCGAAGATGATCGGCGAAGGGCCGACGCCTTCGGGCTTCATGCGCAAGTCGCTCGGCCCTGAACGTGACGATCTCAACTCGCTCGCCTGGTCGTTGGGCATCGCGACGGGTGTGGCGCTCCTCGGCGCGATGCTGCTCGCGCAGGCCGCCGCCTCGACGGTGCTGCGGCCCGTACGGCGGCTCGGGGACGCCGCCCGGCGGCTGGGCGAGGGGAAGCTCGACACCCGCCTGAAGGTGTCCGGTACTGACGAACTGGCCGAGCTCTCCCGCACGTTCAACCGGACCGCGGAGTCGCTGGAGAACCGCGTCGCCGATCTGAGCGCGCGGGAGGAGTCCTCACGGCGCTTCGTGGCCGACATGTCGCACGAGCTGCGTACGCCGATGACGGCCATCTCCGCGGTCACCGAGGTGCTGGAGGAGGAGCAGGAGAACCTCGACCCGATGATCGCGCCGGCGGTCCAGATCGTGGTCAGCGAGACCAGACGGCTGAACGACCTGGTCGAGAACCTGATGGAGGTCACGCGGTTCGACGCCGGTACGGCCAATCTCGTCCTCGACCATGTGGACGTGGCCGACCAGGTGACCGCCTGCATCGACGCGCGGGCCTGGCTGGACGCCGTCGAACTCGACGCCGACCGCGGCCTGATGGTGCGGCTGGATCCGCGCCGCCTGGACGTCATCCTGGCGAACCTCATCGGGAACGCGCTCAAGCACGGCGGATCGCCGGTCCGGATCTCCGTACGCACCGAGGAGTCACCGTCGGGCGCCGGCGAGCTGGTGATCGAGGTGGCGGACCGCGGGCCGGGCATTCCCGAGGAGAAGCTGCCGCACGTCTTCGACCGCTTCTTCAAGGCCAGCGCGTCGCGTCCGAGGTCGGAGGGCAGCGGGCTGGGCCTCTCCATCGCGCAGGAGAACGCGCACATCCACGGCGGCTCGATCTCGGCGCGCAACGACCCCTCACCGGAGGGCGGTGCCGTCTTCACGCTCCGCCTTCCGCGTGGCTCGGCCGGGCCCGCACCCGGGGAGGGCGAAGCGGACGAGGAAGCGGAAGCAGCGGCCGCGCGCGAGGAAGACGACCGGCGTGCCCGGGGGCGGGCCGAGGGTGAGGACGGCAAGGGCGACAGGGGCGGCAGGAGGGACGGACGGTGAGCGGCACCCGGCTCCTCGCGGTACGAGGACGAGCGACGTCGTGCGGAGTGCTCGCGGGCCTGACGCTCCTGGGTGCGCTCTCCGGGTGCGGCATCCGCTCCACGTCCGTACCCGTCGACGCGGGCGCCGCGCCTTCGAGGGTGGGCTGTGTGCTGCCCGGTGACCGCGAGACGGCCGAGCGCAGCAAGGGGAATCTGCCGGTGCGCGTCTACCTGGCTTGCGGATCACGTGTCTCGCCGGTCGAGCGGCGGGTCGCCCTGCCCGACGGGGACGACTCGGAGCGGCTCCCCGTCGCACGGGGTCTGCTGGACGCCCTCCAGGCCGAACCGGACTCCGAAGAGGAATCGGCAGGATTCAAGACGGCGGTACCCCGCGATCTGAAGGTGACCGGGCCCGCCGACGACGACCCGCCGGGGGCGCTGCGGCTGAGCATGACGCTGGACGATCTGCCGTCGTTCGCGCTGGCGCAGATCGTCTGCACCTACGCGGACACCGCGGCCTCGGGCACCGACCGTGCCGTGATCCTCGGCGGCCCCGCAAAGGGAGACGGCCCCGGTGCCGACGAGCAGCTGCGCCGCTTCGAATGCGGAACCTCGCTGCGTACGCGGCCGGAGGCCGCTGCGACGGCGGGGACACCCGTCTGACCGGCGGCCTCCTTCAGCGGTGGCACCTGTGTGACATGCCACTCCCGGAACCACGCGAGACGTCTGCGACGTCCACCCTGATGTGCAGCGTCAAGGCCGCGGCGGGGAAACCGCCGCTCCCGCTTCCCGTTTCCGCGTCGCAGGTCTCATCCTGCTGATCGCGTATTTGACGTTCGCCGGTTGGCTGGCGCTCCGTCCGCTGTCGGTGCCGTGGGTCGCCCCCGCGAATCTGCAGCCTCTCGCGACGATCCGCTCCGATCTCGGCGACGGTTCACCCGACGCGCTGGCCGGTCTCGCCGACGAGCTGCTCCAGCTGGCGCCGCTCGGCGTGCTGCTGCCGCTGGCCACGGGAGGGCTGGAGCGGAGGCTTCCGCGGACCTGGGTCCGTACCGTCTGCGCCGGCGCGCTCATCTCCTCCGCGATCCTGCTCCTCCAGTCGGGAGTGCCGGGCCACGTGGTGAACGTGGACTCGGTGCTGCTGCACACCGCGGGCGTGGCAGTCGCCTTCCTGCTGGCCTTCACGCCTCTGCGCGCGCTCGTGCGCCGCAGGTCCGGGGCCCTTCTGCCCCACGTGGGCGTCACAGCGGAGGCCGGAACGCCGCTCTCCGGCGGACGGGGGTCGTACGGCGCCCTCCACCACCGGGAGGACGAAGTCCAGGGTGCGCCCCCTAGAGCGGCCAGGGTCGGGATCGCCCCCTAGTCCGACGCCCCGGGGTGTGACCTCCGAATAGCGTGGAAACACGAGACACGCACCGATTCGGAGTGAAGGAGTCCCGACATGCCCGCTCTTGCCCGCCCGCGCGACAACCGGATGATCGGCGGAGTGTGCGCCGGCCTGGCACGCCGCTTCGGAACGAAACCCAGCACCATGCGGTGGATCTTTGTGATCTCATGCCTGCTTCCCGGCCCTCAGTTCCTGCTCTACCTGGCGCTGTGGATCCTGCTTCCCAACTCGGAGGAGCGGGCCGCCTGGTGACGGCAGGCGCCTACGGCGCACACGCGGACGGGCCGCGCATCGAAGCGATGCGCGGCCCGTCCGCGTACGTGAGGACTCGCCTCAGATGCCGAGCCCGGACCCGCCGACCGGAAGGCCGGAGAGCAGGGTGGGCTGCTGACGCTGCTGCGCCGCCTGCTGGGGGAGCTTGTCGAGCCACCCGGCAGGCATCTGGCTGCCGAGCTGCGGAGTCTGCTGACCGGTCTGGGGGGTCTGCTGACCGCTCTGCGGGGCCTGCTGACCACCCTGGGGCGACTGCTGGCCGGCCGAGCCCGGGCCCTGGTGCACGACCCGGACGGGCTCGGCGGAGGCGACGCCCGTGCCGAGCGCGGCGATTGCTGCGCCGAGTACGGCGACGGTGATGAACTTCCTGGCTACGTGCTGCATGGTGCTACGTCCTCGTCTGTCGGGTTGAGCGGCCCGGCGAACGTAGCGATCCATGCGGATCATGGGCAAACACCCCACAAGGGGAGGATGTCGGGCAGGTGATCCGATGACCATTCGTCCCGTACCACCTGCGCCGACTGCCCCGATCGGCCCTGCGCGACGACGTATTCGCAGGTCACCGACGCACCTGCGTCACTCCCTGAAGAGCCACTCGGACTTCAGCTCGGCGTAACCGGGCTTGATCACGTCGTTGATCATCGCGAGACGTTCATCGAAAGGGATGAACGCGGACTTCATCGCGTTGACCGTGAACCACTGCATGTCGTCGAGGGTGTAGCGGAACGTCCCCACCAGGTGCTCGAACTCCTGGCTCATGCTGGTGCCGCTCATCAGCCGGTTGTCGGTGTTGACCGTCGCGCGGAAGTGCAGGCGGCGCAGCAGCCCGATGGGGTGCTCGGCGTACGAAGCGGCCGCCCCCGTCTGCAGGTTGGAGCTCGGACACAGCTCGAGGGGGATGCGCTTGTCACGAACGTAGGAGGCGAGACGGCCCAGCTTCACCGTGCCGGCGTCGTCCTCCTGGATGTCGTCGATGATGCGCACGCCGTGACCGAGCCGGTCGGCGCCGCACCACTGGAGGGCCTGCCAGATGGAGGGCAGCCCGAACGCCTCACCGGCGTGGATCGTGAAGTGGTTGTTCTCGCGCTTGAGGTACTCGAAGGCGTCGAGGTGACGGGTGGGAGGGTGGCCCGCCTCGGCACCCGCGATGTCGAAACCGGCGACGCCCACGTCGCGGTACCTGTTGGCGAGTTCGGCGATCTCCAAGGCGCGGGCCGCGTGCCGCATGGCGGTCAGCAGGGCGCCGACGCGGATGCGGTTGCCGGCAGCGCGTGCCCGCCGCTCGCCCTCACGGAAGCCCTCGCTGACGGCCTCGACGACCTCTTCGAGCGTGAGGCCCTTCTCCAGGTGCTGCTCCGGGGCGAAGCGGACCTCCGCGTAGACCACCCCGTCCGCGGCCAGGTCCTCCGCGCACTCGGCTGCGACACGGACGAGCGCGTCCCGTGTCTGCATGACGCCGACGGTGTGCGAGAACGTCTCCAGATAGCGCTCCAGCGAACCGGAGTCCGCCGATGCGCGAAACCAGCTCTCCAGCCGGTCGGCATCGGTCTCGGGCAGTGCGTCGTACCCCGTCTCCCGGGCCAGCTCGATGATGGTGGCGGGCCGCAGGCCACCGTCGAGGTGGTCGTGCAGCAGCGCCTTCGGAGCGCGGCGGATCTGTTGCGGGGTCGGAATCGTGTTGAGGGTCTGGCTCGTCATTTGCGTACTCTAGCTCCTACGCGCGTAGATGGCATCTGCACCACAACTCCCGTTTCGCGACCGGGCGTTGTACGGGGCGTCCTCGTTCGATACGCAATGGTGATCGACAGCACCGTACGTACATGGCGGCTTCTGCCATCGTCTTTCTCATGGCTCAGCAAGCTTTGCCCGAGCGGGAGGCCCGACTGGGGCGGGCGATGGGCGCGGACGGATCCGGTGCGGCGCCGCACGCAGTCCTTCATCGACCAGGCCACGCCGTAGGTGCGTCCGCGGGTCAGCTCCTTCGCCACGT
>NZ_JACBXA010000117.1 GCF_013870515.1 Streptomyces albidus (ex Kaewkla and Franco 2022) | reverse complement strand
CGACGTGCCGACGGTGCAGCCGGAGCGGTTCCGGCTGGGCCCGCTCGTACAGCGGCTGTGCGTCGAACTGCCCGGCCGCGTACGGGTGCTGCCACTGGCGGGGCACCGGGTCGAGATCCGGGGGCGCGCCGTCGTCGTCGACGGCTCGCTCCGGACGGTGCAGCCTGCGGGGATGGCGCTGCTGCGCGCGTTGGCCAGGCGCCCCGGCTGGGTCGTCTCCCGGGCGGAGCTGCTGCGCGCGCTGCCCGGATCGGGGACCGACGAGCACGCGGTGGAGACGGCGATGGCCCGGCTGCGCGTCGCGCTGGGCGCACCGAAGCTGATCCAGACAGTCGTCAAGCGCGGCTACCGGCTCGCGCTCGAATCCGCGTCGGACAGCGGGAAGTACGACGGTACGGACGGCTAGGGCACCCACGATCAGGACCCGCACGGTGAGGACGGCGACGGCAGCGGTGCCCTCACGGAGTGAGGGATCACCGCCGGCGCCGCCTAAGGCCGGCAGTCACCCCGTGATGCTCTTCACGAAGTCCTCCTGGCACTTCTGCTCCTCGGCTTGCGTGCCCGCCCTCTGGACGCAGTCGTTGAGCTGCTCGTAGTCGCCGGAGCTGAGCACGGAGATCCCGATCGCGAGGACGACGCCGGACGCGACGAGGGCGAGGCCGCCGATGACCGCGCCGACCACGGCGAGCGTGCCGTTCGTCGCCTGGCCCCTCTTGCCGCGGCGGAAGCCGAGGATGCCGAAGATCACCGCGAGCAGGCCGAGCAGCAGCCCGCCCAGGATCGTCCAGAACAGGACCGCGCCTATCAGCCCGAGCGTCAGCGCCGCCACGCCGAACCCGTTGCGCGGAGGTCCCGAGGGAGCTCCCCCTCCGTGCCCGCTCCAGCCGGCACCGCCCGGCCCCGTATGCGCCTGCTCCCAGCTCTGAGGCGATGTCATGACTCAATCCTCCGCCGCACTCGGCTCTTCAGTTCGTCGAGAGACAGTGCCTGCCCGACTTCCGCGCGGTTACTCCTGTCACAGCCCTCCGCCCGGATCGGGCCGGGGCCCCTGTCGTGGCATGTGCGCAGGGGACCTCCGTTCGCGTACGGTTGACGGCTGCCCTGTACCCGTTGGGGCTGGAACAAGCAGAAGGGGGCTGCGGCGTTGGCTTCGCAGCACGACAGTGTCCGGGAGCGGGAGATCCGCGGGGAGCAGGAGCACCTCGACGGGGTGTACCGCAGGCTCGAGGAGAAGATCCACGAGGCCGAGTTCCTGGTGGACGACGCCTCGAAACGGGCCCAGGTGGGAACCCCCGGCGCACTGGCGGAGCGCGACGCCCAGGTCTTCCGCGCCGGTGTCCATCTGAACCGTCTGAACAGCGAGTTCGAGGACTTCCTCTTCGGACGCATCGACCTGCTGCCCGGTGAGGACGGCGTGAGGGGCCCGGACGGCGCGTACACCTCGGTCGAACCCGCCGAGGGCGCCGTGCACGGCGACGGCACCGCCGACATCGCCGAGACCCTGCACATCGGACGGATCGGCGTGCTGGACGCCGACTACACGCCCCTTGTCATCGACTGGCGGGCCCCCGCCGCCGCACCCTTCTACCGCGCGACGCCCGTCGCGCCGGGCCGGGTCGTCAGGCGCCGCGTCATCCGAAGCAAGGGCCGGCAGGTGCTCGGAGTCGAGGACGACCTGCTGCGCCCGCAGATCACCGCCCGCATCGACGGCGGCGAGCTCCCCGTCATCGGCGACGGCGCCCTGATGGCGGCGCTGGGCCAGGCGCGCGGCCACGCGATGCGCGACATCGTCTCCTCCATCCAGGCCGAACAGGACCTCGTCATCCGTGCCCCCGCCGCGTCGGTCACCGAGGTGGAGGGCGGGCCGGGCACGGGCAAGACCGCGGTCGCGCTGCACCGCGCCGCGTACCTCCTCTACCAGGACAGGCGCAGGTACGCGGGCGGCATCCTCGTCGTCAGCCCCACACCGCTGCTGGTCTCCTACACCGAAGGCGTGCTGCCGTCGCTCGGCGAGGAGGGCCAGGTCGCCGTCCGTGCGCTCGGCTCGCTCGTGGACGGCGCGGAAGCGACCACCTACGACGAGCAGCCCGTCGCCCGCATCAAGGGTTCCGCGCGGATGGTGAAGGTGCTGCACAGAGCGGCGCGAGGCGCACTGGATACGGACCAGGCGCCCAGGACGCTGCGTGTCGTCGCCTTCCGCCAACGAGTGGAGCTGGACGAGGACGAGCTGCGCCGTATCCGCCAGCAGGTGCTCAGCGGCACGGCCCCCGTCAACCTCATGCGCCCCCGCGCCCGCAAGTTCGTGCTGGACGCGCTCTGGGAGAAGTCCGGTGCGCAACGCCACTACACGGACCCGGAGCTGGCGGCCGAGGCACGCGAGGGCTTCGACGAGGACATCGCCACCGAGGACGACTTCATCGCCTTCCTCGACGCGTGGTGGCCGGAACTGACACCGCGTCGGGTCCTCGCCTGGCTCGCCGACGAGGACCGGCTCGTCCGCTTCGGGGGCGGCACGGGCAGGTCCGGACGGTCGGGAAGGTCGGGACGCTCCGGTCGCGGCAGGCTGCTGCGTCCCGCGGAGGCGAGGGAGGTGGCGCGGTCCCTGCGGCGCCTCGACGCCGACGGCCAGGGCCCCCTGTCCGTGCACGACGTGGCCCTCCTGGACGAGCTGCGCGTACTGCTCGGCACGCCGGCCAAGCCCCGCAAGCGTGAGCTCGATCCGCTCGAACAGCTCACCGGCCTCGAGGAGTTGACCACAGCGGCCGACCGGGACTCCGCGCGCCGTGACCGGGCGGAGCGCCTCGCGGAGGAGCGCACGGACTACGCGCACGTCATCGTCGACGAGGCGCAGGACCTGACCCCGATGCAGTGGCGCATGGTCGGCCGCCGGGGCCGGCACGCCACCTGGACGGTCGTCGGCGATCCGGCCCAGAGCTCGTGGCCCGACACACAGGAGGCGGCAGAAGCGCGCACCGAGGCGCTGGGCACCCGCCCACGCCGCCGCTTCGAACTGACCGTCAACTACCGCAACCCCGCCGAGATCGCGGAACTGGCGGACCGGGTGCTGGCGCTGGCGATGCCCGGAGTGGTGCCGCCGAAGGCGGTGCGCTCGACGGGCCTGCGGCCCCGATACGCCGTGGCGCACGGCGAGATGGGGGCGGCGGTGCGCGAGGAGGCGAACCGGGCGCTGGACCAGGTCGAGGGCACGGTCGGTGTCGTGGTCCCCATGCGATGGCGGGAGGAGGCACGCGGATGGCTGGCCGGCCTGGGCGACCGCGTCGTACCCCTGGGCAGCCTTGAGGCAAAGGGACTTGAGTACGACGCGACGGTCGTCGTGTCCCCGGGGGAGATCGCGGGGGAGACCGGCTTCGCCGGGAGGCCCTCCACCCGTGACGAGGTCTGGGGTGGGGGTACCGCCCGTGACGAAACCTGGGGTGGCGGCACCGCCCGTGACGAAGCCCGGGGTGGGGGTACCGCCCGTGACGAAGCCCGGGGTGGGGGTACCGCCCGTGACGAAGTCCACGGGGGAGGATCACCCGCCGGACTGAGGGTGTTGTACGTGGCTCTGACACGGGCGACACAGCTGCTGACCGTGCTGTCCGGAGAGCGGGATCGGCCGGACGCGGGCGGAGTCCCGGAGCTGCTCAGAGACTGACGAAAGTCGCGGCCGGGTAAGGGAATCGCTTCCTGAGGCTGTTTGTTAGCCTGGATGTGGCACCGGCCCGATCCATGCCCCCGGGCCCAACCATTGTCGCTTCGAGCGACCACTTGCCGCGAGGCGAGCTGGCGGGTCGGTGTCACCAAATACTTCTCCGAGCTTCTTCGAAGCTCTTTCGCGGGGTTCGCGTCAGCGGCGCTTCAGCCGATGATGCGGACCCCTTCCGCTTGCGGGCCCTTCCGGCCCTCGGCGATCTCGAACTCGACGCGCTGGGTGTCCTGAAGGCTGCGGTAGCCCTCTCCGTTGATCGAGCTGTAGTGGACGAAGACGTCCGGTCCGCCGTCCTCCTGGGCGATGAAGCCGTAGCCCTTCTCGGCGTTGAACCACTTGACGGTGCCCTGAGCCATTCCTGGTCTCCCTGTATGCATATGGCGTTTGCGGGGCGATCCTAGGCCGAGATGGGGCGCTTTGAAGTGATTTGGGGCGTAGACACAGATTTTCGCGCCGGGGGTAGAAGAAGGGGCCGGAGGCGACCCGATCGCACGCATCTCGTACCGTGGAAGGCTCTTTCCGAATCCGGAGACGCGTTACCGCGTACCGGGTGGTAGGTGGGACGATCTGTTGACGTGCCCCACCCGTAGCCGTCGATACTTCGGCGCCGCGGGTCAGTGCGGCACAACATCACGAGAAAGCAGAGGGAAGTCGGCCAATGAGCGCGCCAAGCGTCTCCTACTCGATGACCGTCCGTCTGGAGGTCCCCGCAGGGGGTTCAGCGGTCAGTCAGATCACCACAGTCGTGGAGTCGTCGGGCGGTTCGGTCACCGGCCTCGATGTCACCGCCTCGGGTCACGAGCGGCTCCGCATAGACGTCACGATCGCGGCTTCCTCGACCGCGCACGCCGACGAGATCGTCGCGCAGCTGCGCGACATCGAGGGTGTGGCGCTGGGCAAGGTCTCGGACCGTACGTTCCTCATGCACCTCGGCGGCAAGATCGAGATGTCGTCGAAACACCCCATTCGCAATCGCGACGATCTCTCCATGGTCTACACGCCCGGCGTGGCCCGCGTCTGCACCCAGATCGCCGAACACCCCGAGGACGCGCGGCGGTTGACGATCAAGCGCAACAGCGTCGCCGTCGTCACCGACGGCTCGGCGGTGCTCGGCCTGGGCAACATCGGCCCGCAGGCCGCGCTGCCCGTGATGGAGGGCAAGGCGGCCCTCTTCAAGCGCTTCGCGGGGATCGATGCGTGGCCGATCTGCCTGGACACGCAGGACACGGACCTGATCGTGGAGATCGTCCGGGCGCTGGCACCCGGCTTCGCCGGGATCAACCTGGAGGACATCTCCGCGCCGCGCTGCTTCGAGATCGAGGCACGCCTCCGCGAGCTCGTCGACATCCCCGTCTTCCACGACGACCAGCACGGTACGGCGATCGTGGTGCTCGCCTCGCTCTACAACGCGCTGCGCGTGGTGGACAAGCGCATCGAGGACATCCGCGTCGTCATGTCCGGCGCGGGCGCGGCCGGCACCGCGATCCTGAAGCTGCTGCTGGAGGCCGGGCTCAAGCACGCGGTCGTCGCCGACATCCACGGTGTGGTGCACGAGGGCCGCGCGGACCTGGTCGGGGAGCCGGAGGGCTCGCCTCTGCGCTGGATCGCCGACAACACCAACCCCGAAGGTGTGAGCGGGACGTTGAAGGAAGCCGTCGTCGGGGCCGACGTCTTCATCGGCGTCTCCGCGCCGAACGTGCTCGACGGCGCCGACGTGGCGCGGATGGCGAAGGGCGCAGTCGTGTTCGCTCTTGCCAATCCCGACCCGGAGATCGACCCGGCCGTGGCCCGGGAGACCGCCTCGGTGGTCGCCACCGGCCGCTCCGACTTCCCCAACCAGATCAACAACGTCCTCGTCTTCCCGGGAGTCTTCCGCGGCCTGCTGGACGCGCAGTCGCGGTCCGTCAACGACGAGATGATGCTGGCCGCGGCGCGGGCGCTCGCGGACGTGGTCCTCGAGGACGAGCTGAACGCGAACTACATCATTCCCAGCGTCTTCAACGAGAAGGTCTCCGGCGCCGTCGCGGGCGCCGTACGGGACGCCGCACGCGCTGCGGGAGAGGCCGCCACCGTCCCGGCGACGACCACGGCGGCCGCCGCCACAGCCTCGGACTGACGGCGCCGCCGCGCGCCCCTCAGGGCGCCCCGACGCTCCCGACCGCCCCGCCCGTCGCATGGATCGCGACCCGGCGGGGCGGTTTGTGTGAGCGATGCCGGGTAACCGCTGCCCGGTGAGTTCGTGTCCGAAGTGGCCCGGTGACCTCGCGGGGCCCGTCCGCCCGCGTGGCGGCACGGCGCGTCGCGAGGTGCAGGGTCACGACGGCCCCTCTAGGGTTGCGCCAGACACAAGCCTGTGGGGCGTCAGCACAGCGAGGGCATCGCCGCCGCTCGTGTGACTCCGCAGCTGTCAGAATGTGCCGGATTGGCTTTCCCCCCGCACGTGGAGGCAGGATGCATCCACTGGGACCACGTCCCGGGATGCCCCACGGGGCGGGAGGGTCTCTAAACAGACCCTGGTCTGGGGAGTGTCAGATGGCCCTGGCAGCATCGGCTTCGATCTCACGCCTCATCGGCAAGAAGAACACGGGAGTAACGAGTTATGAACCGCAGTGAGCTGGTGGCCGCTCTGTCCGAGCGCGCCGAGGTGACCCGTAAGGACGCCGACGCCGTTCTGGCCGCCCTCGCCGAGACCGTCGGCGAGGTCGTCTCCAAGGGCGACGAGAAGGTCACCATCCCCGGTTTCCTCACCTTCGAGCGCACGCACCGTGCGGCGCGCACCGCGCGGAACCCGCAGACCGGCGACCCGATCGAGATTCCGGCCGGGTACAGCGTGAAGGTGTCGGCCGGCTCCAAGCTCAAGGAAGCCGCCAAGGGCAAGTAACGGCCCGGAGCGGCTGTCGGCCGCTCCACGCCAGGCACAGGAGAGGGCGGTCACCCGAGAACCGGGTGACCGCCCTTTCGTGTGATGTTGTCCGCCGGGCCGGGAGAGGCAGCCCTACGGGCGCTCCACCTTCGCGCCGAGCTCCGCCAGCTTCTTCATGAAGTTCTCGTAGCCGCGGTTGATCAGGTCGATGCCGTGGACGCGAGAGGTGCCCTGGGCGGCCAGAGCCGCGATCAGGTACGAGAAGCCGCCGCGGAGGTCGGGGATGACCAGGTCGGCGCCCTGGAGCTTCGTCGGGCCCGACACGACAGCCGAGTGCAGGAAGTTGCGCTGCCCGAAGCGGCAGGCGGAACCGCCCAGGCACTCGCGGTAGAGCTGGATGTGGGCGCCCATCTGGTTCAGGGCGGAGGTGAAGCCCAGCCGGGACTCGTAGACCGTCTCGTGGACGATCGACAGGCCCGTCGCCTGGGTGAGGGCGACCACCAGCGGCTGCTGCCAGTCGGTCTGGAATCCGGGGTGGACGTCCGTCTCCAGGGCGATGGATTTCAGCGGGCCGCCCGGGTGCCAGAAGCGGATGCCCTCGTCGAGCACCTCGAACGCGCCGCCCACCTTGCGGAAGGTGTTGAGGAAGGTCATCATCTCCCGCTGGCTGGCGCCGCGGACGAAGACGCTGCCTTCCGTCGCCAGGGCCGCGCTCGCCCAGGAGGCCGCCTCGAGGCGGTCGGGGAGGGCGCTGTGGGTGTAGCCGCCGAGCTTGTCGACACCCGTGATGCGGATCGTGCGATCCGTGTCCATCGAGATGATCGCGCCCATCTTCTGCAGCACGCAGATGAGGTCCTCGATCTCGGGCTCGACGGCGGCGTTGCTCAATTCGGTTGAACCTTCGGCGAGCACCGCGGTGAGCAGCACCTGCTCCGTGGAGCCGACCGACGGGTAGGGAAGCCGGATCTTGGTGCCGCGGAGGCGCTGCGGCGCCTCCAGGTACTGGCCGTCGGCGCGCTTCTCGATCGTCGCGCCGAACTGCCGCAGGACGTCGAAGTGGAAGTCGACGGGACGGCCGCCGATGTCGCAGCCTCCGAGGCCCGGGATGAAGGCGTGCCCGAGGCGGTGCAGCAGCGGGCCGCAGAAGAGGATCGGGATGCGGGACGAGCCCGCGTGTGCGTCGATGTCCGCCACGTTGGCGCTCTCGACGTGCGAGGGGTCGAGCACGAGCTCGCCGGACTCCTCACCGGAGGTCACGGTCGTGCCGTGCAGCTGAAGAAGGCCGCGTACGACCCGCACATCGCGGATGTCGGGCACGTTGCGGAGCCGGCTCGGCTCGCTGCCGAGCAGCGCGGCGACCATCGCCTTCGGAACGAGGTTCTTCGCGCCGCGGACACGGATCTCGCCTTCGAGCGGGGTGCCGCCGTGGACAAGCAGGACGTCGTCGGTCATGGATCTCCGCGTTCCTGAAGACGGTTGGGGCTGGGGCTTGTTGCTCGGGTCCCCGCGTAACGAGCCCTCGGGGAACCTGAGCGGAAGAGACAATCGTAGTGGGCGTGGCGCTGTGGCGCCCAAGGGCGGCGAGGCAGGCGGATCGCGGCAGATGGGCAATATCACGTTCAGTGAGCGGATTGTGCCGAGTTGTGACCGGAGTTGCGGCAGCGGCGAGGAAGGTGCAGAGATCCCAGGCACCCCCTGTGAGCAGGGCGTAAGCCCGATGTGAGGGTGCTGATCCGGCTGTTGACGCACACGAACGGCGCGGGTGGGGGATCATTGCCGCATGACCGAGGTGTCCTCGCTCACCGGGCGGCTGCTGGTCGCCACACCGGTGCTGGCTGACCCGAACTTCGACCGCGCCGTGGTGCTGCTGCTCGACCACGACGAGGAGGGGTCGCTCGGTGTGGTGCTGAACCGCCCGACGCCCGTAGACGTCGTAGACATCCTCGAGCCGTGGGCCGCGCTCGCGGGAGAGCCCGGCGTCGTCTTCCAGGGCGGCCCGGTCTCGCTGGACGCGGCGCTGGGAGTGGCCGTCGTCCCCTCGTCGCCGGGCGGCGACGGGGGTGTGGACGGGCGCGAGAGCGGCTCGCACGGCAACGGCCCGGGCAGCGCCGAACGCGACGGCCCGCTGGGCTGGCGGCGCGTGCACGGAGCCATCGGCCTGGTCGACCTCGAGGCGCCGCCGGAGCTCCTGGCCGCGGAGCTGGGCTCGTTGCGGATCTTCGCCGGGTACGCAGGCTGGGGTCCGGGGCAGCTGGAGAAGGAGCTGTCGGACGGCGCGTGGTATGTCGTCGAGTCCGAGCCGGGCGACGTCTCTTCGCCCTCGCCGGAGGGGCTGTGGCGGTCCGTGCTGCGAAGACAGCGCAGCGAACTGGCGATGGTGGCCACATACCCGGACGACGCCTCACTGAATTAGGCTTGGTCCGCATGAGCACTCTTGAGCCTGAGCGCGGCACGGGAACCGGCACCCTCGTCGAGCCGACCCCGCAGACGTCGCACGGAGACGGTGATCACGAACGGTTCGCCCATTACGTCCAGAAGGACAAGATCATGGCGAGCGCGATGGACGGCACGCCCGTCGTCGCGCTGTGCGGCAAGGTCTGGGTGCCGGGGCGTGACCCCAAGAAGTACCCGGTCTGCCCCATGTGCAAGGAGATCTTCGAGACGATGAGCTCCGGCGGAGACAAGGGCAAGGACGGCAAGGGCGACGGCAAGTAGCGCCTGAGCGAGCTCCCTCTCTGCACTTTTTCTGGTTCTTCCGGTTCTCCGGCCGACCCCTGTTCCCGGTCGGCCCGGCCGGTCCGTGTTCGTACGGCCCGGCCACCGCGTGAGGCTCACAGCGCGCCTCGTTCGACCCCTTGCGGGGATCGGGCGGGGCGCGCTGCATCGTGCGGGGGCGTGCATGGAGAGTTGAAGCGCTCGTCACGGATTGGTCGAGACCTATTGCCCGGCACGGGTGGCTGCTCGTAACCTCCTGCGAAGTTGTGCGACGCGAAACTCGCGTTGCGAATTCTGCAACGCCTGAAGAGGGTTGGGGGACTTCGCCGTGAAGTTAGCCGTACGGACAGGCGCCGCGGTGGCGGCGCTCGCCATGGCCGGAACGCTCCTGGCGGGATGCGCGCCCTCCACGTCCCAGGGCGGGGCGGGGGAGGACGCGAAAAGCGGCACGCTGCGGGTGTGGCTCTTCCGTGAGGTCGGCAACAAGCCCAAGGAGCGCGTCGTCGACGGCGTCGTGCGCAGGTTCGAGAAGCAGCACGACGGTGTACGGGTGGATGTGCAGTACATCCCCGTCGACAGCCGGGCCGAGAAGATCAAGGGCGCTTTCAACGACCCGTCGTCCGCGCCGGATCTGATCGAGTACGGCAACACCGACACTGCGGGATACGTGAGGAACGGCGGACTCGCCGATGTGAGCGCCGAGTTCGGTGACCGGTCGCAGGCAAGCGACACGGACCGCGCCGCCAAGGAATCCGTCACGGTGGACGGCAAGGTCTACGGCGCACCGTTCTTCGTCGGCGTCCGGGCGCTCTACTACCGGACCGACATCTTCGACGACCTCGGCATCGAACCTCCCGGCACCCTGGCCGAAGTCGCCTCCGCGGCAAGGAAGATACGGGCCGAGCGGCCCGAGCTGTACGGACTGGTCGTCGGCGGTGCCTACACCTACGGTGCGATGCCCTTCATCT
The DNA here is from genome assembly GCF_013870515.1 of Streptomyces albidus (ex Kaewkla and Franco 2022). Taxonomy (GTDB): domain Bacteria; phylum Actinomycetota; class Actinomycetes; order Streptomycetales; family Streptomycetaceae; genus Streptomyces; species Streptomyces albidus. The sequence goes on along the minus strand of NZ_JACBXA010000117.1, from coordinate 7,455 downwards.
GGGCGCACGGCGGCGAGCTGGCGAAGAAGTCCGGTGCCGGAAAGTACACCGCGACGATCGACGGCGCGCGTGCGAAGAAGGGGATCGCCGCGTACACGGACCTGTTCGGGGAGGACAACTGCCCTGCCGCGAAGTGCGCCGGCATGGGCGGCAACGACAACGTCGAAGCCTTCGCCGCAGGCAAGGCCGGAATGGCCGTCGCGGGCGACTTCAACCGGCAGGCGATGGAGGACGGAAAGGTCAAGGACGACTACGCCGTGCTGCCCCTTCCCGGGACCCGTCGCGGCACCGTCGCGCCCGCCTTCGCCGGTGGCAACAACATCGGTGTGCTGAAAAGCACTTCGCACCGCACACTCGCCGTCGGCCTCATGCGCGAACTGGCCGGCAAGGCCACCCAGCGGAAGCTCTTCGACGCCATGGGATTCCTGCCGACCTTCACCGACACCCGCGCACAGGTGGCGAAGAAGGAGCCTTTCGTCGAACCGTTCGTCAAGACGCTCGACGCGGGTGCGAAATCCGTGCCCGTGACGCCTGCCTGGGCCGAGATCGACGCAGGACTCGTGCTGCCGACGATGTTCCAGCAGATCGCCGGCGGAAAGCGCGGAGTCGACGAGGCGGCGGGCGAGGCAGCGGAGAAGATGGACAAGGCGTTCGCCGAGTGAGCGCCACGGCGCCCGCACGTGCTCGTACGCCGATGAACGGCCCCCGGAAGGCGGCGGCCAATTCGCCTGTGCACGACGGACGTTGGACGCCTTGGATCTATCTGGCTCCCGCTCTGACCGTGCTGGCCGCGCTACTGGTCTACCCCGTCTACCAGTTGGGGCTGATCTCGTTCCTGGAATACACCCAGGCACAGGTCAGCGGAGGCGAACCGACGTCGTTCCAGGGGCTGGGGAATTACACCGAACTCTTCGCCGACAGCCAGTTCCGATACGTACTGCTGACGACGGTGGTCTTCGCCGCCGCCTGCGTCACGGGGACGCTCGCCGTCGGCTGCACGCTGGCGGTCCTGCTCACGCGCGTACGCGCCCTCCCGCGACTGCTGTTGATGCTGGCGGCCCTGGGCGCGTGGGCGACGCCCGCCATCACCGGTTCCACGGTCTGGGTGTTCCTTTTCGACGCCGACTTCGGGCCCGTCAACAGGGTGCTGGGGCTGGGGGACTTCTCCTGGACGTACGGGCGCACGAGTGCCTTCGCGCTGGTGTTCCTCGAGGTCGTCTGGTGCTCGTTCCCGCTGGTCATGGTCACCGTCTACGCCGGCATCAGGGCCGTTCCCGTCGAGGTGCTGGAGGCCGCCGCGCTGGACGGCGCCTCCAACTGGCGTACCTGGCGCAGCGTCACGGCGCCGATGCTCAGACCCGTACTTCTGGTCGTCACCGTCCAGTCGGTCATCTGGGACTTCAAGGTCTTCACCCAGATCTACGTGATGACGGACGGCGGCGGCATCGCCGGACAGAATCTCGTGCTCAACGTGTACGCCTACCAGAAGGCGTTCGCCTCCTCGCAGTACAGCCTCGGATCGGCGATCGGCGTCGTCATGCTGATCGTCCTTCTCGGCGTGACGCTCGTATATCTGCGACTGCTGCGGCGGAAAGGCGAGGTGCTGTGACGGCGTTGCGGCCGGAGACGGCCGGAAGGGTGCGGTTCGCGAAGCGGGTGCGCAGACCGTGGCGGCTCGCCGCGGAGGCGTCGGCGGTGGTCGTCGCCCTCGTCGTGGCCTTTCCCCTCTACTGGATGGTGCTGTCGGCCTTCAAACCGGCGGGCGAGGTCCGTTCCGCGAACCCGGTGCCCTGGACGCTCGACCCTTCCTGGGACGCATTTCGCCGCGTCTTCGAACAGCAGGACTTCGGGCGGTACTTCCTCAACAGCGTTCTCGTGGCAGGGACCGTGGTGACGGCCTCCGCCCTGATCGCCTTTCTGGCGGCGACGGCGGTGGCGCGCTTCCGATTCCGGTTGCGCACCACGCTGTTGATCCTCCTCCTGGTGGCGCAGATGGTGCCTGTCGAAGCGCTGACCATTCCGATGTTCTTCCTGATGCGGGACTTCGGCGCGCTCAACTCGCTGCTCTCACTGATACTTCCGCATCTCGCCTTCTCCCTTCCTTTCGCGATCTGGATGCTGCGCGGATTCGTGAAGGCGGTGCCGGAAGCGCTGGAGGAGCAGGCCCGGATAGACGGGGCGAGCCGGGCCCGATTCCTGTGGCAGATCCTCTTCCCGCTGGTCTTCCCGGGCCTGGTGGCGACGAGCGTCTTCTCCTTCATCTCGGCCTGGAACGACTTCCTCTTCGCGAAGTCCTTCATCATCTCCGCCACCGAGAACTCCACCCTGCCCATGGCCCTGTTGGTCTTCTTCGACACCGAAACCCCGGACTGGGGCGGGGTGATGGCCGCCTCCACCGTGATGACGGTCCCCGTACTGGTCTTCTTCGTCCTCGTGCACCGCCGCCTGGTCTCCGGGCTCGGGGGCGCCGTCAAGGACTGATCCCCCGGCGGGGTTCACCGGGCGCGGCGATCCGCCCGTCCTGCAGACGTACCGGCGTACTGACGAGAGGTGTACGGCATGCCGCTCACGGACCTCATCCCCGCACCCCGCTCCGTGGCTCCAGGCCGGGGCCCGGACTTCGTCCTCGGACCGGAGTCACGCCTCGACGCCGGCCCCGGAACCGAGGACACCGCGTGCTGGCTGCGCAGCACGCTGAGCCCCGCGACGGGCTTGCCGCTGCTGCCGCCGGGCGCGGAGCAGAGCGGCGAAGCCGGCACCGTACGTCTGCGCATCTGCGAGACCACAGGCGCCCGGCTCGGCCCGGAAGGCTACGTCCTCGACGTGACCGATGACGGCGTGCGGATCACCGGCGGCGGCCCCGCAGGCGTCTTCTGGGGCGCACAGACTCTGCGGCAGCTGCTGGGCCCCGCCGCGTACCGCCGGGCGAACTCGGCAGCGGGCAGCGCCGGTTGGCGCGTACCGGCAGCGCGCATCGAGGACGCGCCCCGCTTCTCATGGCGCGGCTACATGCTCGACGTCGCCCGGCACTTCACGCCCAAGGACGGCGTGCTGCGCACCGTCGACCTCCTCGCCGCGCACAAGCTCAACGTGCTGCACCTGCACCTCACCGACGACCAGGGCTGGCGCATCGAGATCCGCCACCGGCCCCGCCTGACGGAGACCGGCGGCACCCGCGCCCGCAGCCTGATCGGGCACCGGGGCAGGCAGGGCGCCCCGCCGCTGTGGGACGAGCGCGCGCACGGCGGCCGGTACACACAGGACGACCTGCGGGAGATCGTCGCCTACGCCGCCGCACGTCACGTCACCGTCGTCCCCGAGATCGACGTTCCCGGCCACTCGCGGGCCGCCATCGCCGCGCACCCCGAACTGGGCAACACCGACGTGGTGGACACCGCGTCAATGGAGGTGTGGACGGAATGGGGCGTCAGCCGGGACGTCCTCGCGCCCTCCGAGACCGTTCTCCGCTTCTACGAAGCCGTTCTGGAGGAGGTGTTGGAGATCTTCCCCTCCCGCTTCGTGCACCTCGGAGGGGACGAGTGCCCCAAGGACCAGTGGCGTGCGTCGGCCGCCGCGCAGGCCCGCATCCGGGAGCTGGGCCTGACCGGTGAGGACGCCCTGCAGTCGTGGTTCATCGGGCACTTCGACAGGTGGCTCGCCGCCCGCGGACGCCGCCTCATCGGCTGGGACGAGATCCTGGAGGGCGGGCTGGCGGAAGGTGCGGCCGTCTCCTCGTGGCGCGGCTACGCAGGCGGCATCGCCGCAGCACGCGCCGGGCACGACGTGGTCATGTGCCCCGAACAGCAGGTGTATCTGGACCACAGGCAGGACGCGGGCCCGGAAGAGCCGGTCCCCGTCGGGTATGTGCGCACGCTGCGCGACGTGTACCGATTCGAGCCGGTGCCGCAGGAGTTGGCCGGCACCGACCGGGAACGGCACGTGCTGGGCGCCCAGGCCAACATGTGGACCGAGTGCACCGAGAACCAGCAACGGGTCGACTACCAGACCTTCCCGCGGCTCGTGGCCTTCGCCGAGGTCGTCTGGTCGGCTCTACCGGCCCCGCACAGGCGGGACTTCGGCGATTTCGAGCAGCGGATGACGCGCGCGCACTACGCGCGTCTGGACGCCATGGGCGTCGACTACCGTCCGCCGCACGGCCCGCACCCCTGGCAGCGGCGCCCCGGAGTCCGCGGGAGACCCGCCGGAGGAGCCCCTCCACGGGTGTGACGGCACGTGCGTGTGCGGAGCGTGACGACGTCATGACGGATGGGACGGACAGATGGTCCGTAGCACGAAAGTCCGTACAGAAGACGTGATCGGAGCATGATTCCCCAAGAGTGGCAAACATCCGCTTGACCGTGTGAGCAGGGGATTACGGACCATCCCCGCGGACATGGGACGAGTGTGATGGCAGTTGACGGATCAGCCCGTACCGGGCCCCCGGTCCGACTGTCCGCCGAGATGTGCCAGAGTTGCCTCGTCCGGGCTGTGAGCACGTACCGTACGGGCACGGCGGCCGGGACTGACCGGGGAAGGGGCGGCTGGATTGAGCACGCACGCACAGCATGAACAACATGCGCCAGAGGCTGTGCAGTCAGTCATGCTGCCGACCACGCTCGATGAGGCCGTGTCGGCACTCTCCGCAGTGCCCGCAGCAGTGCCCGTCGCAGGCGGTACGGACCTGATGGCAGGCGTGAACTCGGGCCAGCTCCGCCCCGCCGCTCTCGTCGGCCTCGGCCGCATCAGCGAGATCCGCGGCTGGCAGTACCTGGACGGGCACGCTCTGCTCGGCGCGGGTCTCACACACGCGCGGATGGGCCGCCCCGACTTCGCCGCGCTCATCCCGGCCCTGGCGGCGAGCGCACGGGCCGCCGGGCCACCCCAGATCCGTAACGCCGGCACCCTCGGCGGCAACGTCGTCAGCGCCGCACCGACCGGTGACACACTGCCGGTGCTCGCCGCGCTGGAGGCCGCCCTCGTCGTGGCAGGTCCCGAGGGTTCACGGCGGGAGATCCCGGTGAGCCACCTGCTCGCGAACGTGGAGATGCTGCGCCCCAGCGAAGTCGTAGGACATGTGCGCGTGCCTCTGCTGCATGCGCCGCAGACCTTCCTCAAAGCCACCGGGCGCACCGGTCCGGGGCGCGCGCTGGCCTCGGTCGCCGTCGTGCTCGACCCGGTGCGGCGCGGAGTGCGCTGCGCGGTCGGGGCGGTGGCGCCCATGCCGCTGCGCCCGCTGGAGGCGGAGCGCTGGATCGCCTCACTCATCGACTGGGACGGGGAGCGCGGCCTGGCCCCCGAGGCCCTGTCGGCTTTCGGCGACTATGTCGCGATGGCGTGCATTCCCGATCCGCCACCTTCCGAGGACGGCGGTGAGGCTCCCGTACTTCCGCCCGCGGCGTTCCACTTGCGGCGTACGGTGGCCACACTGGCCCGCCGAGGACTCGGGAGGGCGCTCGCATGAGCAACGGCAACCACCCGCACGGCGACCCGAACGCCCAAGGCGACGGGTACGGCTACGGCGACGAGGCGCAGCAGTCGTACCCGCAAGAGGGCTGGGGCGGCGAATACGACGCGGACGCCACCGCGTTCGTGCAGCTGCCGACAGGTCCGCTGCCCCCTCCGGGAGCCGGCGTCGAGGCCTGGGGGCCGCTCGCCGCACCGGGCACCGGGCAGGGCGGCTACACGCCGCCGTCGCTGAACCCCGCCGACGTCTCGAGGCAGCCTTCATCCGGCCCCGCGACACCCGCCCCGACCACCGATCCGGCCGCCACGGGGCAGTGGGGGACGCCGTTCGGACAGGGATACCCCGGGCAGGGGCCGGCAGGCGGCGGTCAGGCGCAGCAGGACGGCCCTTCGTACGGACAGCAGTACGCGGACCAGTACGCGGATCAGTACGCACAGCAGCACGCCGACCAGTACGCGGACCGGTACGGGCAGCAGCCCGGCCGCGGAGCGCAGCGCCCCACGCAACAGGGACACCAGCAGTCCCATCAGTACGACTTCCCCTCGGCGCCGTCCGGCGAGCCCGGCTCGTCGGCCACGGGGCAGGGCGCGGCTGCGGCGCTCGCCGGTTCGCATGAGGCACGCACGCAGCGGCGTCCGCTCGGCGCGGGCGGTGCTTCCTACCCCGGCGACCCGGACGAAGCCGAACCGATAGGCCCTGGCACACCCTTCGGCGCGGGGCGGGCCGAGCAGCGGCACGACCCGATGGCGGAGGCGCAGCTCGCAGATGCGCACGCCCGTCGGCAGGTGCACTTCGACGGGAACGGGGACGGTTCCGGCCAGGCGGCCCCGGCCGCCCGGGAGAGCGGAGCGCGTGCCTACGCGCTTCCTCACGAGAGCGACGACAACGACGACATCGACGGCTCCGGGAGCACCCGGGGCTCCGGTGCCGAGCAGCGGACCGACGGCAACGACGACGGCGGCCACGAGAGGCTCGGCACGGTGCGTTCCGGGCTTCCCTGGACGCCATCCACGGCGTCCGAACACCCCTCGGGGCAATGGACGGTCGGCCAGACCGACCAGGGAGCACCCGCCACCGGCAACGGCTGGAGCGAGGCACCGCAGGCTTCGGCGGCGGCACCCGAGGCTCCCGTAGCGGAACCCTCACCGGAACCTCCTGCGGAAGCGGCCGCCGATGCGGGGCTCCCATCCCGGGGCGGAGCACCCCGTCGCGGAGCCGCCCTCGGCGGAACGTCCCCCGAGGACAGCGCCGACGGCGAGCTGGAGCCCGGCACCGCCACCGACGAGGCGGTCCTGGAAGAGCGTCCCGTGGAGCTCGCCCCCGAGCTCGGCGGTGAACACCCGCACGTCTCCTACGTCCTGCACGTCAACGGCGTCGACCGCCCCGTCACCGACGCCTGGATCGGCGAGTCCCTCCTCTACGTGCTCCGCGAGCGGCTCGGCCTGGCCGGCGCCAAGGACGGCTGCTCGCAAGGCGAGTGCGGCGCGTGCTCCGTCCAGGTCGACGGACGGCTCGTCGCCTCCTGCCTCGTCCCCGCGGCCACCTCGGCGGGCAGCGAGATCCGTACGGTCGAGGGACTCGCGACCGACGGCGAACCCTCGGACGTGCAGCGCGCGCTGACCGGATCGAGCGCCGTGCAGTGCGGCTTCTGCGTTCCCGGACTGGCCATGACCGTGCACGACTTGCTCGAGGGCAACCACGCGCCCAGCGAGTTGGAGACCCGCAAGGCGATCTGCGGCAATCTGTGCCGCTGCTCCGGCTACCGGGGTGTGCTCGACGCCGTCCGTACGGTCGTGAACGAGCGCGCCGAACTGGCCGCCCGGGAAGAAGCGGAAGCCGAAGCGGAAGCCTACGGCGACCCGGCAGTGGGGCCGCCGCGCATCCCGCACCAGGCGGGTCCCGGCGCGGGCGGCGCGTACTTCCCCGAAGGTCTCCACCATCACATCGCGCTGTCCCGTGAGCCCGACGGCGTCCAGTGCGCCGTCCGCAGC
>NZ_JACBXA010000116.1 GCF_013870515.1 Streptomyces albidus (ex Kaewkla and Franco 2022) | reverse complement strand
CCACACCGCGGGCGCCGCCCTGTGAAGGGTCGGCCAGCATCGTCGCCGCGTGATGCACACCGCCACCGGAACCGGGGCCCTGCACTCCACCCGCGCCCGGGCCCGGATCGGCGGGTTCGTCCACAGCCGGGGAGACCGCGGTCGACGGCAGAGCGCCGCCGCTCTCCGGCATCAGCTCCGTCCTCGCCTCCGCACGTGCGTCGTCGTCGCTGCCGGACAGCGGAGGCGCGAACACCGTCGCGGGCGGCGACTGGACCTCACCGCCACCCGAACTGCTGGTGTCCGCCGCGTCCCACGGGCTCGGCGCGCCGGACGCCGAGGCGGCGGACGGCGCGGACGCCACCGGAGCCGGAGCAGAACCCGCCCCGGAACGCCGGCGGTCCGGAATGCCGATCTGGTCGGCGGCCTGCTGCAGCCACTCCGGCGGCGTCAGCAGGAACGACGTCGCCTCGAGATCCAGCCGCTGCGGCGCGGCACCACCCGAAGGGGAAGGCTGCGCCGGCACGTTGCCGTACTCCTCCTCGTAGCGGCGGATCACCTCACCCACCGGCAGCCCCGGCCACAGCGTCGTGTCACCGCTGTCCCGCGCGATGACCAGGCGCGAGCGCCCGCCGTCACCCTCGGACCCGGAACGGGACTCCGCCCACGCCACGAACCCCAGGTCGAACTCGCGGACCCGCACCTCGCGTTGGTGGTAGCCCGGCACGTCGCCGTTGACCCATCGCTCTGCGCGTTCCTGAGCCTGCGCGAAGGTCACCATCGCGACCTCACCCCCTCACCACTCGAGTCACCCTCAGAACTGGACGGCGCGCGCGAAGCCGCCGTCCACCATCAGGTTCGCCACGGTCTCCAGCTCCGGCGGATTGCCCGCGAGCCGCAGCAGGAATTCGTCGAAGTCGGCGCCGCAGGGCCGCAGCAGCTGCCCGACCCGCTCCGAGACGTCCAGCCCGTCCCGGTCCCGCGCGTCGTCGAACGCGCAGAACCACACCGAACCGACCCCGTCACCCTTCACCTTCACCGCCAGCAGACCGCCCTGCACGAAGGCCACACCGAGGAAGTCCTTGGTGAAGTGGTCACGCAGGCACTTGTTGACGTAGACGAGATCGTTGACCGCCGCGTCCTCACGAACCGTGAAGAACGGCTGATCCACCAGCAGCCCCAACTCCGCGTCGAGAGCCACACCACGCGGCGCGCAGCCGCCCGCCGCCTTCAGGAACACCCGGTACGGCTCCGGCAGCCGGTAACCCAGCCGCTCCTCGACATCGAGCACCTGCGGCTCGCTCACGGCGATTCCGTGCGGCGCCTCGAAATGCACCGGCCGCGTGTCCTGCAACGGCCTCGTACCGCTCTTGGCGTGATCCACCGCAGCCGTCGACAGGCCGGCGTGATGCCGCAGCAGCGCCTTGACCTCGACCGGCACCAGCTCCATCCGGCGCCCGTACGCGACGTGGTGCCAGGTCCAGCCGTGCGGAGTGGCCACCGGCGACAGATCCGCCCACAGCTCGTGGCCCGAAGCATGCAGCGCGGCATTCGCGGAGACGTAGTCCGTCAACCGCAGCTCGTCACCGCCGAATCCCTCCGGCGGCTCGGCGATCTCGGCCGCCGCGCGCGCGTACGGAGAGAAGTCCGGCAGCCCGTTCTCATCGACCCGCACCCCCGCGGGATGACGGGCCGCTCGCACCGGATCGGGGAAGTTCACAACCTGCCCGGCGTAGGCCCGGTTCGGTGGCGCGGCGTTCCCCGCGCCCGGGGAGCCGGAACCAGGTCCCCCCAGCGGAGCTTGGGGGCGCGTTCCTGCCCCGAGCCGACCTGTCGTCATGGCGGTTGCCCCCTGCTGCACATCTGGCTGACTGGGACAGCCTAAGCGGTAGCCCCGCAGCGGGGCACAGGCCCCGAGGCGCGGAGGCTGCCGACCCGGCCGGCCAGGCAAAGGTCAGTTCTTCGCCGCGGCCTTCAGCTTCTCGTGCTGCTTCTCCACGAGCGCCTTCTCCACCGGCTGAGGCTTCCCCGTCAGCGAAACCGACATGAACGACGACGTGCTGCCGCCTGTCCGCACGATCGTGAACACTGTCGGGCTGTCCTGCTGCTTCGCGTCCCTCATCGTGAACTGCACCGAGTCGTCACCGACGCCCGCACCCTCACGGGGCGAGACGCGCAGCCGGGTCTTCTCACCCGGACCGACCTTCCCGGTGAACGAATCGCAGACCTTCAGAGCCTTCTTCAACTCCCCCAGCCACTCGGCCGCCTCGCCCTCCTCGTACGCGGACAACAGCACCTGCTGAAGCGCGGCACCCCTGCCCAGAGCCCCCTTCAGCAGCACCCCGCTCGTGTACGCGGTACGGGCGTGCTCCGGCTCGGAATCAATCGCGTCGGTGATCGCGGAACACCGCGGATCATCCGAGTCCAGGGCGTTCTGCGGCGGCAGCGCGTCCTCCTTGTTGCGCTGCGTCCGATACCCCTTCACGTCACCGGACTTCAGCAGGGCCGACTTCAACTGCTTCTCGTTCAGCGACGCATCGGACCCCTCGCCACCGCCGGAGTCCTCACCCGAGCCGCCCGAACTCTGCTGCCCCTGGCCGTCCTTGCCCTTCCCGCCGCCACCGTCACCACCACCGTCACCACCGCCACTGCACGACACCAGCGACACCGCCAGCACCGGCACCGCAACAGCCACCCCCAGCACACGCCGCACACGCAGACCGAGGCGACTACCCCTGCGACCACACGTGCGACTGTGGCGGTGACGATCACTCGGAAAGCCAAGGGAGGTGCTGCCCATCACGGAACTCCTGCCTCGAAGAAACGACGTACGGCAGATGCTGGCCCCCACCGCCCCGGCCCACCACCCCTGTTCCACATCACTTCAGAAACCCTCACACCCCTGTGACAGGCCGGGAGGGATGATCGACTCGGCGCCCACACTGCATACTTGGCGCGACACACAGGCGACACACACGGCACATGCGGCAGAAAGGGCCGTGCGGGGAGGAAACACCACATGAACACCGCACCAGCACAATCCACTCCCCCCACACACGCCGACCCCCGCGTCGGCTGGAACGACACACACGACGACACACCCCCGCTCCGCCAGCGCCGCGACGGCATCCTGCCCGCCGTCGCCGCCGCCCTGTCCGTACGCGGCAGCACCCTGACCTCCACCGGCAACAAGGGCGACCAGCCACCCGCCCCGCACCCCCTCGTCCAGGACTTCCTCGACACCCTCACCACCGCACACCGCTCACGCCACACCGGACGCTGCGCCGAAACCGTCCTGCTCTCCCGCTTCCTCACCACGACCGAAGCCGCCCGCACGGCCAAACGCAGCGGACGCAAGCCCCGCGCACTCACCCACAGCGAAGCCCGGCGCGCCTTCAAGCACGCCAAAATCACCGCACGCCACATCCGCGAGGACGGCGACCCCCTGCACGGCGCCTACGCACCCCCCTGCGGCTCCTGCGCCGCGCTCCTCGCCCACTTCGGCGTACGCCCCGTCGACCCCTCGCACGCCGGCGAAGAGGCACACCGGTGAGCGGACCCCACCGGAACACCTCCTCCACCCGCTTCCCCGTCGCCGTCGACGACGCGCTGCGCGCCGCCGGATGGCAGCCGGGCCGCTGGGACATGCACCAGGCCGAACAGTGGGCCGACACCCTCCGCGGCCACATCACACCCGCCGGCCACCGGCACACCGTCCTCGCGTCAGCCGTCGAGGTGTGGGCCGAATTCGGCAACCTGCCCATCGCCCCCACCGGACCGGGACGCCACATCGCACCCACCCGCCTGCGCATCGACCCCCTGCACGCCCTCCACGCCGCCCGCACGCTCGCCGACCTCGGCCGCGCACTCGGCACCGGGATCTGCCCCCTCGGCACGGACGGCACCGACGCCGCGCTCCTCGCGATCGACACCGACGGACGCGTCTACAGCCTCGACCACACCGGCGACTGGTACCTCGGACGCGACTTCGACGCCGCACTCGGCACGCTGCTCACCGGCACCCGCCCCGAAAGGCTCACCCGGCCCGCACCGCCGGGCACGACCGGAACCGCGGACACCGCCGGACCGGCAGGCGCTAGCGGATTGCTCCCCGGCCCCGCCGCTCCGCGGGAATGACAGCGGAGACCCGGAAACCCCCCACGTCCGTCGGCCCGGAGACGAACCCGCCGCCCAGCGCCGCCACCCGCTCCTTCATCCCCACCAGGCCGTTCCCCCCGCTGGGCAGCCCCGCAGCCGCCGCACCCTCACCGTCCACGGGCCGCTCGTTCTCCACCTGCACCGCGATCTCCCCCTCGCGATGCGCCAGCCGCACCCTCGTACGGGCACCCGGCGCATGCTTGTGCACATTCGTCAGCGCCTCCTGCACCACGCGGAACGCCGTCTGCTCCACACCCGCGCCGTAACCACGCGACGCGCCGTCCACCGAGAAGTCCACCGACATGCCCGCCTCACGGGACTGGCCCACCAGAGCGTCGAGCTCCGCCAGCGACGGCCCCTCTGCCGCACCCGGCTCGTCCGCCGCTTCCGCACCCGGCCCCTTGCCGTCGGCCCGCCGGCCGGACCCGCCCCTACCCGAAGGGGACGCCGGCGACTGCGCAGGCACCGACGGCGCCGCGCCGCTCCGTCTCGTAGCTGTCCAGCAGGGCCTCCAGAGCGTCGCGGTCGACCCGCGGCCCCCGTATGCCGCCCACGTCGTGCCATGCCATGGCCAGCTTCCACGCGAGGTTGGCGGCGTCCCGCAGCCCCTCGTCCACCGACTGCACCCCCAGTGCGCCGACCAGATGGGCTGCGTCCCCGGCGAGGAAGGACCGTCCCACGCGCCAGCGCCGGGCGAGCCGCTGGTGCGCGGTGTGCACTCCGGTGTCGAGGAGTTCGTACGGGCCGGGCTCCGCAGTACCGGAGTTGCGCCCGCTGCCTCCGGACCACTGGGCCAGGGTGGTGTGTACGCGGTCCAACAGCGCTTCAGGGGTGACGAGTTCGCCGCGCGGCGGCAGCAGCCAGTCCAGCCGCCACACCCCGTCGGGGAGTGGCCGGGCAGTGACCTCCCGGTGCTTGCCGCCCAGGTCGCGGTCCAGCAACGCCTCGGATTCCCAGGGGAGTTGCGTGCGAAGCGCGGCGACGGCGTGCCGCTCGACAGCGGTACGTCCTGTGAAGGGCACGCCGAGCAGTTTCCGTACGGTCGAGCGGGCACCGTCGCAACCCACGAGATAGCTGCCGCGCCACCAGGTGCCGCCTCCGCGCCCGGCCACGCCGCTGCTCGAACCGCGGGGGCGGGTGTGCGCGGTGACGCCGGCGGCGTCCTGCTCGATGATGTCCAGATGGCTGCCGGTGACGACCCGGGCCAGCTTCTCCCGTGCCAGCGCGGCACGCAGACCGCGCTCCAGGGCGTGCTGTTCGAGGTGGACGGGGGAGGTCTCCTCGGTCAACTCGACTTCCTGGACGAGCTGTTGACGTCGCCGAGTGCGCCAGCGCGTCCAGCTCGTGGCGGGGATGCCGCCCTCGGAACCGTCCGCGGGAGCAGCCGGAAGCCAGGCCGCCGTGTCGGGCCGGAGCACGCAACTGCGGGCGGCTCGCGCCGTCACCCGGCCGTCGCCGCCGTCGAGCACCAGCGAGGGGACACCGAACCTGGCGAGCGCCAGTGACAGCGCGAGGCCGGTCGGCCCCGCGCCGACGACGATGACTTCGGATTCGGTCACGCGCGTGTCTCCGCGCGGTGCCGGGCAGCACGAAAGGCCCTGGCCGCACAAGCGGTTGACGAGGGGAGAGGTGGAACAAGCGGAGCCCTGTGCGCGATCACGCTATGTATGCAACCCAGTGCCACGTCACGCGTCAAGCTGCGCGGGCTCCACACGGGCGGTGGCCCGGACTTGTCATGATCTGTCCGGGCCACCGCTTCAGTTGTCTCAGCGTGCCGCCGAGCGGCCGTTCACGCAGCCGCCGAGCGGCCGTTCCCGCCTGCCGCCGAGCGGCGTGCGGTCACGCTCCGGCGCCCATGTCGGGCGTCACGGGGGCCGCTTCGGCGACCTTGATGCCGGTCTTGGCCCGACGGCCGCGCCGCTCGATCCAGTTGGCGAGCCCGGACAGCGCGAGGCACATCGCGACGTAGATGGCACCGAAGACCAGGACGACCGGAACGTAGGGGTTCTCACCGTCGACGAGGATGGTGCTGGCCATCTGGCGCCCCGCGTACAGCAGTTCCTCGTAGGTGATGACGAAGCCCAGCGAGGTGTCCTTGAGCGTGACCACGAGCTGGCTGATGATCGTCGGCATCATGGACCGCACGGCTTGCGGGATCAGCACCGTCGTCATCACCTGGGTCTTGTTCATGCCCAGGGCGTACGCCGCCTCGCTCTGTCCCTTGGGGACGGCGAGGATGCCCGCACGCAGCACCTCTGCCTGCACGGCACCGTTGTAGAGCGTGAGTCCGATGACCACCGCCCACAGCGGCTCGCTCGTGAAGAAGCCGACCCACAGCACGTAGATGGTGATCAGCAGCGGCACCGCACGGAAGAGCTCGATGACGCTGGTCGCCACCCAGCTGACGGCCCTGTGCTCGGACAGCCGCGCCACAGCGAGCAGCGCCGCCAGCAGCAGCGAGAGCACTCCGGCCATCGCGAACGCCGTCAGGGTGCTGACGAGGCCGTTGACGATGGAGTTGCGCACGCCCGCGTAGTTGAAGATGTCCCACATCGCGCCGTCCAACTGGCCCTTGGCGGCCAGCCGGTAGATCACGAAGGCGACGAGGGCGACCAGGGCGGCGGAGCCGATGACGGCGTAGATCCGGTTGCGCAGGCGGGCCTTGGGGCCCGGAGTGTCGAAGAGGACGGAGCTCATCGGGCGACCTCCAGTCGACGCTCGAGCAGCCGGAACAGGCCGCTGATCAGAAAGACGAGGACGAGGTAGGCCAGGGCCACCCAGATGAAGATGACCATGACGTTGAAGCCCTTGTCGCTCAGCACCTTCTGGACGCTGAAGAGCTCGGGGTTGTTGAAGGCGCCGGCGATGGCGGAGTTCTTCGTCAGGGCGATGATGATGCTGCTCAACGGCGGCAGCACCGTCCGCGTCGCCTGCGGCAGTACGACCATCCGGAGCGTCTGCACGAAGGTCATGCCGAGGCTTCGGGCCGCCTCCGCCTGCCCCAGCGGCACGGTGCTGATGCCCGACCTCACCGCTTCACAGACGAACGAGGAGGTGTAGAAGCCGAGCGCCAGCACGCCCAGCACGTACGAGCTGATGCCGGGGAAGACGATCTGCGGCAGGACGAAGAAGGCAACCAGGAACAGCAGAGTGAGCGGTGTGTTGCGCAGGAGCGTCACCCACAGGGTGCCGAACGCACGCAGGGGCGGCACGGGCGAGACCCGGAAGCCGGCTATGAGCACGCCGAGCACCAGCGCGAGCAGAGCGCTGGCAGCGGTCAGCGAGACCGTTCCGATGAATCCGTCGCGGAACAGGTCCAGGTGGTCGAGCAGAACATTCATAGGGTCTCCGCAGGGCGGTCAGGGAATGCCGCGTCCCGTACGCCCGCCCGCGTGGGCGGGCGTACGGGACGCGGTTGGCGCTGGTCGCCGGTCAGGCGTACCGGCGCGAGGTCAGTCGCGCTCGAGGGCCGGCGGCTCGGTGAACTTCGAGCCGGAGCGGCCCAGCGTCGCGTCGTAGGCCTTCTTGTAGCTGCCGTCCTTCTGGTGTGCCTCGACGGCGTCCAGCACGGCCGTCTGCAGCGCCTTGTCGCCCTTCTTCAGGCCGATGCCGTACGGCTCCTCGCTGAAGGTCTTGCCGATGACCTTGAGCTTGGTCGGACGCTCGGCCGCGTAGCCCTTGAGGATGGCGTCGTCGGTGGTCATGGCGTCGACCTGGCCGTCGAGCAGCTGCTTGACGCACTCGGTGTACTTGCCGAACTCGACCGTCTCGGCGCCGTACTTGTCCTTGTTGTCCTTCAGGTTCTGCAGCGGGGTCGAGCCGACGATCGAGCAGACCTTCTTGCCCTTGAGGCTGTCCGGGCCCTTGATCGACTTCTCGTCCTTACGCACCAGCAGGTCCTGGCCGGCCATGTAGTACGGGCCCGCGAAGCTGACCTGCTTCTTGCGCTCGTCGTTGATCGTGTACGTGCCGACCATCAGGTCGACCTGACCCTTGGAGATCGCGGTCTCCCGGATCGAGGAGTCGATCGTCTTGAACTGGATGTCCTTCTTCGGGTCGAAGCCGAGGTCGGCCGCGACCATCTTGGCGACCTCGATGTCGAAGCCCTCGTACTCCTTGGTGGACGGGTCCTGGAACCCGAGGTAGGGCTGGTCAGACTTGGCGCCGATGATCAACTTGCCGCGCTTCTGGGCCTTCTTGAGCACCGCGGAGTCGACCTTGACGTCCTTGGCGACCTTGTAGGCCGGCAGGGACTTCTTGTCCGTGTCACCGCCCGGTTTGTCACCGGCGGTGCCTTCCTTGCCGCCGCATGCGGTGACGGAAAGGGCGAGAGAGAGGACCACGGCCGCCGAGGCGGCGGTCTTGACGATCTTCATGATGAACATCCCTTGCTCGGTGTTTCTGCGGGGGCGACGATCGGCGTCCGGCTGCCGGTGGGGTGGCAGCCGGGCGGACCGTTGCGCCGGGTCGGCGGTCTTGGCGGTGGACTGGCTCCCGGAGCGATCCGGAGCTCCGCCGTGCGGAGACGTCAGTGGTGAAGGATCTTCGCGAGGAAGTCCTTCGCCCGGTCGCTGCTGGGGTTGTTGAAGAACTGCTCCGGTGTCGCCTCCTCGACGATCCGGCCGTCCGCCATGAAGACGACGCGGTTCGCCGCCGAACGTGCGAAGCCCATCTCGTGCGTGACGACGACCATCGTCATGCCCTCGTCCGCGAGCTGCTTCATCACCTCGAGGACCTCGTTGATCATCTCGGGGTCGAGCGCGGAGGTGGGCTCGTCGAAGAGCATCACCTTGGGGTCCATCGCGAGCGCGCGGGCGATGGCCACACGCTGCTGCTGGCCACCCGAAAGCTGTGCCGGGTACTTGTCGGCCTGGTTGCCCACTCCCACGCGGTCGAGCAGGGCGCGCGCCTTCTTCTCGGCGGCCTGCTTCTCGGTGCGCCGGACCTTGGTCTGCCCGAGCATCACGTTCTCCAGCACCGTCTTGTGTGCGAAGAGATTGAACGCCTGGAAGACCATGCCCACGTCGGCGCGCAGCTTGGCCAGGGGCTTGCCCTCCTGGGGCAGCGGCTTGCCGTCGATGGCGATGCTGCCGGAGTCGACCGTCTCCAGACGGTTGATGGTGCGGCACAGCGTGGACTTGCCGGACCCCGAGGGTCCGATGACGACGACGACCTCCCCGCGCGTGATGGTCAGGTCGATGTCCTGGAGCACATGCAGCGCGCCGAAATGCTTGTTGACGTTGTCCAGTACGACCAGGTCGTCCGCGGCCGGCGCGGCGTCCTCGGTCACCGATACTTCGCTCATCGGCGTGTAGCTCCGTCCTCGTCGGTTGCGAGGACACTAATGAGCCATCACCACCAGCGTCATTACATCTGAGGGGAAATTGAGCATAACGATCGCGTCGCGAACCGGCACACTGTACGAAGGGCGTACGAGCGTGCACAGACGGCGCGTGGTTGCTCACTGTGCCGTACCGGCTGCATAACGGAAACCCCTGTTCGCCGAACAGCGACTTGACTCACCTGCGGTGATACGGGTTGATGCAGTGCCGGAGCATGCTCGCTGCATGATCGGCCCGAGTATCCGGAGGGAGGTCCGAGTGAGGCTGCTGCTCGTCGAGGACGACAATCACGTCGCCGCGGCGCTGTCCGCCGTGCTCGGACGGCACGGCTTCGACGTGGTGCACGCCCGCAGCGGCGAAGAGGCCCTCCGGGAACTGCTGCCCACCGAGGACGCGGCGCCATTCGGCGTGGTCCTCCTGGATCTCGGCCTGCCCGATCAGGACGGCTTCGAAGTGTGCGGCCGCATCCGCAAGATCAGCTCCACCCCTGTGATCATGGTCACGGCGCGCGGCGGCGTACGGTCCCGGATCCACGGGCTCAACCTCGGCGCGGACGACTACGTGGTGAAGCCCTACGACACCGGTGAACTGCTCGCCCGCATCCACGCCGTCAGCCGCCGTGCCGCACCGGACGAGAGCGCCGACGCCTCCAGCGACGAGACGGGGCTCCCCGGTTCCCCCAATTCCAAGGGCTCCGCGAGCAGTACGCTGCGCCTGGGCCCGGTCGTCATCGAGCTGCCCACCCGCCAGGTGTCCGTCGACGGCGTCGCCGTCGCACTCACCCGCAAGGAGTTCGAGGTGTTGGCGCTGCTCGCACAGCGGCCCGGAGTCGTCTTCCGCCGGGAGCAGATCATCAGCGAGGTCTGGCGGACCAGCTGGGAGGGGACCGGCCGGACCTTGGAGGTCCACATCGCCTCCCTGCGCTCCAAACTTCAGCTGCCCGCACTGATCGAAACGGTGCGCGGCGTCGGCTACCGACTCGCCGCCCCGGCGCAGACGGTCTAGACGCAGGGACACGGCCGGATCCGAGATGCACGCCCGCCTCCTTCCGCTGCTGATCGTCCTGCTCGCCGGGGTGCTGCTCGCGTTGGGCTTCCCACTCGCCGCGAGCCAGGCTGCCGCGGAGCAGCAGCGGGTCGTCGTCGACCGCATCGACGACACCGCACGCTTCGCCGCACTCGCGCAGTTCGTCGCCACCGAGAGCGACGAGGACGAGCGCCGCGAGATCCTCCAGGACGAGCTGGAGCGCTACCACTCCCTGTACGGCATCGAGGTCGGCGTCTTCCTCCGCGACGGCCGCGCCATGGGCGTCGCGCCCGGCGGCTGGGAGGTGCCCCAGGAGGGCCCGGGGGCGGACGCCTTCGCCGAGGCGCTCGCCGGTCGCCGCAGCCACGATCCGGAACAGGTCTGGCCCTGGCAGGAAGGCCGCATCGCCGTCGCCTCCCCCGTCATCCGCGACGGCGACGTGGCGGCCGTCGTCCTCACCGATTCACCGACGGGGCACCTGCGGTCACGCATCCTGCAGGACTGGCTTCCGATCATCGCGGGTGAGGCCGCCGCGATGCTTCTCGCCCTCGGCCTCGCCCTGCGTCTGACGGGTTGGGTGCTCCGTCCCGTACGGACGCTGGACCGGGCCGCTCACGAGATCGCCCTCGGCAAGTTCAAGTCCCGGGTCGCCGCCTCCGGCGGTCCGCCGGAGCTGCGGCGGCTGGCCCGCTCGTTCAACGAGATGGCCGACAACGTCGAGGACGTACTGGAGCAGCAGCGCGCCTTCGTGGCCGACGCCTCGCACCAGCTGCGCAACCCGCTGTCCGCGCTGCTGCTGCGCATCGAACTGCTCGGCCTCGAACTGCCCGGCCAGCACGAGGAGTTCTCGTCCGTGCAGGCCGAAGGCAAGCGGCTCGCCCGGGTGCTGGACGACCTGCTCGACCTGGCGCTGGCCGAGCACGAACCGGCGGACCTTCAGCTCACGGACGTCGCGGAACTCGCGGCCGAGCGCCTGGACGCCTGGCGTCCGGTCGCCGAACGCAAGGGCGTGGAGCTGGAGTCGGAGGGGCAGTCGGCCGCCACGGGATGGGGCGACCCGGTGGCACTGTCCAGCGCGCTGGACGCCGTGGTCGACAACGCCATCAAGTTCACGCCGGAAGGCGGGCACGTCACCGTACGGGTGGCCTCCGAGGGGCGTCAGGTGAAGCTGGAGGTCGCGGACGGCGGTCCCGGGCTGACCGACGTGGAACTGGAGCGCATCGGCGACCGCTTCTGGCGCAGCAACCGGCACCAGAACATCTCCGGCTCGGGGCTCGGCCTTTCCATCACCAGGGCCCTGCTCGCTGCCGGCGGGGCGAGCATCTCCTACGCCGGCAACGAACCACGGGGGCTGCGCGTCGTGATCACGGTGCCGCGCAGCAAGCCGACCCCGGAGGACGAGCCGAAGACCCCGTCGCACCCGCGGAAGTCCCCGGACGCGTGACGCGCGCCCGGGGACTCCGGGTCACGTCTGTGCCGAGCCCCTGCCCAGCCGGAGGGTCAGGATCTGGAACGGACGCAGCGACACCTCGACCGAACCGTCCTCGCTCAGCTGCCGTGCCGGTGCGTCGGCGAGCGGCCGCTCCAGCAGGTCCGTCTCCGTCACCGAGGTGACCGGAGTGCCGGTCGAGAGCACCGCGTGCGCGCGGCCGCCGTGCGACTCGTACAGCCGCACCACAAGGTCGCCGCTGCCGTCCTCCGCCAGCTTCAGGGCCTCCACCACGACCTGGTCGTTGTCCAGGCCGACCAGGGGGGCGACGGCACTGCCGCTGCCCCGCACGGTGCGCTCGGGCAGGTTGATCCAGTGGCCCTCCCGTACCGCGTCGCCGACCGTCGCACCCGGTGCGAGCGCGAAGCGCAGCGTGTGCGTCCCCTGGTCGGTCTCCGGGTCCGGGTAGCGCGGAGCGCGCAGCAGGGACAGCCGCACCGTCGTGGTCTGCCCGCCGTCCTCGCGGACCTCACGGGAGACGTCGTGGCCGTACGTCGAGTCGTTGACGACCGCCGCGCCCCAGCCGGGCTCCTCCACGTGGAGCCAGCGGTGAGCGCAGATCTCGAACTTGGCTGTCTCCCATGAGGTGTTGGTGTGCGTCGGACGGAAGACGTGCCCGAACTGCGTCTCGCCCGCCGACCGGTCCGCCTTCACATCCAGCGGGAAGGCCACCTTCAGGAACTTCTCGCTCTCGTGCCAGTCCACCTCGGTCTCGACGTCGAGCACCTTCGAGCCCGCGCGCAGCGTGAGCAGCTGCACCACGGTGGAGCCTCCGAAGGAACGCGCGACCCGGACCGTGGCCCGGTCCTCGCCCGACTCGGTCACGGCCAGCTCGTCGACGCCCGTGAGGTCCGTGACGTTGTGGCGGTAGAAGCCGTCGACGTCCCAGGCGTCCCAGTGGTTGGGGAGGTCGGGGTGCACCTGGAGCAGGTTGGCCGCCTTGCCGGGTGCCACGCTCTCCCGGTGCGCGTCCTTGTCGTACGCGGACACCACGAGGCCCCGGCCGTCCACCTCGATGCGCAGCAGCCCGTTGGCCAGCACCCAGCCGCCTCCAGGCCGGTCCTCGACCGAGACGGGCGTACCGCCCGAGAGCTCCCGCGCGGGCTCGGCTCCGCCCGCGGCGACTCCGTCCCGCGCGTGCGGTGCGGCGTTGAAGACGACGGGGACATCGCCCTCCCCGGCGAGCGCGGCCTGCGCGCCCGTGATGATCCCTTCGAGCTCCGCCCGTACACGTGCGTACGTCTCGCGTGCCTCACGGTGCACCCAGGCGATCGACGATCCCGGCAGGATGTCGTGGAACTGGTGCAGCAGCACCGTCTTCCACAACTCGTCCAACTGCTCGTACGGGTACGGGTGCCCCGCGCGCACGGCGGCGGTGGCGGCCCACAACTCGGCCTCGCGCAGCAGGGACTCGCTGTGCCGGTTGCCCTGCTTGGTCTTCGCCTGCGAGGTGTACGTGCCGCGGTGCAGCTCCAGATACAGCTCTCCCGCCCAGACGGGCGCCGCATCCCCGTACTCCTCCTGGGCCTTGGAGAAGAACGCGGAAGGCTTCTCGATCGTCACGCGAGGCGAACCCTCGAGGTCCTGGAGGCGCTCCGCCCGCGCGAGCATCTCCCGTGTCGAACCGCCGCCTCCGTCGCCCCAGCCGAAGGGCGCCAGGGAGCGGGAGGCGACACCCTTCTCCTGGTAGTTGCGTGCGGCGTGCGCCATCTCGGCGCCGCCCAGGTCGGAGTTGTAGGTGTCGACCGGAGGGAAGTGCGTGAAGACGCGGGTGCCGTCGATGCCCTCCCACCAGAAGGAGTGGTGTGGGAACTTGTTGGTCTCGCTCCAGGAGATCTTCTGCGTCAGGAACCACTTCGCCCCTGCCAGCTTCACGATCTGCGGCATCGCCGCCGTGTAACCGAAGGAGTCCGGCAGCCACACCTCCCTGGTCTCCACGCCGAACTCGTCCAGGAAGAAGCGCTTTCCGTGGACGAACTGCCGCACCATGGCCTCGCCGCCGACCATGTTCGTGTCGGACTCGACCCACATGCCGCCCACCGGCACGAACTGGCCGTCCGCGACCTTCTCCTTCACCTTCGCGTAGACCTCGGGCCGGTGCTCCTTGATCCAGGCGAGCTGCTGGGCGGAGGACATGGCGAAGATGAACTCGGGGTGGTCGTCCATGAGGTTGACCATGTTCGACGCGGTACGGGCGACCTTCCGCACCGTCTCGCGCACCGGCCACAGCCATGCCGAGTCGATGTGCGCGTGGCCCACCGCGCTGATGTTGTGCGCGGACGCCCGTGCGGGAGACGACAGCACGCCGCTGAGCGCGGCACGGGCACGGGAGGCGCTGCCAACGATGTCATGAAGCTCGACGGCGTCGAGGGCATGCTCGATCGCCCGCAGCAGTTCCCAGCGCCGGGCGTCCTCCAACGGCAGCTCACGCATCAGCGACCCGGTCACCTCCAGGTCCTGCACCAGCTCCCACACCTCGTGCTCGAAGACGGCGAGATCCATCCGCCGGAGCCGGTAGAGCGGACGGTCGCTGGAGGTCAGCCTGTCGCCCTGGTACGTCGGCAGCTGGGGGGTGTTGACGATGGGGTTCGCAGCCGCCTCGACGAACAGCTCCACCTCTTCGCCGCCGGCGGCCGGCTCGGCGATACGCACCCAGTCGTTGCGCGGGTTGAGTGCCTTCACCGCCTCGCCGTCGGGCCGGTAGATCAGCCCCTCGCACTGGAAACCGGGCATGTTCCGGTCGAAGCCGAGGTCCAGCACCGCCTCGACGGTCCGGCCCTGCCACTCCTCCGGCACGCTCCCGGTCACCTTGAACCATGTCGTGCCCCACGCCGGGCCCCACCGCTCGCCGTTCTTCGAGGGCCGGTACGTCGCCGCGAGCCCCTCCGCGACGGGGACGGGCTCGCCCGGTGCGTCCCAGCGCTCGACGGTCAGCGGGACGGGGCTGCTGTATACGGCAGGTCTGATGCGCTCGGCCAGTACACGGCGCAGGCGGTCCTCAACGATGCGGCGGTCGTCGTGCATGGCGGCTGCTCCGATCTAAGGGTCCTCATTCCACCTGGTGAGGACCCTGCCATCATGCGCGCCGGGAAGATAGCGCTTGTGGTTCACACAGTGGTGGCGTATTGGAGGAAGTCCGTCCAGCTGCCGCGACTGACGGTGAGCTGCGGGCCTGCGGGGGCCTTGGAGTCCCGGACGTGGACGGAGGACGTCGCGGTGGCGACCTCGACGCACTCCCCGCCCGCGTTGTCGCTGTAGCTGCTCTTGATCCAGCACAGCGCAGCCTCGGAACCAACGATGTCATCGCGATTCATGCGTCTCCTAGCAAGTTCTCAACGAACTCCCGCGATTGGCGAGGAGTGAGAGCCTGGGCGCGAATCGTCCCAAAGCGAGCTTCGATAGTACGGACGTCAGTTCGCCCCGTGAACCACGTGCTGCGTTCCTGGCACTCGGAGTAGGCGACTTTGGGCCTATCGTGCAACTCCAGCAGCGTCAGTGAACCGACAAGGCCCGCGTGCTCTTCCACCTCGATGGGCATCACCTGGAATTCGACATTCCGGTTTCGAGCCGTCGTCAGTAGGTGCTCCAGTTGCCGGGACAGCACTGCTGCTCCACCCAGCGGTCGCCGAAGCACGGCTTCTTCCACTACGAATGTCATTGCTGGGGCAGGGATGCGCTCGAAGACCCGGTGACGAATCATCCGAGCGGCGACGTGCTGCTCGATGACGTCATCGGCGAGTGCTGGACGGCGCATCCGGTACAGAGCGTGGGCGTAGTCCTCGGTCTGCAACAACCCAGGTAGGACTTGATTGCTGTAGCTGTGGATCTCAAGGGCTTCTGCCTCCAGTTTGGGGAACTCGCGGAAGCGGGCCGGATATTGAGCCCGCTCGACGTCGTCCCGTACCGCCTCCAGCAGCCCGCCCGCGTCCAGCACCCGCTCCGCGCCCGCGATGAACTGGGGCTTCGGCGCCCGCCGTCCCCGTTCCACCGACGACACCAAGTCGACGCTGTATCCGATCCGTTCACCCAGTTCCGCCTGGGTCAGCCCCGCCCGTTCCCGCAGGACCTTGATCTGTCTGCCGATCGCCTTCAGCAGCGGATCGACGCTGTCGCACCCCTCGTTCCGCTGCGCTACGTGTTCGCCCTCGGTCATTCGCAGCCACCCCCTTCGTGCCCGTACTCAACGGCCCGTCAGCGGCTGCGTCACTGCTGACGCCTCGTACGGCGCCCGGATCGCACTCGTACAGAGGCCGCTGGTACCGGTCCGTCCCCTCGCACGATTATGGTCGGGCGACCACTCTCTGTGATGTGAAAACCGAGATCGCCCCGACTGAAATCGGGTCTCCCGTCCACGAGTTCGCCCAGCTCTTCAGCTCGACCCCGCGCGGGGCCCGCCTCGCCCGGCTGATGGGGACGCAGCAGCTCGCCGCCTGGGGCTGGCCCTACGACGACGAGTTCTCCCGTACCTGCTCCCTGCTCATCGGGGAGCTGGCCGCCAACGCCGCCACCCACGGCCGTGTCCCCGGGCGCAGCTTCCACCTCCGTCTGCTGACGGGGCCGGGGTTGTTGCTTCCCGCCACGCTCCGGGTGGAGGTCGCGGACGCACAGGGCGAGTTCGGGCCGGCGCTGCCTGGGTCCCCGGCTGCGGACAGCGAGTCGGGGCGTGGGCTGTTGCTCGTCGAGGCCCTCGCGACCCGGTGGGGTGTCGACCTCCGCAGGCCCTCGGGCAAGACTGTCTGGGCGGACCTGGATCTCGCCAACTCGATGACGCCGTAGGGGAGTTGTCCAAAGAGATGCAGGGCGAAGCGGGATTCGGAAAACTATCCACGTGGTGTATACACGCTATGTATAGTCCTCGCCATGCGACCGCAGAAGCGGTCGTCGACAGGGTTCTGGCCGCGCCAGGACCGGTGAGGAGGACGCAAGTGAAGCGCGCAAGCTTGAAGCTGTCGTTCGCAGCGATCGCCGGCAGTGCCGCCCTCGTCGTCGCATTCCCCGCATCGGCGTTCGCGGGTCCGCCGCAGGCATTGCCAGTGAACGCCTCGGAGCGGGAGAAGGCGTTCCAGCCCGCGTACGACTACGACAAGGACGGCTGCTACGCCACTCCGGCCATAGGCCCCGACGGAACACTCAACGAGGGCTTGAAGCTGGGCGGCGACACCAACGGCAACTGCCGTGACGAGTCCGACCTCGCGAACACCAACACCTACTCGCGCGAGAAGTGCAACAACGGCTGGTGCGCGATCATGTACGCCTCGTACTTCGAGAAGGACCAGGCCTCACTCGGCCCCGGCAGCGCCGGGCACACCCACGACTGGGAACACAACGTGGTGTGGGTGAAGGACAACAAGGCGGAGTACGTCTCGACTTCGAGGCACGGCGGATTCGACGTCCACAAGGCCTCCGACCTCCCCTTCGAGGACACCCACCCCAAGGTCGTCTATCACAAGGACGGAGGAAGCACGCACTGCTTCCGCGCTGCCAAGAACGACGGCGGCGACGAACCGCCAGAGAACCACAAGGGTGCGTGGCAGTACCCGGCTCTGGTCGGCTGGGAGGGTTATCCCGAGGGGCTCCGCGACAAGCTGGCCGGCGCCGACTTCGGTGACGCCACGCTCGGCATCAGGGACGACCAGTTCAACGAACACCTCAAGGACGCAAAGCCGGGGGACATCCCGTTCGACCCCGCTGCCTGACCGGGCGTGACCGCGGACCGGCCCGGAGCGGAGCC
>NZ_JACBXA010000115.1 GCF_013870515.1 Streptomyces albidus (ex Kaewkla and Franco 2022) | reverse complement strand
CTCGCAGCCGCGCTCCGCCCGTTCGGGCGGCGGGGGACACCGGCAGCGGTGTCCCTCACGCCTCGCGCAGCGCGTCCGGATGGGCGCCGCCGGACTCGGCGACGATGCTCTCGAGCGACTGCGGTTCGCGTACGGTCGCGAAGCGCACCTCCTCCGGCCCGTCCACCGTGAAGCCGTAAACCCCCGGCCTGGGCAGGGAGTTGTAGCCGAAGGGGTTGGAGAAGTAGTACGCGCCCGTGTCCAGGAGCGCCGCGTGGTCCCCCGCGTCCAGGCGGGGGAGCTTGCGGTCGCGGGCCACCAGGTCGCCGGCGAAGCAGCAGGGTCCGGCGATGTCCTGGGCCACCGGGTCACCGGTCTTGGGGCGGCCCTCGGAGTCGTAGGGCGCGACGCGCAGCGGCCAGGCGTCGGGCGTGAAGACCGTGCGCACGGCGATCTGTGCGCCCGCATGGGTGACGGCGATCGGACGGCCGCCCGCGGCCTTCGCGTACTCCACGCGGGCGAGGACCGTGCCGGCCTTGGCCAGGAGGGACCGGCCGAACTCGGTGACCAGGCCGTACCGGCCGTCGAAGAGGCCCGGCACGGTGCGGGCGAGCAGCTGCGCGTACTCGGCGAAGGTCGGAGTGATCTCGTCGGAGTCGAAGTTCACCGGCAGGCCGCCGCCCAGGTCGAGGGTGTCGATCTGGCGGCGTCCGACGGCCTCGTTGATCTCCTCGGCGAGCTCGTAGGTGGCCTGGGCTCCCTCGGCCATCATCTCCAGCGGCATGCCCTGCGAGCCCACGTGCGAGTGCAGCCGGGTCAGCCAGGGACGGTCGCGGTAGGTCTGTACGACCCATTCGCGTGCTCCGGGATCCTGGAGCGCGACGCCGAACTTCGAGGTGGCGGTCGCGGTGCTCATGGCACCGATCGACCCCCCTCCCAGCTGCGGATTGACGCGCAGCCCCACGGGGGCGGGAGCGGGCTCGCCAGGGGTGAGAAGGGCGTCGAGCCGGGAGATCTCCTGCGGGTTGTCGGCGTTGAGAGCGATGCCGAGGCTCACGGCTTCGCTCAGCTCGCCGGCGGTCTTGGCGGGGGAGTCCAGCACGGTCCGCTCCGGCGGCACTCCGGCGGCCCGGGCGAGGGCCAGCTCACCGGGGCTGGCGACCTCGCAGCCGATGCCCTCGTCGGCCAGCAGCCGCAGGACGGGCACGAGGGAGGCGGCCTTGACGGCGAAGGTGTGCAGGACGTTCTGGCCGGGGGCGGAGACCTCGGCGAAGGCGTTGTGCAGGGCCGCGGCCGCCTCCCGTATGGCGCGTACGTCGAGCAGGCCGGCGATCGGCTGCCCGTCCCCGGTGACGAGGCCCTGGTCGACGGCGGCACGTACTGCCAGGTCGCGGCGGCTTGCGGTGGTGCTGGTGGAGTGGTGCATGGGACAAGCCAAACACGTCCCCGCCCGGAGGGGTATGGACCACCCTCGCGCTGTTGACTAGGTCTATTCACTCCGTAGAGTGTGTGAATAAATCTGGGTGCAGAGCAGGGAGGCAGGGGACATGTCTGGACCGCGACCCGTACGGGCGCCGCGCGGCACCGAACTGAGTGCCCGGGGGTGGCAGCAGGAGGCCGCCCTGCGGATGCTGCAGAACAATCTCGACCCCGAGGTCGCCGAGCACCCCGACAAGCTCGTGGTCTACGGCGGCACCGGCAAGGCGGCCCGCGACTGGCCCTCGTTCGACGCCATGGTCCGTACGCTGCGGACCCTCGGAAACGACGAGACGATGCTCGTGCAGTCGGGCCGGCCCGTGGGCGTCATGCAGACGCACGAGTGGGCGCCGCGTGTGCTCCTCGCCAACTCCAACCTCGTGGGCGACTGGGCGAACTGGGAGGAGTTCCGGCGGCTCGACGCGCTGGGGCTGACCATGTACGGGCAGATGACGGCCGGTTCATGGATCTACATCGGCACGCAGGGAATCCTGCAGGGCACTTACGAGACGTTCGCCGCGGTCGCCGCCAAGCGCTTCGACGGCACCCTCGCCGGGACGATCACGCTGACGGCCGGGCTCGGCGGCATGGGCGGCGCACAGCCGCTCGCGGTGACCATGAACGACGGCGTCGTCATCTGCGTCGAGTGCGACGCCTCCCGCATCGAGCGCCGCATCGACCACGGCTATCTGGACGTGCGCGCCCATTCCCTCGACCACGCACTGGAGTTGGCCACTCAGGCACGCGACGCACGCAGGCCGCTGTCGATCGGAGTGCTCGGCAACGCGGCGGAGGTCGTGCCCGAACTGCTGCGGCGCGGCGCCCCCATCGACATCGTGACCGACCAGACCAGCGCTCACGACCCGCTCTCCTACCTGCCGGTCGGCATCGAGTTCGACGAGATGGCCTCGTACGCCGCCGACAAGCCCGCCGACTTCACCGTCAGGGCCCGCGAGTCGATGGCCCGCCACGTGGAGGCGATGGTCGGCTTCATGGACGCCGGGGCCGAGGTCTTCGACTACGGCAACTCCATCCGCGGCGAGGCCCGACTGCACGGCTATGGGCGGGCGTTCGACTTCCCCGGGTTCGTACCCGCGTACATCCGGCCGCTGTTCTGCGAGGGCAAGGGGCCGTTCCGGTGGGCGGCCCTTTCCGGCGACCCGAAGGACATCGCGGCGACCGACCGAGCGCTGCTCGACCTCTTCCCCGAGAACGAGTCGCTCGCGCGCTGGCTCCGGCTCGCCGGTGAACGCGTGCACTACCAGGGCCTGCCCGCCCGCATCTGCTGGCTCGGGTACGGCGAGAGGGACCGCGCCGGAGAGCGCTTCAACGACATGGTGGCGAGCGGGGAGCTCTCCGCACCCGTGGTGCTGGGACGCGACCACCTGGACTGCGGCTCGGTGGCCTCGCCTTACCGCGAGACCGAGGCGATGCTCGACGGTTCGGACGCAATCGCCGACTGGCCCCTGCTGAACGCGATGGTCAACGTCTCCTCCGGGGCGACCTGGGTCTCGGTGCATCACGGCGGAGGCGTGGGCATGGGCCGCTCGCTCCACGCCGGCCAGGTCACCGTGGCGGACGGCACGCCGCTCGCCGGTGAGAAGCTGCGCCGCGTGCTGACGAACGACCCGGGCATGGGCGTCGTGCGCCATGTGGACGCCGGGTACGAGCGCGCGGAGGAGGTCGCCGCCGAGAAGGGCGTGCGGGTGCCGATGCGGGAGGGCGAGGACGCGTGACCTCGGGGGAGCGTCCTGAACGACCGGCCCGGGGCCCGGTCGTGGGCAGGCCCGTACCGCAGGAGCTGCTGACGCCGGCGAACGGCGAGGGCAGCGCTGCGAGTCCGCCGTCCTTCCACGAGATGTGGCGAGACCTGTCCTCCGTCGGGCGCTACAAGGACAGCGGCGGCTACCGCCGCTACGCCTGGAGCGGCGCGGACACCGACTGCCGGGCCTGGTTCCGTGCCCAGGCCGAAGCGCGGGGCCTGGCCTACGAGTTGGACCGCAACGGCAACCAGTGGGCCTGGCTGGGCGTCACGTCCGCGGAGGACATCGCTCTAGGGAACGCCGTCGTCACCGGCTCGCACCTCGACTCCGTGCCCGACGGCGGCGCGTTCGACGGTCCGCTCGGTGTCGTCTCCGCCTTCGCCGCACTCGACCGACTGCGGGAGCGCGGTGCGCACTTCACCGTGCCGCTGGGCATCGTCAACTTCCAGGACGAGGAGGGCGCCCGGTTCGGGCTGGCCTGCGTCGGCTCACGGCTGAGCTCCGGAGGGCTCACCCAGAAGCAGGCGCACGCCCTGCGGGACGGCGACGGGGTCACGCTGCCGCAAGCCATGGAGCGGGCCGGTCACGACCCGGACGCCATCGGCCCCGACCCCGAACGCCTCTCCCGTATCGGGGCGTTCGTCGAACTCCACATCGAGCAGGGCCGCGCCCTGGCGGCGCGCGCCGACGCGGACGCACGCTCGGTCGGTGTCGCCTCGGCGATCTGGCCCC
This sequence comes from Streptomyces albidus (ex Kaewkla and Franco 2022), assembly GCF_013870515.1. Lineage (GTDB taxonomy): Bacteria > Actinomycetota > Actinomycetes > Streptomycetales > Streptomycetaceae > Streptomyces > Streptomyces albidus. The sequence continues at coordinate 13,799 of NZ_JACBXA010000115.1, read as the reverse complement.
ACGGACGCTGGCGCTTCGACTTCGAAGGCGAGGCCAACCACGCGGGCACCACCCGCATCGAGGACCGCCGCGACCCGATGCTGACCTACGCAGGGACCGTGCTCGCCGCCCGCGAGGAGGCCCGGCTCTCCGGCGCCCTGGCGACCTTCGGCAAGGTGGCCGTCGAACCCAACGGGGTCAACGCCATCCCCTCCCTCGTACGCGGCTGGCTCGACTCGCGCGCCGCCGACGAGGACACCCTCGCCACTGTCGTCGCCGCCATCGAGAAGGCGGCCGGCGAGCGCGGAAAGCTCGACGGCGTGCAGGTCCGCGTCACCCGTGAATCCCGCACGCCCGTCGTGGAGTTCGCCCACGACCTGCGTGACCGGATCGCCCGGCAGCTGGGCGGCGCGCCCCTGCTGCCCACCGGTGCGGGCCACGACGCGGGCATTCTGTCCGCCTCTCTCCCCACGGCGATGCTGTACGTGCGCAACCCGACCGGCGTCTCGCACTCGCCCGCCGAGTTCGCGCAGGAGGACGACTGCGTGGCGGGGATCGCCGCACTCGCAGACGTGCTGGAAGGGCTGGCGTGCCGATGACCGCGGATCCCGGGCCCACTTACTGGTGCGCCCAAGCCTGGCTGAACGGCACCGTGGAGCTGGGCGTCGTCATCGAGACCGGCACCGACGGGCGGATCACCGGTGTGCGTACGGGCGTCGACGCACCGCCCCCGGGGGCCGAGCCGCTGCGGGGGCTCACCCTGCCCGGCCTGGCGAACGCGCACTCGCACGCCTTCCACCGCGCGCTCCGCGGCACGGTGCAGGTGGGGTCCGGCACCTTCTGGACCTGGCGCGAGACGATGTACCGGATCGCCGCGAAGCTCACGCCGGACTCCGCCCACACCCTCGCCCGCGCCGTCTACGCGGAGATGGCGATGGCGGGCATCACCTGCGTGGGCGAGTTCCACTACGTCCACCACGCTCCGGGCGGCGAGCCCTACGACGACCCCAACGCCATGGGCCATGCGCTCATTTCGGCGGCCGCCGAGGCGGGCATCCGCATCACCCTCCTCGACACGGCCTACCTCGCCTCCGGGTTCGGCCGCGACGGACGTGGCGAGCCCCCCGGCCAGCAGCAGCTCCGCTTCTCGGACGGTACGGCCGCGGCCTGGGCGGAACGCGTCGACGGACTCCGCGCCGAGGGCGGGCATGCGCGTACCGGTGCCGCCGTCCACTCCGTACGGGCCGTCCCCGCAAGGGAGTTGGGCCCGGTCGTCGAATGGGCCCGGACGCGGTCGGCGCCGCTGCATCTGCACCTGTCGGAGCAGACGGCCGAGAACGAGGCCTGCCAGGAAGCGCACGGCTGCACCCCGGCCCAACTGCTCGCCGACCACGGGGTGTTCGGGCGCCGTACGACGGCGGTGCACGCGACGCATCTGACATCCGGGGACATCCGGCTGCTCGGGGACGCCTCCGCGGGCGTGTGCATGTGCCCCACCACCGAACGCGATCTGGCCGACGGCATCGGCCCGGCCCCCGCGCTCCAACGGGCCGGTTCGACGCTGTCGCTGGGCAGCGACAGCCATGCCGTCATCGACCTGCTGGAGGAGGCGCGGGCCCTGGAGCTGGACGAGAGGCTTCGTACCCGCACCCGCGGACACTGGACCGCCGCCCAACTGCTGCGTGCCGCAACCGAGGACGGGCACGCGTCACTGGGCTGGCCCGAGGCGGGACGTCTGGAGACCGGGGCGCTAGCCGACTTCACGACCATCTCGCTGGAGTCCGTGCGCACGGCCGGCGCGGTGCCGCGTACGGCCGCCGAGACCGCGGTCTTCGCAGCGACGGCGGCCGACGTCCGCCACACGGTCGTCGGGGGCCGCCACGTGGTGCGGGACGGGGCGCACGCCTACGTGCCCGATGTGCCCGGTGCCCTGGCCGAGGCGATCGGAGCGCTCCACTAAGGGGCTCGCGCAGGCGGTGCCGTCCTCCCGAAGGCCGGAATCCGCCTCCGCGACCCGCCACCGCCGTCACGACTCATCCGCGAACGACAGCCACCACCGAGGACCGAGAGATGACAAGCACCCTCGTCACGAACATCCGCACCCTGGTGACCAACGACCCCTCCCTCGGCGAGGGGCCCCTCGGTCTCGTCGAGGACGCCGCCGTCGTCTTCGACGGAGACCGCGTCGCCTGGGTGGGCCTCGCGGCCGACGCTCCCGCCGCCGACAGCGCATACGACGCCGAAGGCCGTGCCGCCATCCCGGGCTTCGTCGACTCCCACTCCCATCTCCTCTTCGCCGGCGACCGTACGGCTGAGTTCAACGCCCGCATGTCCGGCCGCCCTTACACCGCCGGCGGAATCCGCACCACGGTCGCCGCGACCCGCGAGGCGAGCGACGAGGAGCTGGGGCGCAACCTCGAACGGCATCTCGCGGAGGCCCGCCGTCAGGGCACCACCACGATGGAGACCAAGTCCGGGTACGGCCTCACCCCCGACCAGGAGGCCCGAGCGCTGCGGGTGGCTGCGGCCCACACCGACGAGGTGACCTACCTGGGCGCTCACATCGTCGCCCCGGAGTACGCCGACGACCCGGCCGCCTACGTCGACCTCGTCACCGGACCCATGCTGGAGGCCTGCGCGCCGTACGCCCGCTGGGTCGACGTCTTCTGCGAGAAGGGCGCCTTCGACGGTGACCAGGCACGCGCCATCCTGACCGCGGGAGTGGCGAAGGGGCTGACCCCGCGCGTCCACGCGAACCAGCTCTCCTTCGGCCCCGGCGTCCAGCTCGCCGTCGAACTGGGTGCCGCGTCGGCCGACCACTGCACGCACCTCAGCGACGCGGACGTGGACGCCCTGAGCCAGAGCGCGGACACCGTCGCGACCCTGCTGCCCGGCTGCGAGTTCTCGACCCGGGCCGTGTATCCCGACGCGCGGCGCCTGCTCGACGCGGGCGTGACGGTCGCGCTGTCCACCGACTGCAACCCCGGCTCGTCGTTCACCTCGTCGGTGCCGTTCTGCGTCGCGATCGCGGTACGTGAGATGGGCATGACCCCGGACGAGGCGGTCTGGTCGGCGACGGCCGGCGGCGCACGCGCCCTGCGCCGCGGCGACATCGGCCGCGTCGCCCCGGGCGCGTACGCCGACCTCGCCCTGCTGGACGCCCCCTCCCACGTCCACCTCGCCTACCGTCCCGGTGTCCCTCTGGTCACCCGCGTCTGGCAGCGCGGCACGCCGGTGCAGGGGTGAGGCGGAGGGGCCCCGCCCTCAGCCGCCGGTGCGGTGCAGCCTGACCACGGGGATGTCGCGGGTCGTCTTCTTCCGGTAGTCCGCGTAGGGGGAGAAGAGCTCCACCAGATGCGGCCACACCCGCTCCTTGTCCTGTGCGGAGAGCTCCTCGGCGCGCGCGGAGAAACGGTCGGGCCCCACACGCAGCCGCACGTCAGGGTTCTCCAGCAGGTTCAGGTACCAGGCCGGGTGCTTGTCTGACCCGCCGTTGGAGGCGACGACCAGATGGTCCTCGCCGTCCCGGCCGTAGATCAGCACGGTGCGCCGCCAGGTGCCGCTGCGCCTGCCGCGGTAGTCGAGCAGCAGGCAGGGTGCGCCCATCACCTCGGTGCCCTTGGTGCCGCCCGACTCCTCGTACAACTCGGCCTGCGCGGCGACCCAGCCGGTCGGGCTGATGACCACCGAGCCGTCGCTGTCCGTGTCCGTCATGGCATCGCTCCTGTCTGTGCGGTGAAGCGGGGAGGGCGGGGTGCCCGTCCGTCCTGTCCGCACACAACGCAGTGGGCCGCTCCGGTACTCCTCGACCGGAACGGCCCACCAAGGCTCACTGGGCGGAGCGGGGTGTCACTCCTCGATCATCAGACCCTTGCGCAGCTTGTTCAGCGTCCGCGACAGAAGGCGCGAGACGTGCATCTGGGAGATGCCGAGCTCCTCGCCGATCTCGCTCTGGGTCATGTTCGCGACGAAGCGCAGCGAGAGGATCGTCCGGTCGCGCGAAGGGAGTTCGGCGATCAGCGGCTTGAGGGACTCGACGTACTCGATGCCCTCCAGGCCGTTGTCCTCGTAGCCGATGCGGTCCGCGAGGGCGCCCTCGGTGTCGTCCTCCTCGGGCTGCGCGTCCAGGGAGCTGGCGGTGTAGGCGTTGCTCGCCGCCATGCCCTCGACGACCTCTTCGATGGAGATGCTGAGCCTCTCGGCGAGCTCCTCCATCGTGGGTGCGCGGTCGAGGCTCTGGGCGAGCTCGTCGCCGGCCTTGGCCAGGTCCAGGCGCAGCTCCTGGAGGCGGCGCGGCACGCGGACGGACCAGGAGGTGTCACGGAAGAAGCGCTTGATCTCGCCGATGATCGTCGGCATGGCGAAGGTCGGGAACTCCACGCCGCGGTCGAGGTCGAAGCGGTCGATCGCCTTGATGAGGCCGATGGTGCCGACCTGGACGATGTCCTCCATCGGCTCGCTGCGCGAGCGGAAGCGGGAGGCGGCGAACTTGACCAGTGCCAGGTTGAGTTCGACCAGGGTGTTGCGCACGTACGAGAATTCGTGGGTGCCCTCGTCCAGCGTCTCCAGACGCTTGAAGAGGGTCTTGGACATGGCCCGCGCATCTACCGGGCCCACCTCGTCGTAGGGCGGGATCTCCGGCATTTCGAGCTGGTCGAGGATCTCCTCGACAGCTTCCGGACTCGTGGATTCCGGCACCTGTTCCGGGCTGAACTGCTCCGGAACGACCGGGGCGGCGGCAGTGTCCGGTATCCCTGGGTCGAGCCTGGGTGACATGGCGGTTGTCCTCCATCATTCTCGGCATATGGCTGCCGAAGCCGTGAGGTGCACTACGAAGGTGCGGCGCCTCCAAAGCCGACGTGTTTCTGTATTCCTATACGCCTACCCGCTCGCGTACGCGTATGGCAAGTGCTAAATGTTCGAATTTGCCCCAATGTGTGGGTTGTTCAGCTACCGGTCCTGCCCGTGAAGGCGTAGGGTTCGGATGGTTTCACGGGGGCAGAAGAGACGGCGCTATGGCGATCAAAAGGGGTGTGCATGGACCGCGGGATGCCCGGCAGCACGAGCCGGGGTCGACTGACGGTCGACGTACGACACCAGGGCAGCAGTGCCGTCGTGACCCCAGAGGGTGAGCTCGATCACCACACAGCGGATGTGCTCACTGAGCCGCTGGAGCAAGCTCTCGCCGACGGTTACAGCCGCCTGGTCGTCGACTGCGCTCAGCTGCAGTTCTGCGACTCGACCGGACTGAACGTGCTGCTCGGGGCCAGGCTGAAGGCCGAGGCCGCCGGGGGAGGCGTTCACCTGGCGGGAATGCTGCCGGTGGTCGCCCGGGTCTTCGAGATCACGGGCGCCGGAGCGGTGTTCACCGTGCACGACGATCTCGGCGCGGCACTGGCGCACGTGGCGGAGGCCTGATGCTGAAGGCATCGATTGTGTCCGGCGGATCAAGACGAAGTTGCGCGCGTCACATCAGTCCGTCCGATTCAGTGGGTGTTCTCACGGTCCCGTAGGGCAGGAGATCCCCGGAGTCAGTCAGATGGACAGTCAGACACTCGCGATGCTGCTCGCTGACCCGGCACGCGGTGACGAGAGGCACTATCGGTGATCGGTGAGGTGAACCACTGATGAGCACCACCGGGCCGTTTCCGGCGAGCGGCGACTGCGGTCCGGAGCCCGAGGGCGCCGCGACGACAGCAGCCTCGCCCGGTGCCGGAACAGCCGGGGCGGGGGCCTTCACCGGCTTGTCCGGCTCCTCGAGCACGCCTGGAAGCACGCCCGGCGCGGCAGGCCGGCCGGGTACGTCGGGCAGTGCCGAGGGTCAGGTCGAACAGGTCTCTCAAGCCGGTCGGACGCCTCAGGTGGCACCGTCCGCACAGGCCGGCCGGACCGAGCAGCCGGGCCGCGCGGAGCAGCCCGGTCAGAGCGACGAGCCGAATCAGAGCGAGCAGCCGGGGCCCACGGATGAGGCCCCTCGCGCCGCGCATGGAGAGAGCGGGAAGGGACATCCGATGCGCCAGGTGCGCAGGCTGCGCCTGGTCGGAGTCAGCGGTGCCGTCCCCCGCGCCCGTGACTTCGTCCGCCAGGCCCTTCAGGACTGGGGCTGGCTGCCCGCCGCCACCGGTGACCAGCGGGCCGCCGCCGAGGACGTCCTGCTGGTCGTCTCGGAGTTGGTGACGAACGCGTGCCTGCATGCGGACGGGCCCGAGGAGTTGCGTGTCGGAAGCGGCACCAAGGTGCTGCGCCTGGAGATCGTCGACCAGGGCAGCGGCTCACCGTCCCCCCGCAACCCGCACCGCGCCGGACGCCCCGGCGGCCACGGCATGTTCATCGTCCAGCGGCTCTGCCTGGACTGGGGCGTGGTGCGCAACCCGGAGGGTCTGGGCAAGACCGTCTGGGCGGAGCTGGCGGCTCCCGGCAGCTGACCGGCGCCTCGTCCGATCCTGGGCGCCGGCCTCAACCACCCGGTGTCAGCCGTCCAGTTGACCGATCGTCGCGATGGACGGGCCGCGCCGTCCGCGTAGTTCACCGGAGACCGCTTCCGCGTCCCGCAGCACCCGTACCGCGTTGTGCCACGTCAGCTTGGCCAGATCCGCCTCCGACCAGTGGCGTCCCAGCAGTTCCGCGATGAGGTTCGGGTATCCCGCGACGTCCTCCAGTTGCGCGGGGACGAACGCCGTGCCGTCGAAGTCGCCGCCGATGCCGATGTGGTCGATGCCTGCCACCTCACGCATGTGGTCGAGGTGGTCGGCGACGGTGGAGGCGTCGGCGACGGGCCGGGGGTGGTCCCGCTCGTACGCCTGCTGGACCCGCATCCCCTCCTCGCTGCCGTCCAAGGGGTGCAGCCCGTGCGCGCGCATGTTCTCGTCGGCGGCCTCCGTCCAGACGACGGCCGCCGGCAGGACGAACTTCGGCACGAACGTCGCCATGGCCACGCCGCCGTTGCCGGACAGCGACTCCAGCACGTCGTCCGGGATGTTGCGGGGGTGATCGCACACGGCGCGCGCCGAGGAGTGCGAGAAGAGCACCGGCGCCTCGCTCACCCGCAGGGCGTCCCGCATGGTCGAGGGGGCGACGTGCGAGAGGTCGACGAGCATGCCGAGCCGGTTCATCTCACGCACGACCTCCTCGCCGAAGCGCGTGAGACCGCCGTGGCGCGGCTCGTCCGTGGCCGAGTCCGCCCAGTCGATGTTGTCGTTGTGCGTGAGCGTCATGTAGCGCACGCCCAGCTCGTACAGCGCACGCAGCGTCGCGAGGGAGTTGTTGACGGAGTGGCCGCCTTCGGCGCCCATCAGCGAGGCGATGCGGCCCTCGGCCCTGGCGTCCTGCAGCTCGTCGGCGGTCCGGACGAGCCGCAGGTCGTCCGGGTAGCGGGCGGCCAACTGCCGTACGACGTCGATCTGTTCCAGGCAGGCGCTGACCGCGCTGTCGCCCGTCAGGTCCGTGCGCACGTACACCGACCAGAACTGCCCGCCGACGCCGCCGGCGCGCAGCCTGGGGATGTCGGTGTGCAGATGGGCCGACTGGTCCCGTGCGATGTCCCTCAGGTCGAGGTCGTAGGAGACCTGCTCGCGCAGCGCCCAGGGCAGGTCGTTGTGTCCGTCCAACACGGGGTTGTCGGCGAGGAGTTCACGCGCCCGTACGAGCAGCGCGGCTGCTTCGGCTGTCACGGACATCAGTTGCCCCCGAAGCCGAAGCCGCTCCGGCCTGCGGCGACCTTGCTGCGCAGCTTCCGGCCCTTCTCCTTGGCCTCGTCGTTCAGCCCGTCCTGGAACCGCCGCATGCGCTCCTGCAGTTCGGCGTCGTGGGCCGCGAGCATCCGCACGGCCAGCAGGCCCGCGTTGCGTGCGCCGCCGACGGAGACCGTCGCGACGGGCACCCCCGCGGGCATCTGCACGATGGAGAGGAGCGAGTCCATGCCGTCCAGGTACTTCAGCGGCACCGGTACGCCGATCACCGGGAGAGGCGTCAACGCGGCGAGCATGCCCGGGAGATGGGCGGCGCCGCCGGCGCCCGCGATGATCGTGCGCAGCCCGCGTCCGGCGGCCTCCTCGCCGTAGGCGGCCATCTCGTGCGGCATGCGGTGTGCGGAGACGACATCGGCCTCGTAGGGGATCTCGAACTCCTCCAGGGCCTTCGCCGCCTCCTCCATGACGGGCCAGTCCGAGTCGGAGCCCATCACGAGACCGACGAGCGGGGTGTCAGTCGTCATTCGGTGATCGTCCCTCGCAGGTATCCGGCGGCGTGGGCGGCGCGTTCGCGCACGTCGGCCAGGTCGTCGCCGTAGGTGTTGACGTGGCCGATCTTGCGTCCGGGCTTCACGTCCTTGCCGTACATGTGGATCTTCAGCTGCGGGTCGCGTGCCATGCAGTGCAGGTACGCGGAGTACATGTCCGGGTAGTCGCCGCCGAGGACGTTCGCCATCACCGTCCACTTCGCACGGGGACGCGGATCGCCGAGCGGGAGGTCGAGGACGGCGCGCACGTGGTTGGCGAACTGCGAGGTCACCGCCCCGTCCTGGGTCCAGTGGCCGGAGTTGTGCGGGCGCATCGCCAGCTCGTTCACCAGCACCCGTCCGTCGCGGGTCTCGAAGAGCTCCACGGCCAAGTGGCCGACGACGTCCAGCTCCTGCGCGATCCGCAGCGCCAACTCCTGTGCCTGCACCGCCTCGTGGCCGGGCAGGCCGGGCGCCGGGGCGATGACGGTGTCGCAGACGCCGTCGACCTGGATCGACTCGACGACCGGATACGCGACGGCCTGGCCATGCGGCGAGCGCACCACGTTCGCCGCCAGCTCCCTTGCGAAGTCGACCTTCTCCTCCGCCAGCACGGGCACGCCCGCCCTGAACGGCTCTGCCGCCTCGGCGGTGTTGCGCACGACCCAGACGCCCTTGCCGTCGTAGCCGCCGCGGACCGTCTTCAGCACGACCGGGACGGGGAATCCCGCCCCGCCGTCCGCCTGTGTGAGCGCGCCGGACACCTCGGAGGCGAAGGCGGCCACGTCCGCGGGGTCGCGCACGATGCGGTGCTGCGGGCAGGGCACTCCGAGGCTGTCGAGCCGGGCGCGCATGACGCCCTTGTCCTGAGCGTGCATCAGCGCGTCGGGCCCCGGCCGTACGGGAACGCCCTCGGCTTCCAGCGCGCGCAGATGCTCGGTGGGGACGTGTTCGTGGTCGAACGTGATCACGTCGCACCCGCGGGCGAAGTCACGCAGCGTGCCGAGATCGCGATGGTCGCCCACCACGACGTCCGGCGCGACGAGCGCCGCGGAGTCCTGAGGGGTGTCCGAGAGGAGCCTGAATCTGATGCCGAGGGGGATGCCCGCCTCGTGGGTCATACGGGCGAGCTGGCCACCACCGACCATGCCGAGAACCGGGAACGTCACAGGCTCAGCGTATCCGCACACCATCACCACCCGAAGCGCGGTGGGTGGCCGGTATAGTGCGCGCGGTTTGATGAGTACCTGACGTATCGGGTTGACGGGGGAATGCACATGGGAGCGGGCAAGGGCGACCTCGGCCTGGACGGAGCCGGAACCCTCAGTCAGGGAACCCGCCTGAAGAACGCGGCCGACGATCTCGACTCCGTCGGCAGGCTTCTGGGCGCCGGGCCGGCGAGCCAGATCTACGCCATCACGAACATCTTCGGTGACGAGAAGTTCGGTGAGTACGGAGCGGACACGGCGTTCCCGTCCTTCTCCAACGCCTGGAACGAAGAGGTCGGCGTACTGGCCGAGGCGCTCCGCGAACTCCACAGGAAGATCGGCGACGGCGTCGCCACCACCCGCGCCGAGGACGTACGCGAGGGCGAGGGCTTCCGCTCCATCGAGTCCCCCTCCAAGGGAGGACCTCGATGACCTCCCTCGGGCGCGACCGCAAGAAGGAACTCGACGACCTGCTGGGCGACATCGACTCCGGCCCGCTGTGGGGCGGATTCACCGGAGAGCTGGCAAAGCTCCAGCTCGCGAACAAGATCGAGGACGCCCTCGGCTTCGCCGAGCCCAAGGGCGACCCGGGCCACATCGCCGGCAAGGCACGCGACTACGCCAACGCCTCCTCGTACGTCAGCACCGTGCACGGAGACGTCAAGGCGGTGGCCCGTGCCGGGCTGCCCGCCGTCTGGGTCGGGGAGGCGGGCAGCAAGGCGAGCGACGTCACCGACGCGGCCGCCTACAGCGCCGACCAGATGGCCGAGAAGTTCGCCAAGGCCGGCCGCGAGCTCCAGATGCTCTCCACCGGCATCCAGGACGCGAAGGGTTCGCACAGCCGCGGCATGGACGCCCTGCACGCCGCCCGCGGCTACCTCGGCGACAACCCCGCCTTCGCCTCGGACGACGAGGCGGCCAAGGCGAAGGCCGCCGCGCAGGAGGGCGTCCGGATGCTGCGCACCGCGGTCGAGCGGGCCGAGGACGCCGGTGAGCGTGCCGCCCGCGAGCTGGACAAGCTCACCTCCGAAGCACGCGCCGGAAAGCTCGACTCGGACCATCTGTCCGCCGCCGACCGCATCACCCTCGCCGACGCCGCGGCGCACGGAGGCGACCGCGACGCGAACGAGATCCTCACCGCCAACGACCTCCGCCGCTCCGGCACGCGGCTGGACGAGATGAGCGAGTCGGACCGCAAGGCCTTCGACGGGATGCTGGACGGCGCCAAGTCGCCCGAGGAGCGCGCGTACCTGATGAAGGCGCTCGCCTCCGGCTACGACCTGGACCACATCCAGGACTTCCGCGACCAGATCCACCCCCACGGCGACGACCCGGCATGGCTCCAGCAGCACCTGACGCCGATAGCCAGCCGCCCCGAGGACTCCAAGGCGTACGGCAACCAGGATGCCGACGTCTCCTTCGGCCCGCAGCGCTGGGAGCAGGAAGGCCCCACCTGCGTCGCGATGTCGACCGTCACCGCCCACGCCGCCACCGATCCGCTCTACGCCCTGGAGCTGACCACCGGCGGTCACCCCGGAGACCCGGAGTACGACAATCCCGCGGCGTTCGAGGAGCGCATGCGGGACGAGGAGACCCGGGTCTACGACGTGCGGGACGACAAGGACCAGGAGGGCATGACCGACGACGAGAGCGAGGAGATCGCCGACGACGAGATCGGCGAGCACACGGGCAGCGACTACGAGAACCGCGAGCTCGATGACTCCGGGGACCGTGAGGACGCCCTGCCCGAGATCCGCGACTCCGTCAACGCGGGCAGGCCCGTCCCGGTGAGCGTCCGGGGCGAGGACAGCGGCCACCAGATGATGATCATCGGCCAGGAGGGCGACAGGCTCCAGATCTACAACCCCTGGGGCTTCACCACCTGGGTCAGCGAGGACGACTTCATCAACGGCAACATGGCCGGAGCGTCCGACGACAGGCTGCCCACGCCCACCTCCGTGCGGCTCCCGGAGTGAGCGGCGCACCCGTTCCCTCCGAGTAAGGCGGCCCGTATGCGAGCCAAGAGCGTTCTCGTCGTCCTCGCGGCACTCGCCGCCGCCACCCTGTCGGGCTGCGGCGGCGAGCACGGCGGCGACACCCCCGGCAAGAGCGGCGGGGGCGGCGGAGGCACGTCCGATCCCGCTCCCGTGCGGGCTTACGACAAGGACCACACCCGCATCCGGACGGCGCCCGGCGAGCGCTTCGAGCTGAAGCTCAAGGAGAATCCGAGCACCGGGTACGCCTGGGTCGTCGAGAAGCCCGCGCCCGCCTCCGGCGTCGTCAAGCAGACGGGCAAGCGCTTCAAGGGCTCCGACCCGGAGAGCGTCGGTTCCGGAGGCACCCGGTATCTGCAGTTCCGCGCGGAGGGCACCGGCCGTACGAGCGTGAAGCTGCGCCACTGCTTCCGGTGCGGCACCTCCAGCGAGCAGACCGACGCAGACCACGAGGTCACCGAGGTGACCTTCGACGTGACCGTGCAGAAGTGAGACCAGTCGTGACTGAAGAGAACGGCGCCGCCGGCGCACGCACCACCGACGAGGAGCTGCGCGCCCTCGACATCCCTCTGCTCCTGCGTTACGGGCTCACCCTCGGCGGCCGGCACCGCACGGCGCTCTTCGGCGACGGTGCCGTGGCCGCCGCGCTCGCCGCCGAGGACCATCACGTCTATCCGCGCGGCATGGCGTACCTCGGAGAGGTCGTCAGGCGCGGCGGCATCGCGGCGGCCGCTGAGCTTCCCGAACCGCTGCCGGGCTGTGCGGCGGGCCCCGCCAAGGAGTGGCTCGCCACCGCCGCGTCCGTCGTCAAGGACGACGAAGTGGACGGCGAGGAGACCGTGGCCCGCTGGCTGGAGGCGGCCGCCACCGTCATGGAGTTGCGCCGCGGCTCGCGCGGTCACGACGGCGAGTAGCCGGCTGCGGGCGGCCGCCGGAACCCTCTTGGCAGCGCCGTACGGGCGTACTCCGGTTGCAGCACGCGCCACGGAGCGAGGGTGACCGCCCTGCGCGAGCCGGGCCCGCTGGTTAGCATTGCGCGGGGGACGGACGACCACGACCGGAACGGGGCTCGGCGAGATCATGGGTGAATGGGGCGCAGGCCGCAGACTGAAACGACTGCGCACTCGGCTCGAGCGGCTCGCTCGTGAAGTCGCGAAGTTCGGTGCTGTCGGTGCGGTCGGATTCCTGGTCAACGTGGCCGTCTTCAACCTGTGCATCCACACACTGCAGTTGGCTCCGATCCGCTCCGGTGTCATCTCCCAGGTCGTCGCCATCGGCACCAACTACCTGGGGAACCGGTACTGGACGTACCGGCACACCGACAAGCGCCGCATCCGGCGCGAGACGGTCGCCTTCTTCGCCTTCAGCGGCGTCGCCCTGGTCATCGAGAACGCCGTACTGGCCGTCTCCCACTACGGACTCGGCTTCACCTCGCCGCTCGCGGACAACATCGCGAAGAACGTGATCGGCCTGGGGATCGGCACCGTCTTCCGCTTCTGGACCTACCGCACCTGGGTGTTCACGAGCGGCTCAGGTGGCCGCGTCCTCGGCCGCTCCGCCTCCCGCGACGGCCTCCCGGCTGAGGAAAAGGGCGAAGACCGGCGGGTGTTGCTGAAGTAGCTCCAGCCGTCCGCCGTCCGCCTCCGCCAGGTCGCGGGCGACGGCCAGGCCCAGGCCTGTGGAGTTGTGGCCGCTGACGGTCCTCTCGAAGACGCGGGAGCCGAGCTCGGCGGCCACGCCGGGCCCCTCGTCCGTCGCCTCGACCACGACCTGGTTGCCGGTGACGCGGGTGCGCAGCGCGACCGTACCGGCGCCGTGCATCAGGGAGTTCTCGATGAGCGTCGCCAGCACCTGTGCGACCGCGCCCGGTGTGCCGACGGCCCGCATCCCGGGCTTCCCGTAGCGGACGATCGCCCGCCCCGCCCCGCGCACGGCGGGCTTCCACTCCTCGACCTGCTGCTTGAGCACCTCGTCCAGATCGAAGCCGACGGCCGAACCGGAGCGGGGGTCACGGGAGTTGGTGAGGAGGCGCTGCACGACGTCCGTCAGGCGCTCCACCTGCGCCAGCGCGATCGTCGCCTCCTCCTTGACGGTGGCCTGGTCCTCCGGGTCGTCCGTGTCGGCCGTCGCGATGATCTCCTCCAGCCGCATCGACAGCGCGGTCAGCGGAGTGCGCAGCTGGTGCGAGGCGTCGGCGGCGAGACGGCGTTCGGCCGTCAGCATCCTGCCGATACGGTCGGCGCTGCCGTCCAGCACGTCGGCGACCCGGTCCAGTTCTGGGACGCCGTAGCGCCGGTGACGCGGGCGCGGGTCGCCGGATCCGAGCCGTTCGGCCGTCTCGGCGAGGTCGGCGCGGATCATCGACGTCACCCCGGGCCGTATCCAGACCTCCGTCGACGAGGG
>NZ_JACBXA010000114.1 GCF_013870515.1 Streptomyces albidus (ex Kaewkla and Franco 2022) | reverse complement strand
CGGCGCGGCCCGCCCCGCGAAGCTGACGCGGTGCGAACGGGCGCGGGAGTGCGGGCCCTGGAGGGTGAAGCGATTCTGCTGTCAGGCGCGTTCCTTCGAGGAGGCGTGCCCAGGCGGGTTACGGAGCGACGCCGGCCTTCTTGCCCTTGTCGGTCGCGGCGTGCCAGACGCCGCCCTTGCCCTGGCCGTTGATGTCGCCGGGCTCCTTGTCGCCGGTGAACCAGTACAGCGGCCAGCAGTCGATGGTGAGCTGCTCGGTTCCGTCGGCGCGCTTGTAGGTGGTCAGGAGCTTCGGGTCGACGCCCTCGATCTTGCTCTTGTCGACCGGCTGAGCGGGCTTCCAGGTGTCGAGGCAGGAGCCCTTGCAGTTGGACTTCATCGGCCAGGCCGAGTCCTTGTCGAAGCGGTAGAGCGTGCGGCCCTTCGCGTCCGAGAGGATCTTGCCGAGCTCGGGGTTGTCGACGGCCTTGAGCTTCTTGATGCTCGCGGGGTCGGCCTTGTTGCCGTCGGGGGCGAGTGCGTTCCACATCTTCTTGACGCCGTGGCCCTTGGTGTCGCCGGGCTTGGCGTCCTTCGCGTAGCGGTAGACGGGCCAGCCGCCGAGCGTCAACTGCCATGAGCCGTCGGTGCGCTTGACCTTGCCGATCTCCGCTTCGGAGATGCCCTTGCTCGCCTCGGCATCCTTGGCCGGCACGGGCGGCCACGCCTTCTCGCAGGCACCGGCGCAGTTGGACTGGGACGGTGAGGCGGTGTCGTCGTCGAACCGGTAGAGCGTCCAGCCCTTGGAGTCGGTGACCATGTCACCGAGCTTGGAGTCGGCCTTGACCTTCAGCGTCTGTGCCGGAGCGTCCCGTTTCCCGGACGCTTCCCCGGTCTCGCCCTTCGAGCCGCCGTAACCGTCGTCCGCAGCCTGGCCCGCCGGCTCGATCTTCTGCCCGGACGCTTCGCCACCTTCGGAGCCGCATCCTGTCGCGAAAAGCGCGACGGCGACCGCGGTCCCTATCAGAGCCACGTGACGCTGCTTCCTCATGACCGCTCCTTCAGTACTCGACTGTGACTGGCATGTGAGTGTGGTGCAGGTGTGTTGCAGGCGGCGAGTTCTTGTCAGATCGCGCCAATCCAGCTGATTCCGCTCGACGTGCCTCGTCAGGAACGTCGAACAGGCCCTGAAATGCGTCCTGTTCGGCGCTTTCGTCCACGGCGCATTCGCTCATTTCTCCACGATCCGAAGGGCCAGCGCCGGGCAGCGGCGGACCGCGCGCTGAGCCTGCTTGTTCATGTGGGGGAGGATCTCCGCCGACGCACCGGTGGGGTAGCCGTCGATGTCCAGCTCGATCATGTCGGGGACGACTCCCGCGCACAGACCGTGCCCCTGGCACAGCGTCCAGTCGACGACCAGGCGCTTGGATTTCTGCGGGGCCATGGGCGCGCCGCCCGGTCCGCCCGCCCGGGCGCCCCGGTTGCCGCGTCGCCCGGTGTACTCGAACTCGTCGGGCGGCACCGCGAGGCATCCGACCGCGGGCCTGCCGCATCCACGGCCGAGCGCGTGGTCCTCGAGGTCCTCCGGGAAGGTGTCCATCAAGGACTCGACCAGACGGGCCGTCCCGTCCGGGTGGCTGCAGGCTCCGCGCCGCTTCACCGCGTTCGCCCGGGCCTGCACGGCTTCGAGGGCTTCCTCGCCACCGCCGTCTGCGGCCCAGGCGAGAGTGTCCGCGAGGGCCGGCAGCCCCAGCACGCAGGGACCGCACTGTCCCGCGGACTCCTTGGCCAGCCAGCGTGCGACCGTCACCGACTCCTCGACCGGGCAGGTCGAATCGGGCAGCGGCAACACCGCGCCCGCGCCGAGCGTCGAGCCCAGTGCCTCCAGCGACTCGCGGGAGATGCGGGCCGACCAGGCGGCGTCACGGTCCAGGAACCGCCCGTGGTAGCCGCCGACCAGCACGCCCTGCCCGGGGTCCGTGCCGCACAGTCCGAGGATGTACGACAGCGGGGCGCCGGTCGGCGTCTCCACCACCCGCTCACCCGAGACGGTCAGCAGGACCGTGCCCGGTTCCGTGGGCAGGCCCACGTTGCGGTAGTCCAGGGCGCCGAGACGGGCGGCGATCGCCAGTTGGGCGAAGGTCTCGGTGTTCGACAGCATCGTCGGCAGGCCTGCCACGCCGGCGTCGCTGGAGCGGATTCCCGTGCCCGAGGGCAGCACCGGGAGCTGGTTGACCCCGTTGATCAGTGCCGAGGACTCGCCGGTGACGAAGCGTTCCGGCATCCGTACGACGCGGATGCGCGGGGAGCCCGGGCCGCGTTCGGCGACCGCGTCGCGCACCGAGCGTTCGACGTCCGCTCGCGTGACGCCGATGCTCACGTCGTCCGTCCTCAGCGCGCGAGCGACCAGAGCCGCCCCGTCGAGCACCAGGTGCGGCGTGAACAGCAGCAGGGCGGTGTCCTTGAGGCAGCTCGGCTCGCCCTCGCTGCCGTTGACCACCACCGCGGTGCGTGCGTCCTGACGCCTGCGAGCGGAGTCGATCACGGCGTTGAGCTTGCGTGCGAACGGGAAGCCCGCGCCGCCTCGTCCGCGCAGATCGATGTTCTCGGCGAGGGCGACCACTTCCTCCAGCCGCATTTCGGGCATCTGACCGTGAACGGTCAGATGCCCGACGCGGTCGAGCCGCCTGGTCCACCCCGCACCTGTGCCCAGCCCCGCCAAGAGCCGCGGAGGCCCGTACGAAGCTAGGGAGGGGACCGGATCCGCGCTGGCCGCGGACACCGGGGTGGGCACGACAGAGGTCACTTCTTCTCCTTCTTGCTCGGGTTCCGCTTCGCTCCGCGCGGCGGAGCGAGCCGCATCATCAGTGCGACGGTGACGGCGGTCAGGCACAGGGCGTATCCACCGTCGACGTAGTAGGCCACCGCGCGGCCGGCACGCAGCCCGTGCACCAGGGAGGCACCCCAGGCGAAGTAGGCGGTCATGTGCAGGGCACGCCACAACCGGGACTGTCCGTTCCGGGCGAAGGCGCCACGCACCGCACCCGTCACGAGTACGGCCAGGAAGAGATAAGCGGCGATCGTGCCCAGGCCGATCAGGACCGGCTGGGCTCCGTCGGTGAACGGCACGGCTGCCGACTTCCAGTCGGTCGAGCCGAGTGAAAGTTTCGACCAGATGTGTAGACCGAGGAAGAGGATCCCTCCGAAGGAGGTGCCGCGGTGGATCGCCTGCGCGATCAGCCGGTGGCCCGGATCGAGGATGAACCGGTCGGCGGCGGCGACGCCCCACAGGACGGTGAACGTGAGCAGGAGCAGGGAGACGACCCCGGCCCCGAAGTCGATGAAGGCCCACACGCGGTCCATCGAGCGGTTGCTGATTGCGAAAACGAGTGCGAGCCCGGCCACGAGCACGAAAGCCGTGACGCGAGGAGCAAAACGGGCACTCTTGCTGCTTCTGGAATATTCGGCTTCGATCTTGCGGTCGTCGACGAAGCCCTCGCGAGGGCTGAAGCCGCCCCGACGGGCGGTAACGGGAGCCGAGCGGCGCTCCGTAGTCTTCACACGCATCTGTTCTGGGGGCATCGGGATCTTCCGATCGCACTGTCGCCGAAGTCCGACCTGACCCTCGGTCCCGCATCTGCCGTAAACCGCAAAGCAGTTGAACGGGGTATCACCAGTGACGTTCTGGTGTGGTGCTCTCTACTTTGCGCGACCAAAATGCGGTGGTCGGGATGCAGCAGCATCTCGGAACTCCCCGGGACCTTCACAGGATTTATCGCTCTGTGACAAATTCTGGCAGTGGGATCGCCGCGCAACCCCCTGATGCCGATGATGCGCACTCAGGGGAAGCAGGGGGACCCTCAACTCCGCAACCGGCGCGGGATACCGGTTCGGAGGCAACCTCCGCGGACTTGCCATCCCGTGCTCGGGCAAGTCCAACCCGGCAGGAACGAGGTAGAGATGAGCGACGTTCTCAACCGCATCCGGTCTCGCCCCCGTGGTGAGTGGACGCGCGTTCAGACAAAAGAGTTGCCCGCCATCGCTGACCAGGTGGTGGATGCTCTCCAGAGCAGCATACCGGCAATGTCCGCATTTCTGCAGGAAATTGACCGCGAGGATGCTCAATGGGCAGTAGAGCAGGCATTGCACGCTGCTCTCGTGCATCACGCTCCGGAATCAGAAAATTCCGGTAATCCAGGAAATACGGACACGGGAACCGAAGCACCGGGTGACAACGTCACAGCTGCGGTTCCCATCGACCGTGCCCGTCGACAGCTGTTCACCGCCCTCATGGGAGAGGAGGAGATCCCGGAATCACGACTGACGGAGCTGGCCCGAGCCGCCAGGTGGCCATTGCCCGAATCGGTACGAGCAATAGCTCTCGCTTCACCGAGCGAGGTGCCCCAGCTCGCTGCCGCACTCGGCAATGCGCTGGTCAGTCCCGTCGAGAGTGAGCTGTGCCTGCTGATACCCGATCCCGAGGACGACCGCGAAGCACTTGAGATGGTGCTGCGCGGCCGTACTGCTGCGATCGGGCACATCGTCACGCTCAACGAGGCCGGCTCTTCGGTCCGATGGGCGCGGCGGTTGCTGGAGCTGACGCCGGCGGGTGCACCTCCCGGCGGCCTCGGCAACAACAACCAGGACGGAAAGGTTCTTTTCGTCGACGATCACCTGTCCATGCTTCTGCTGCTGCAGGACGAGTCGCTGGCCTGCGCACTCTCCTCACGCTGGCTCGGCCCGCTGGCCGAGCTGACTCCGCGGCAGAGCGAACGGCTCGAGGTCACGCTGCTGGCGTGGCTGGAGAGCGGGGGAGCCCCTGAGGCGGCCAAGACGCTTCAGGTTCACCCTCAGACGGTGCGATACAGGCTGCGCCAGATCGAGAAGCTCTTCGGTTCGGCGCTGCGCGATCCCCGTACGCGCTTCGAGCTCGAGATGACCCTTCGCGGCCGCCGGCTGCTGGGCCAGATCCGGCGGCAGCGCACCCGGGCAGGACGCAGGGCGCGTGCCGTCACCTCAGGCATCCGTCCGCTGGGCGTCGCACGCGAGGCCCGGGTCAACGGCCTCTGACTTCCCCCCCACCCGGTGCCCCCCTCGCACCGGAACCGACCCGGACCCCGGCGTGACAGCCTGACAGCACAAACCAAGGCGGCCCGGACACAGATTCCGATCTGTGTCCGGGCCGCCTTGGTTGTTGAAGCGTGTGGTCGGATCCTCGCCGCGGGGCCGGAGGTTGATGTGTGTGGGGCCCCGCGGCGGAGATCCTAGATCAGCACTTCTTGTTGTCGTTGACGCAGCCCACGGTCTCGTTCATCAGGTCCTCAGGCATGACGTTGATGAAGTCGTCGTGGTCCGTGATCGGCTTGTGGAGCTGCTCCTCGAAGCTGTCGACCGCGAAGGGCGTGTCGGCATTCAGCAGGTTCTCCTGCGGAATGTCGTAGGCCAGCCGGTGCGTCAGCTGCGGGATCGCCTGGAAGCCGTCGGGGCAGCTGCCGTCCTCTTCCTGGAAGGACATGTGGTCGCGGTGGTTACCGCTGTCCGTGTTCTGACCGTCCCAGCAGTTCTGGAACTTGAAGGTACGGATCGTCTGCGCACCCTCGGGGCAGACCGGGTACTTGTCCTTGAGCTGGACCTTGTCCTCGAAGCCCTCACAGCTCCAGGAGGCGTTGGCGTTCGCGTCGCCGTTCGTGAACGACTTGGCGTCACCGGTGATGATGCGCAGGAACCTCGGTGCTGCCACGACGTCGTCGCTGCCGCCCTTGATGAACTTCAGCGTGGCGCTCGCGGGCTGGAGGATCGTGCCGATGTTGCCGTCGGCCTGACCACCGTCACCGTCGTCGATGCCGTCCTGCTCTTCCTCACCGCCACCCTGGCCGGCGTTCTCCTGGCCCTGGTCGGCGCCCTGGTCAGCTCCGGCGTCCTGGCCCTGGTCGGCGCCCTGGTCGGCACCGGCGTCCTGGCCCTGGTCGGCGCCGCCCCACTGGGCCTCCAAGCCGCCGTCGCCCTGGCCTTCTTCGCCGCCGCCCTGCTCGGCACCGCCGCCCTGCTCGGCACCGTCGCCGCCGCGCTCGTTGCCCTCGATCTGCACCTCGTCCTGCTGGCCGTCGAGGCTGCGGATCACGGGCCAGTAGTGCGTGGACTGGTCACCCTTGGCGCAGGTGGTGTCCGCCGCGGCGAGGCTCTCGTCCGTGGACGCGAAGGTCGTGTCGACGTTGCCCACGTAGTCGTGAACGTGGTGGGCACCCGCCTTGACGCCGGGAGCAGCGATCACGTTGTCGGCGTTGAAGTGCTGTTCGTCGTTCTTGCCGCACTCGGTGGTGAAGCTGCCGCCTTCGCCGGCGGTCGGGTTCTCACCGCCCTCGACGTTCGCCTCGACCTGGGTGATGTCGACAAAGTCCTCGGCGACGGGGCCGGTCGCCTGCTGACCGCCCTCCTCGCCTTCCGCGCCGCCCTGCTGGGCCAGCGAGTTCGGGTCCTGCTTCATCTTGCACTGGGACATGGACTCCATCTCGGAGGGCGCCTGGGCGCCCGCGTTCTGGAGGTCCTGGCCGATCCCGCGGATCGTCTCGGTACGCTGCTGGTTCAGCGTGGCGAGAGCTTCCTCGGACTCGACCTCCTTCGTGTGCCACTTCCCGTAAGCCTGCGCGACCTGCTGGTCCAGGGTCGCAAGTTTCTGGCCCACCGGCTGCTTGACCTTCTCGGGCACCTCGTTCAGAGCGAGGGACACGTCAGGGCAGTCGATCGTGGCCGCCGCCAAGGCGCCGTCGTCCTCCGATCCGGCGAATGCGCTCGCGGCGACCGCTGCTGCACCACCGCCACCGATCACGAGCGCTGCGACGATTGCTATGGTTTTGTTCGTCGTGCGTGACCGTTTGTGGCCTTTTGGTCTCATCATTGTGAGTTCACTCCACTCATTTCACGTCGTTCAGCGCCTCGAAATCCACGAGTCCCGTGTCCTCCAGGACCGTGATGTGATCGAGGACGACGGCGTTGGCCCGGGTCGCCAACGACCGCACCATTGAGTTGCGGGTCTGATCGCGTACAAGGCCTACGAGGTTGAAGACCAGACCATGTGCCTTTCGCAGCCGGTCGACCATGATCCGGTCGAACTCGTCCCCCTGGGCCTCTTCCATCTGGTTGAGCCACTTCTGCTGGGGGCCGGTTGGCTGGTTGGGCAGCGGAACGTTCATCGTCCGGCCGGCATCGACAGCCCGTCGGTCCAACTCCGTGTGTCCGTCGACGAGGTGGTCGCCCGCAGTCCGCACCGACTTCCGCCCACCGCGTTCCTGCGCGGAACGGCCCGCAGGCAGTTCCCACAGTCCGGCACTTCTCACTTTGCGTAGGAAGTCACGGTCCAGCGGTGTGAGCGGTCCATATTCTGTTTTCCAGGTCCCGCGTCCGTCGTCCTGCCAGCCGGAACGGGCAAGCGCCATGGAGCGGTTGCCTTCGAACCACTGCATGGGAAGCAGCAACGCGGCAAGCGTTGCCATCAGTGCGAGCACGATCAACACAGTGCCGATCGCCCGCCCGGACGCCATGGCGGACCGCATCCGCCCTCCTCTCCACACACATCTTCGAAGTGCGACGGACGTTAATGGTGCGTGTGAGGATGTGGTCGAGGCTTCGTCTCGACCTGACAAGAACCGGTCCCGGAACGGGCATCGCTGCTACATTGCCGGGTCGTATCTGCCGATTCGCTCCGCAGGCTTTCAGCGCGCGTAGAGCTCGTCGATCTCATCGGCGTACATCCGCGTGATGGCATCACGTCGCAGCTTCAAAGAAGGCGTCACCAGCCCGTCCTCCATGCTGAATTCGCCCGGAATGATGCGGAACGCGCGGATCGATTCGGCTTTGGACACAGCCGTGTTGGCCCCCGCCACCGCTCGTCCCACCTCACGCTCGAGTTCCTCCGAGGGCGAGCTGTCGCAGCCGGGACGGGTCAGGCCCAACTGCTCCTGGCTCTTGCGCCAGTGAGCGAGCACCTCGGGGTCCAGGGTGACCAGGGCGCCCACGAAAGGGCGGTTGTCGCCGACCACCAGGGCCTGGGAGATGAGCGGATGGGAACGCAGCCGCGTCTCCAGCATCAAAGGGGCCACGCTGCGGCCGCCACTGGTGATGATGACGTCCTTCTTGCGTCCCGTGATGATCAGATAGCCGTCGTCCAGGTAGCCCACGTCGCCGGTGCCGAGCCAGCCGTCGGTCAGCGTCTCCTCGTTGGCGTGCCGGGCGGCGCCGACGTGCCTCGGCGTCTGCCCCTGTGCGGCGCCGGCACCGGCCTCGGTGGCCTCGGCATCCGAACTCGCCTCAGCGAGGCCCGTGTAGCCGGGAAAGACCATCGGTCCGCGCACCCACACCTCGCCGTCGCGCGCGATGTGCACCGACGCTCCGGGCAGCGGACGGCCCACCGTGCCGAAACGAGGCAGCTTCGGCGGCTGCACCGTGACCGCCCCGGTGGTCTCCGTGAGGCCGTAGCCGTCGTACACGGTGATGCCCGCACCCGCGAGCGCCAGGCCCAGATCCCGGCTGAGCGTGGAGCCGGCCGAGACGACGTTTCTGGTACGGCCGCCGAGCACCCTTCTCAAGTGCCTGTAGACGAGCCGGTCGTAGACCGCGTGCCGTGCCCGCAGCCCGGTGGAGGGGCCGGTCCCCAGACCCAGCCCCTGAGCCTCGTTCGCCTCGGCGTAGCGCGTGGCGGTGTCCATGGCTTTCTCGAACATGTCGCGGCGTCCGATCCGCGAGGCCTCCATGCGGGCACTCGCGTAGAGCCTCTCGAAGACATAGGGCACGGCGTAGAGACACGTGGGCCGGAACGAGGCGAGGGCCGGCAGCAGTTCGCGGACGGTCATCTCGGGCTGGTGTCCCAGCAGGTATCCGCCGCGCACGCACAGCACGGTCACCATCACCCCGTAGACGTGGCCGACCGGCAGGAAGGCGAGGATGGAGGGCTGCCGGCCCGGTTCGCCCATCAGGTGCCCCCAGCCGGCGAGGATGATGTCGCACTCGGTGGCGAGGTTCGAGTGGGTGATGGCGCAGCCGCGGGGGCGCCCGGTCGTTCCCGAGGTGTAGACGATCGCGGCCGTCATCTCCGGCCTGACCGACCAGCGGTGACGGTGGACCTGGTTGTCCTCGACCGAACTGCCCGCATCCGTCAGCCACTTCACGCAGCCCGCGTCCAACTGCCAGATGTGCCGCAGCTGGGGGAGCCCGTCGCACACGGAGCCCACCGTCATCGCGTGGTCCTCGTGCTCGACGATGACGGCGCACGCCTCGGAGTCGGCCAGGACCCAGCGCAACTGCCCGGGCGACGAAGTCGGATACAGAGGTACGACCTGCGCGCCGATCGACCAGACCGCGTAGCTGATGATCGTCCACTCGTATCTCGTACGGGTCATCACTGCGACGCGGTCGCCGAACCGTACGCCCTCCGCCAGCAACCCTTTGGCCAGGCCCATCACTTGGCCGGCGAAGGTGGCGGCGGTCACCTCACGCCACGGGCCGCTGCTGCCGTCGGGGCTCTCACGGCGGGCCAGCTGCGGCAACCCCGGTTCGCGCGCGGCCAGTTCGTGGAGCGAGTCGGCCAGGCCGCCGGATCTCAGGGGCTCCACCAGAGGTGGAGAGCTGTAGTCACGCACAGCGCACCACCCTTACCCGGTCTGCGATTCGATCACGACAGTCAGTGACTGATGGCGAAAATTACCTCGCCGCGCCGTCGGATGCCTAGGGGGTACCGGTCTCCTCGTGGGCGGAATCCGGGGAGGGAATGTGAGAGAAAAGAGCCCCCTACCTGATGTGATGCCTCCGGATGCTGGCCGGGCGACTGCGGAGGCCGCCGCTCCGCTCGATCGCGACGGCGAGTAACCGCCAGTGACCGAGGCGGCAGTTGGTCAACACGCGCGTGACCGTCCGGTGATCATGTGAAGGAACGTGAAGGAGCGGCGACGCCCCTCCTCTGCGTCAAGATCCGCCTCGGGGCTCACTCACCTGATGGCCGTCAGGGGAATCGGTGCGCCTCCCCGTCCGGCACCCCGACCACTCGGCTGGCCCCTCAGGAGAATTCTCAGAAGAATTCCCGGGGGATGTGTCGATCCGTCCGTCTCCCGTTCGACGCAGGGGTGAGAGGCAGGGAAAGCCCCGCCCTCCCTACCGAGGAGTCACCATGCCGCGTTACCTGTCCATGGTCCGTATCGACGAGCAGAACCTCCCCACCGAGGCCCCCGACCCCGGATTCGACGAGCGCATGGGCGCGCTCCTGGAGGAGATCACCAAGGCCGGAGTCATGCTGGACACCGCCGGTCTCGCCCCCACCTCCGAGGGCACCAGGGTCACCTGGTCCGGCGGCAAGCTCAGCTACACCGACGGCCCCTTCACCGAGAGCAAGGAAGTCATCGGCGGCTACGCGATCACCCAGGTGAAGGACAAGGCCGAGGCCCTGGAATGGGCCAAGCGGTTCCTCCAGGTCCACCCGGACAACTGGGACGTCACCATCGAACTCCGTGAGATCGCCGAGGGCTGAGCCGAGCGCGCTTGCTCCGCCACAGCCCTGCTGCTCTGATGGGTGGCCGTGGCGGAAGCAAGCGTGACAGAAACGGTCGAAGCGGTCTTCAGGATCGAGTCCGCGCGGATCATCGCGAGTGCCACCCGCATCGTGCGGGACGTGGGCATCGCGGAGGAGCTCGCGCAGGACGCTCTGGTCGCCGCGCTGGAGCAGTGGCCGGAGTCAGGCGTCCCGGACAGACCGGGCGCCTGGCTCACGGCCGCCGCCAAGCACCGCGCGATCGACCTCGTACGGCGCACCGAGACGTACAAGCGCAAGCTGGCCGAGGTGGGCCGGACCCTTGAGGACGTCTCCCCGCCGGAGGCGGTCCTCGGCGAGCCCGACGACATCGACGACGACCTGCTGCGGCTGATCTTCACCGCCTGCCACCCCGTCCTTCCCACCGAGGGCCGCATCGCGCTCACCCTGCGGCTGCTGGGCGGCCTGACGACACCGGAGATCGCCCGCGCCTTCCTCACCTCCGAGCCGACGGTCGCCCAGCGCATCGTCCGGGCCAAGCGGTCACTCGCCAAGGCCGGGGTCCCCTTCGAGGTCCCGCACGGTGACGACCGGGCGGACCGCCTCTCGTCGGTGCTCGAAGTCATCTACCTCGTCTTCAACGAGGGCTACTCCGCCACTGCCGGCGACGACCTGGTGCGCCCCGCCCTGTGCGAGGACGCGCTCCGGCTGGCCCGCGTGCTCGCGGAACTGATTCCGGACGAGCCCGAAGTGCACGGCCTCGCCGCGCTGTTGGAGTTTCAGGCATCTCGCATCCCTACCCGCACGGGACGTGACGGCGAGCCGGTGCTGCTCGCCGACCAGAACCGCTCCAAGTGGAACAGGATGCTCATCCACCGCGGCGTCGACGCTCTGCACCGTGCGGGAAGGGGCCCCTACTCCGTACAGGCTGCGATCGCGGCGTGCCATGCGCAGGCGGTGCGCTACGAGGACACGGACTGGGCGGCCATCGCCCTGCTCTACGGCCGGCTGGTGTCGCTGACTCCGTCCCCGGTGGTGGAGCTGAACCGGGCTGTGGCGGTCTCCATGGCGGAGGGCCCCGCCGCCGGGCTGGAACTGGTGGACGCCCTGGTGGCCGAACCGGCCCTGAAGGACTACCACTTGCTGCCGAGCGTCCGTGGAGACCTGCTTGAGCGCACGGGACGGGCGGAGGAGGCACGCTCGGAGTTCGAGAGGGCGGCTTCCCTCACACGCAACGCCCGCGAGCGGGATCTCCTGCTGGAACGGGCGGCCCGCGTCGAGCCGGGTGCGTAGAGCGAGAAGCGACGCCCTGGGCAGGCAGGACCCTTAACGGTTTGCCGAACTGCCCCCGGGGTCATGAGGATTGCGCCCATGCCCTCCTTCACTGCACCCGACGGAACCGAGCTCGCCTACCACCTCGTCGGCGAGGGTGAGCCGCTGCTCTGTCTGCCCGGCGGGCCCATGCGTGCCTCCGCCTACTTCGGCGACCTCGGCGGGCTCTCGCGACACCGGCAGCTGGCCCTGCTCGACCTGCGGGGCACCGGCGACTCCGCCACTCCGGCCGACCCGGAGACGTACCGCTGCGACAAGCAGGTCGACGACGTCGAGGCCTTCCGTGAACACCTCGGCCTGGAGCGCGCCGACGTCCTCACACACTCCGCGGGCGGCGATCTCGCGATCCTTCACGCGGCACGGCACCCGCAGCGCATCCGGTCCCTGGCGCTGATCACTCCAAGCGCACGCCCGCTCGGCGTCGACGTCACCGACGAACACCGCCGGGAAGCGCTGGAGTTGCGCAAGGCCGAGCCGTGGTTCGAGGCCGCTCGTGAGGCCCTCGACGCCGTCCAGGCAGGCACCGCCACCGACGCCGACTGGGCCGCGCTGCGCCCTCTCATCTACGGCCGCTGGGACGCCGCAGCTCAGGAACACGCTGCGGCAGGCGCGCAGCAGCGCAACATGGAGGCCGCCGGGGTGTACTGGTCATCCAGCGTCTTCGACCCCGGCGCCACCCGAGAGGCGATCGCAGCCCTGGACGCCCGAGTCCTGGTCCTCGCTGCGGAGTTCGACAGTGGCCCGCCTCCGCACGTCGCCGCTGAGATCGCGGAGCTGTTCCCCGAGGCGCAGTTGACCGTCCAGCCCGGAGCCGGGCACTTTCCGTGGCTGAACGACCCCTCGTTCTTCGCCGGGACGGTGACGAGGTTCCTCGCGGGGGAAGACCTCGGCTGAGGCGCGGTCCTCAACGAGCCGGTGAGCGCCCGCAGTCGGGCGTTCAGGAGTGAGGGGCCCCGGCGTGTTTCACGGATCCGATGAACGCGGCCCATGCGGAGCCGGGGAAGCGCAAGGTCGGCCCCGCCGGCCTCTTGCTGTCGCGCACGGGGACGCTGTGGTCGTGGCCGACGTCGACCTCGACGCAGTCGCCGCCTTGGCCGTTGCTGTAACTGCTCTTGTGCCAGGTGGTGTTGCTCAAGCCGGTTCGTGCGGAGTGCATGTGCTGTACTCCTTCGCGACTGAACGGATCACTTGCAGTGACTCGTCGGGCGGCAGGGCTTTGGCTTGCAGCAGATCGTATGCCAGTGCGTACTCGGCCACTTCCTCCGGATGCTCCAGCAATTCCCCGGAGTGCGAGCTCTCGGTGTAGGCGACGTCGTGCGCCTTCCCGAAGCTGAGGAGTGTCAACGACCCGCCCATCACCGGGTGTTCGCCCTTGTCGAAGGGCAGCAGTTGCACCACGACGTGCGGTGTCCCTGCACTGTGCAGCAGTCGATTCAGCTGGCCGTGCATGACCGCCACGCCTCCCACGGGCCGTCGGATCACGGCCTCGTCCAAGATGCACCACAACAATGGAGGAGAGCCGCCCCTGAGGACGGCCTGTCGTTCGAGCCGGGCATAGACCAACTCTTCGACCTGTGCATCGGTGTCACGAGGACGACTCATGCGCAGTAGTGCGCGCGCGTAGGCCTCCGTCTGCAACAGCCCCGGTACGGCATGCGCCATGTACTTGAGCATCTTGGTGGCCTTGGCCTCGCGAGCCACGAACGCCCGCGCCCAGTCCGGGAACGGCGTTCGCCGGACGTGCTCCCACAGGTCGGTCAAGTCGCCGTCCGCGCCGAGGAGTTCGTCCAGTTTCGCGGAGACGTCCCGGGGCGGCGTCTCGTTGCCCAGCTCGAACTGGGCGATGCGGCTGTGCGCGACCGGCACCTTGTCGCCCAGCTCCCGCTGCGTCCAGCCGGTGCGGGAGCGGAGCTTGCGCAGCTTCGCCCCGTAGAGCGCGGCAAGGGACGAGGACGGGTCCAGCTCCTTCGGTGCGGGCACGCGCGACCCCCGTTTTCGTTCCGTTGCTCCGAAAACCGTTACCCCTGGTGATCGTACCGTCACGCATTCATGCTCGTCCTCGTAAGACGCAAGCAGCACGACAGAGGTGTGACGACATGGGAACTGCCGGGCATGAACAGCCCCTCGACGCGATCGAGGACGCGGAGGCGGCACGGGACGAATTGCAGGGTGCGCTGACCGAGGCGGGGATTCTGTTGCCGTCGCTCGGACTCGACACGGTGACCTTCGGCTGCGACCACCTGCCGCCGCTGGTGGATCTGGGGCGCTGCAACCCGCACACCGCGAGGAAATTGGCGAGTGCGCTGAAGGAGGCGCTTCGTGAGCGGTGACGGTGGCGGCGGCGCGGAGGGGAGCGGGTGCGGGAGTGCCGAAGAGGGGCCTGAAGGTGAGGACGAGGAGTTACGACGCCGGAGGGAACTGCTGGCCAGAGTCCGTGAGGCGAACGAGCAGAGCCTCAAGTGGCCCCGGTAGGCGCGCTCTGCTTCTGAACGTCTCGTGGCTGCACAACTCCTGTACAAGCCCGTTGTGAAACATAGATGCAACGAAGGGTTGACCCATAGATACAAGGCCCCTAGGTTCCGTGACGCGGTTCTTGAATACCGAACTTCGGAAATTCGCTGAACTGTCGCTCTGTCGAAGGGTCTACGGGTCAGGAGGCAAGGTGCCATGATCGACACCGCACTGCGCCACGAATTCGAAGCCGCGCTCGGAGCGGACGCCGTACTCACCGATCCGCTCCAGCTGAGGACCTACGAGTGTGACGGCCTCACCGGCTTCCGTGAAGTCCCCGCCCTGGTCCTGTTGCCCCGTACCACCGAAGAGGTCGCCGCCGCCGTCTCGCTGTGCGCGAAGGCGGGGCTTCCCTTCGTCGCGCGGGGTGCGGGCACAGGGCTGTCTGGGGGCGCCGTCCCCGTGGCGCAGGGCGTGGTCATCTCCCTGGCACGGATGAGACAGGTCGTCGAGTTCGACCCCGACGACCGGCGCATGGTCCTCCAGCCCGGAGTGACCAACGCCGAGATCTCGAAGATCGCCGCCCCGGAGGGCCTTTACTACGCCCCCGATCCCTCCAGCCAGGTGGTGTGCACGATCGGCGGCAACGTCGCCGAGAACTCCGGCGGCGCCCACTGCGTCAAGTACGGCTTCACCGTGCACCACGTGACCGCCCTGCGCGTGGTGCTGCCGGACGGATCGATCGTGACGTTCGGCGGTGACGCACCCGAGAGCGCGGGCCCCGATCTGCGCGGCCTGTTCATCGGCTCCGAGGGGACCCTCGGCATCGCCACCGAGATCACCGTGCGCCTGCTGCGGATTCCGCAGGCCGTACGCACCCTGGTCGCCGACTTCTCCACCGTGGAGGCGGCGGGGGAGGCCGTCAGTGGGATCATGGCCTCGGGGATCGTGCCCGCCGCCGTGGAGATGCTCGACTCGCTCGCGATCGAGGCCTGCGAGGCGGCCGTGAACGCCGGATACAGCCTCGACGCGACCGCGGCCCTCGTCGTCGAACTCGACGGCATGGAGGAGGAGTGCGACGAACAGTTCGAGAGGGTCGTCGCCCTGTGCCGTGAGAAGGGCACGACGAACATTCGCATAGCCGACGACGCGGCGGAACGCGCACGCATCTGGCAGGGACGCAAGGCGGCGTTCGCCGCGGTCGGACGCATCAGTCCCGACTACTTCGTCCAGGACGGCGTCGTCCCGCGCACCCGCCTGTCCGAGGCGCTCGGCCGCATCGCCGAGATGTCGCGTACCGAAGGCCTGCGTGTGGCCAACGTCTTCCACGCGGGCGACGGTAACCTCCACCCCCTGGTGCTCTTCGACGAGCAGGCGGGTGAGGCGGAGAGGGCCGAGGAACTGTCGGGCCGCATCGCCGAGATGTGCGTGGAGCTGGGCGGATCGCTCAGCGGCGAGCACGGAATCGGCCTCGACAAGGCGTGCTCCATGCCGAAGATGTTCGGCGAGACGGACCTCGCCGTCATGCAGCAGCTGCGCCGGTCCTTCGACCCCGCCCAACTCGCCAACCCCGGCAAGGTCCTGCCCACTCCACGGCTGTGCGGTGAGAAGCCCGGCCGTTTCCGGCCGCACCCGCTCGAAGCGGCCGGCGTCATCGAAAGGTGGTGAGCGGAGGTGACCGAGGAGTCCCAGGCGCTGCGTGAGGATGTTCCGGGCGGGCCGGAGAACCGGCCGGGTCCCGGGTCCGGCAGCGACGGCTCCCCGTCCCGCGTACGCCCGACGAGCCTCGCCGAGACGGCCGCAGCGCTCGAAACGGCGGCGGCGGAACAGCAGTCGCTGCTGTTCACGGGTGCGGGTACGGCACTCGACTGGGGAGCGCCCGTCACCAGAACCGACCTCGTCGTGGAGACCGGCGGCCTCGACCGGCTCATCAGCCACGCCGCCGAGGACTGGACGGTCGGCGTGGAGGCCGGAATGCCGCTCGCCCGGCTCCAGGAGCAACTGGCCCCGGCCGGACAGTGGTTGCCGGTGGACGCGCCGACCGCGAAAGCGGGAGCGACCCTCGGCGGGCTGCTTGCCGGAGGCGATGTGGGGCCCCGACGGCTGAAGTACGGCGGTCTGAGCGACCTCGTCATCGGGGCCACGCTCGTACTTGCCGACGGCACGGTCGTACGCACCGGCGGTGACGTCATCAAGAACGTGGCGGGCTACGACCTGGCGAAGCTGATGGCGGGCTCGTTCGGCGCCTTCGGCATGGTGGCCCGGCTCAATCTGCGCGTACATCCCCTGCCCGAGTCGACGACGACCCTGGCCCTGGCGGCACTCGATGCCGGACAGGCGCTGACGGCCGCCCGCGCCGTGATGCGCTCCCCGCTGGAGCCGGTCGCGGTGGAGTGGGACGGAGAGCGGCTGCTGATCCGCTTCCACGGCACCGAGGACAGCACGGCGGCACGCGGACGGCTCGGTGCCGAACTCCCCGAACTGGCAGGCGCCCGCGTGCTGGACGCGGACGAGGAGGAGCCGGCCTGGGAAGCCCATGCTGCCAAGATCGCCGGTGAGGAGGGCGACACCGTCCTCCGTGCGGCCACGCGCCCGGCCCGACTGCCCGCTCTGCACGCGAAGTTGCAGGAGCTGGCCGAGGGCAGCGGTGTGCGGGCGGCAATCGTCAGCGGCATCGCTCAGGGCCTGCACACCGTGGTGCTCCGCGGGGGAGAAGCCGAGGGGCACGCGGCAGCTCTCACGGCCTGGCGCCAGGCCGTCCACGAGAGCGACGGCTCGGTCACCCTCCGCCGGCGCCGCGAAGGCGTGGACGCCCGGGCCGAATCCTGGGGGCCCGCTCCCGCCACCACCCCCCTGTTGCGCTCCCTCAAGCAGCAGTTCGATCCCGACGACCGCTGTGCACCGGGCCGCTTCGCGCCCTGGTTCTGACACCGCGTCCCCAACCGCACCCCCGTCCCCTCACTTTGCGCATCCCCATCCCGTCCCTCATCCGCCCCCTCGTCTCTCCCCTCTTCTTCTTGTCTCCGTCATCTCGTTTCGTTCGACAACCCGTACAAGGCCCACCCATAGGGAGTGCCGCATGACCTCGCCGCACGGTGGATCGCACGACGCACCGGCCACCCCGTCCGGAGCCTTCGACGCGCACCACCCGCCGTCCCCGGAACTTCTCTCCGACTGCGTGCACTGCGGCTTCTGCCTGCCCGCCTGCCCCACGTACGCCGTCACCGGCGAGGAGATGAACTCGCCGCGCGGACGCATCTACCAGATCAAGCTGATCAGCGAGGGCGAAGCCCCGCTGGACTCCGCAGCGGTGGGTCACTTCGACAACTGCCTGGGCTGCATGGCGTGTGTGACCGCATGCCCCTCCGGGGTGCAGTACGACCGGCTCATCGAGTCCGTACGTCCGCAGATCGAGCGCAACTGGGTCCGCACCCGCTCCGACCGGCTCTTCCGCGATCTGATCTTCCGCATCTTCCCCGGCCCGCGCAGGCT
>NZ_JACBXA010000113.1 GCF_013870515.1 Streptomyces albidus (ex Kaewkla and Franco 2022) | reverse complement strand
CTCCTCGTCGGCCAGTCCCCCGCCGACGCACACGGCGTCGGCGCCCGCGGCGAGGGCGAGGACGCTGCCCCGCTCGAGGCCGTACGTGCCGGTGATGGCCTGCATCTCCATTCCGTCCGTGACGATCAGGCCGCTGTAGCCGAGGCCGCCTTCCTCGACCGGCGCGCGGAGGAGGCCGGTGAGGGCCGCGGGGCTGAGCGTGCCGGGCAGGGTGGCGTCGAGAGCGGGCAGCAGGATGTGTGCGCTCATCACGCCCTTGCTGCCCGCGGCGATCGCGGCCCGGAAGGGGACGAGTTCGCGCTCGTGGAGCGTGTTCATGTCGGCGTCGATCCGGGGCATCGCGTGGTGGGAGTCGACGGCGGTGTCGCCGTGCCCGGGGAAGTGCTTGACGCACGCGGCGACGCCCGCCTGCTGCAGCCCTTCGATGTAGGCGACGGTGTGCCGGGCGACCAGCCGGGGGTCGTCGCCGAAGGAGCGCACGCCGATGACGGGGTTGTCCGGGTTGGAGTTGACGTCGGCGGAGGGCGCCCAGTTGAGGTTGACGCCGCAGGCGGCGAGCCGGCGGCCCAGTTCGTGCGCGACTGCCCTGGTGAGGTCCGGGTCGTCGACGTGGCCGAGGGCGAGGTTGCCGGGGAAGGAGGACCCCGTACGGGCCTCCAGCCGGGTCACGTCCCCGCCCTCCTCGTCGATGGCCACCAGCACCTCGGGCCGTACGCCGCGCAGCTGTTCGGTGAGGGCGGCCAGCTGCTCGGAGGAGGCGATGTTGCGGCCGAACAGACCGACGGCTGTGAGACCTTCGCCGAGCTGCCGCAGCAGCCAGTCGGGCGCACTGGTGCCCGTGAATCCGGGCTGCAGCACGGCGAGGGCGTCCCGGGTGAGGCTCTCGGTGTCGGTTGCGAGCGTGGTCATGTGGCGCATTGTCCCTTCACTGATGGCCTCTCGCTGGGAGAAGGCGGGCGGGTGGGAGCGGGTGGAGGCGTGCCTATCCCTTCACCGCCCCGGCTGTGAGTCCGCCTACCGCCTTGCGCTGCAGGTAGAGGAAGAGCAGCAGGATCGGCAGTGCGAAGAGCGAGGCGGCGGCCATGGTCGCTCCCCAGTCGTCCCCGAAAGCGGTCTGGAACCGGGAGAGCCACAGGGGCAGCGTCTGGGCGTGCGGGTCCTTGTTCAGGATGAGCACCATCGGGAACTCGTTCCACGCGGTGATGAATCCGAACAGCGAGGTCGCCATGAGGCCGGGGGCGAGCAGCGGAAAGATCACCTTGCGGAACGCCTGGGTCCGGCCGCAGCCGTCCACCATCGCCGACTCCTCCAGCTCCTTCGGCACGGCGGCGACGTAGCTGCGCAGTGTGAGGATCGTCAGCGGCAGCACCATGACCGTGTAGAAGAGCGTGAGCGGCACGAGGCTGTTGAGCATGTCGGCGTCCCGCACGGTCATGTAGATCGCGATGACCATGACCTCCCACGGCGCCATCTGCGCGACCATGAAGGTCAGGACAACGCTCCTCCGCCCCCTGAACCGCATCCTCGCGAGGGCGAACGCCGCGAAGAGCGCGATGAGCAGCGACAGTCCGACCGCGAGAAGCGTGACGGTCACCGAATTGCGCACGAGCGACCAGAAGTTCTCGGCCCGTACGACCGTGGCGAAGTGCTCGAACGTGGGGCTGGAGGGGAACCAGACCGGTTCCTCGCTGATGATGTCGCTGTCGGGCTTCAGTGCCGTGCTGAACATCCAGTAGACCGGGAAGACGAATCCCGTGAAGAGCAGGAGCGCCGTCGCGTTGGGCCAAAGCCGTGTGAACAGCCGGCCTTTCACCGTTCGGCTCACAGCTCGTCCTCCTCTTGCCTCATGGCCAGACGCAGGTGGTACGACATCAGCGCCAGCAGGATCAGGATCGTGAGCACGGAGATGGCGGCCCCCATGCCGTAGTGCTGGTTGCCGACGCCCTCGACGAAGGCGTAGACGGGGAGGGTCTCGGTGAGACGGTCCGGGCCGCCCTCGTTGATCGCGAAGATGTGCGGGAACGCCTTGAAGATCCAGATGACTTCGAGGAACGTCGTGACCAGGAGGAACGGCTTGAGGAAGGGCAGCGTGACGGTCATGAAGCTCTGCCGGGCGCTCGCCCCGTCCAGTGCTGCCGCTTCGTACAGCTCGCGGGGGATGGTCGTGGTCGCCGCGTAGAGGTTGACGGCGACGAACGGGACGGACGTCCAGACGATGAGCAGCGAGATGACGAAGAACGTCGACAGCTGCCCGCCCGTCCAGTTGTAGTCGGCCATGGAGTGGAAACCGGCTGCGTCCAGGACCCAGTTGACGACGCCGAAGCGCTGGGCGAACAGCCATTGGTAGACGGTGGTCCCCGCGATGACGGGCATCGCCCAGGCGAGTACGAGCCCCACGGACAGCAGCAGCCGCATGCGGGAACCGAGCCGGGCGAGCAGCAGACCGGTCAGCGTGCCGCACAGCATGATCAGGAAGACGTTGACGACGGTGAAGAGGACCGACCTCAGGGTGACCCGCCAGAAGTCCTCACTGCCCAGCGTGTCCCGGTAGTTGTCCGTACCGGTCCACTCGGTGACGTGCTGGATCAGCTGCGCCATGTTGAGGTTCTGGAAGGACAGCAGGCCGTTCGTCACCAGCGGCCAGCCGAGGAGGACGGCGGTCGCCGCGAGCGCGGGAAGCAGCAGCAGATAGGGCAGTCCGCCGCCGCGCGGGTCGGGCTTACCCCGCGGTCCGTCCTCAGGATGAGGCTGCCGGGGTGTGCTTCGCACCGGCGGTGGCGCCTCGTGGGTCTGCACTGACATCTCTGCTCCAGCTCACGTGGTCGAAGAGCGGTTCGCCGCCCGGCCGTTGCGCCCCGCCGGACGGACAGGGGTGCGGTGGCGCCGTACGGGCTGCCGGGGCGTGGACAGTCGCGCCGCCCCCTCCGGCAACGCGACTGCCCACGCCCCGGCAGCCGGCCCTGCGGCTGTCGGCGGCCGCTACTGCTTCTGCGAGAGCCGCTTGTTGATGTCGTCCTCGACCGACTTGGCGGCCTCGGCGTGCGGCTTGCCCTTCAGAACCGCCGTCATATAGCTCTTCACGGGGTTCGGCGGGTTCTCCACGGCGGCCCACTGCGGGATCAGCGGCGTGAGTCCTCCTCCAGCCACGGCGGGGGCGGCGGCCTCCGCGGCCTCGTTGCCCTCGACCTTCCCTTGCAGGGAGGGCTTGTTGGGGATCACACCGCCCTCCTCGGCGAGCGCGCCCTCGAACTTGTCCGAGAGCGCGATCTTGAGGAACTCCTTTGCGAGTTCCTGCTTCTCGCTGCCCGCGGCGACGGCCAGGTTCGAGCCGCCGAGGAAGACGCCTTCCGGCTTCGAGGCGCTCTCACCGGGGATGGTGAAGTAGCCGATGTCCTTCTTGATCTTCGGGTTGGCCTCGACGGCGGTCCCCGCCTCCCAGCCCAGTCCTATGAAGGCGCCGGTCTTGCCCTTGGCGAAGACCTCCGCCTGCTGCGGGGTGGCCTCGTCCTTGTCCTGGGGGGCCTCGGAGTACGACGCGTACTTGGCGTAGATCTTCATGGCCTCGCCCACATCGGGATCCGCGAGGTTGGAGACCCACTTGCCGCCCCGCTTCTTGACCAGGCCGGCGTCCTTGCCGATGAGGAGGCCGTCGAAGAAGTACCAGTTCTGGCCGGGCAGATAGATCGGCTCGGCGTCGGTCTTCTTCTCGATCGTGTCGAGGGCTTCGAAGAAGTCGGCGCGGGTCTTCGGGGTCTTCTTGATCCCGGCCTCCGCCCAGATCTTCTTGTTGTAGATGACGGTGCGGTTGACCGTGTACCAGGGGGCCGCGTACTGCTTTCCGCCGTATACGGCCGACTCGTTGACGGACTTCGTCCAGTCCGCGCCGATGCTCTTCTTCAGATCGCCGAGTTCCGCGAGGCCGCCCGTCTTCGCGTAGGCGGGCGTCTGGGTGTTCCCGACCTCGATGACGTCCGGCGGGTCCGATTCGGAGAGGGCAGTGGTGATCTTCTGCTGGATGCCGTTCCATTGCTGGACTTCGAGCTTCAGCTTGGCGCCCGTCTTCTTCTCGAATGCCGCCCTTACATCCTTCTCCCACTGCTTGGGCGTCGAGCCGTCCATCGCCCACAAAGTGAGGGTCTGTCCCTTGAAGCCGTCCGCACCAGAGTTGGACTCGCCGCCGGATCCGCATGCGGCAACACCCGTCATCGCAGCCGCGATCCCCGCCGCGACCAAGAGTCTTCGCTTCACAGCACCCTCCCCAACGCACCGATGTGGCTTAATGGTTTAGACCAGTCCGCAGCTTGGCCTAGACCTATTGGGGTGTCAACGGTGCAGAAAGCCCGCCGCAGGTTCCGTTATCGGAACGACATCTGGGCGGGAGAGTCCTGTACACCCGCCTCCGTGCCACGATGTGAGCCGCGAAGCAGAACCGGAGTCCAGGCCGGGAGCCGGAAGGGCACCCGCCGAGCCTTCCGGGCCTGCGCCCGAAACGGTGCCGGGAACGGGGCGTTGAGCACGAGCCGCGTACACGGAGCAAGCCGGTGACGGCAGTACGAGGAGAGACGGGAAGGCGAGCCATGAGCACGGACGGGGGCGCGGTCACAGCCGCGGCAGAGCCGGAGTCCGGAAGCGGAAACGGCGGCGCGCGGACCGCTCGCGTGCCCAAGTACTACCGGCTCAAGCGGCACTTGCTGGAGATGACCGAGACGATGCCGCCCGGCACGCCCGTCCCTCCCGAACGCACGCTGGCGAGTGAGTTCGACACCTCGCGTACGACCGTGCGGCAGGCGCTGCAGGAACTCGTCGTCGAGGGACGGCTGGAGCGCATCCAGGGCAAGGGCACCTTCGTCGCCAAGCCCAAGGTCTCCCAGGCGTTGCAACTGACCTCCTACACGGAGGACATGCGCGCCCAGGGCCTCGAACCCACCTCACAGCTGCTGGACATCGGCTACGTCACCGCCGACGACCGCCTCGCCGTCGCCCTGGACATCGCGTCCGGCGGGCGCGTGCTGCGCATCGAGCGGCTGCGGCTGGCCAGCGGCGAACCCATGGCGATAGAGACGACGCACCTCTCGCAGCGGCGCTTCCCCGCGCTGCGCCGCAGCCTGGTGAAGTACACCTCGCTCTACACCGCGCTCGCAGAGGTCTACGGCATCCATCTCGCCGAGGCCGAGGAGACCATCGAGACCTCACTCGCCACGCCGCGCGAAGCCGGGCTGCTGGGTACGGACGTGGGCCTGCCGATGCTGATGCTCTCCCGGCACTCGCTCGACACCGAGGGCGAGCCCGTCGAATGGGTCCGTTCCGTCTACCGGGGCGACCGCTACAAGTTCGTGGCCAACCTCCAGCGGCCACGGCACGGACAAGACGGCTGACAGTGCCACGAAAGCCCCAGAACGGCTGCGACCGCTCCTGGCGGGACGGCTCACTGATGCGGGGGCTTCCGCTACCGCACGGCCAAAAGGTGCTGTTCCGTTATCCGTGCAGGTAGTGACGGGGAGCGAGCCGCTCGTTTAGATTTCCTGCGCATCTCGACAGGAGATTCCCGACGGACGGAGCCCCGGCATGCCAGCGCCACCCGAATCACAAGAGACCGAGTCGCCCGTCATCACACCGACGCGAGTGGTCATCGGGCTGTGCCTGTTCGTCCCGTTCATCGCCATGCTGTGGGTGGGCTCCTACGCCCGCGTCGAACCGACCTTCATCGGCCTGCCCTTCTTCTACTGGTACCAGATGCTCTGGGTGCCTTTGTCCGCCGTGCTGACGATGACCGCGTACAAGCTCGTCAAGCGTGAAGACGCCAAGCGGCGCGCACAGCGAGAGGGCGATGCCCGATGAGTGGAGTCAACGGCACCGCACTTGCGGTCTTCATCTTCT
This sequence comes from Streptomyces albidus (ex Kaewkla and Franco 2022), assembly GCF_013870515.1. Taxonomy (GTDB): domain Bacteria; phylum Actinomycetota; class Actinomycetes; order Streptomycetales; family Streptomycetaceae; genus Streptomyces; species Streptomyces albidus. The sequence continues at coordinate 11,963 of NZ_JACBXA010000113.1, read as the reverse complement.
TCTTCGTCCTCGTCACGGCGATGGGCTTCCTCGCCGCCCGCTGGCGCAAGGCGGAGAACAGCAACAGCCTCGACGAATGGGGCCTGGGCGGGCGGAGCTTCGGCACATGGGTCACCTGGTTCCTGCTCGGTGGTGACCTCTACACCGCGTACACCTTCGTGGCCGTTCCGGCGGCGATCTACGCGGCGGGCGCGGCCGGCTTCTTCGCCGTCCCGTACACCATTCTCGTCTACCCGCTGATCTTCACCTTCCTGCCCCGGCTGTGGTCGGTCTCGCACCGCCACGGCTACGTGACGACCTCGGACTTCGTACGCGGACGGTTCGGCTCCAAGGGGCTCTCGCTCGCGGTCGCGGTGACCGGCATCCTCGCGACGATGCCCTACATCGCACTCCAGCTCGTGGGCATCCAGGCGGTGCTCGACGTCATGGGCGTCGGCGGCAGCGAGTCGACGCACTGGTTCCTCAAGGACCTGCCGCTGCTGATCGCCTTCGCCGTGCTGGCCGCCTACACCTACTCGTCGGGACTGCGGGCGCCCGCGCTGATCGCGTTCGTCAAGGACACGCTCATCTACATCGTCATCGTGGTGGCGATCATCTACATCCCCGTCAAGCTCGGCGGCTTCGACGACATCTTCGCCAAGGCGGGCGAGGCGCTCTCGCAGAACAACCCGGCCACGGGGAAGCCGAAGGGCGAACTGTTCAGCGGACCGAACAACCAGTGGGCGTACGCCACTCTGGCGTTCGGCTCCGCCCTCGCGCTCTTCATGTATCCGCACTCCATCACGGCCACTCTTTCGAGCGGCAGCCGCAACGTGATCCGCCGGAACACCACCATCCTGCCGCTGTACTCGCTGATGCTCGGGCTGCTGGCGCTGCTCGGCTTCATGGCGATCGCGGCCGGGATCAAGGTGGAGAACGGGCAGCTGGCGATTCCGCAGCTCTTCGAGAACATGTTCCCGGACTGGTTCGCGGGCGTGGCCTTCGCCGCCATCGGCATCGGCGCGCTCGTACCGGCCGCCATCATGTCGATCGCCGCGGCGAACCTCTTCACCCGGAACATCTACAAGGACTTCATCCGGCCGGACGCGACCCCGGCGCAGGAGACCAAGGTCTCCAAGATCGTGTCGCTGCTGGTGAAGGTCGGCGCGCTGGTCTTCGTGCTGGGCATGGACAAGACGGTCGCGATCAACTTCCAGCTGCTGGGCGGGATCTGGATCCTCCAGACGTTCCCGTCCCTGGTCGGCGGCCTGTTCACGCGCTGGTTCCACCGCTGGGCACTGCTCGCCGGCTGGGCGGTCGGCATGCTCTACGGCACGATCACGGCCTACAACGTCTCCTCGCCGGTCCAGAAGCACTTCGGCGGCTCGAACGACATCATCCCGGGCATCGGGCAGATGGGATACATCGGCCTCACCGCCTTCGTGCTCAACGCGGTGGTCGCCGTCGTACTCACCTTCGTGCTGCGGGCCCTGAAGGCCCCGGACGGAATCGACGAGACGCGCCCCTCCGACTACACCGCGGACGCGGGAGACCCGGGCGTGAAGGAGGAGTTGCCCGCCCCGACGGCGGCGCCCTGATCCCTTCCTCGTCACCCTTCAGCATGCCGCACCCCGCTGACAGCGCGATTGTCAGCGGGGTGCGGCATGCTCGCCTCCATGGACTTGAGGATCAGACTTGCGCTGCCCGATGAGCTGGAGGCCGTCGGCGAGCTGACGGCGCGCGCCTACCTGGAGGACGACCTGCTGGACTTCGGCGAGGCCGACTCGTATCTGGACCGGCTGCGGGATGCGCGGCACCGCGCCGAGCACGCGGAGATGCTGGTCGCCGCAGACGCAGCCTCGGACCGGGCCCTGGGGGCGGTGGCGTTCGCAGCGTACGGCGAGGAGTACGCGGAGATCGCGGAAGAGGGCGACGGCGAGTTCCGGATGCTGGCCGTCGCGCCCGGGAGCCGCGGGCGGGGAGTCGGCGAGGCCCTGGTGCGGGCGTGCGCAGAGCGGGCACGCGAGCGCGGTCTGAGGCGGCTCGTGCTCTCCAGCCACCGGCGGATGAGGACGGCCCACCGGCTGTACGAGAGGCTGGGGTTCGCCCGCACCCCGGAGAAGGACTGGTCTCCGCTGGAGGGCTACCCCTCGCTGATCACCTTCGCTCTGGAGCTGTGAACTCCCCACAGTCGACACTAGATGTGGTGGCGGTTCGCGAGGATCGCCACTAGATGTATGCTCGTCCTCGCTGCCGCGCAGGGGAATCCGGTGCAAGTCCGGAACTGTCCCGCAACGGTGTGCGACGTGCTGCTCCATCCCGTTTTGCGGGCGGGGGGATCGGCCGTCGCAAGTCCGAATGCCTGCCGGTGGTGTCGAAGACGTCCGGGTTCCGAGGGATGGACCGGTGGGCGCTGCGAGTTGGGCCGCTGCCTGATGCGGCCTGCCCGCGAGCATTCGCCGTGCGCACTCCCTCGTGATCCCATCCGAGCGAGGGAGAGCACATCCCGTGACCATCGCACCCGCCGATCCCGCCTCAGCGGCGGCCTCCGGCCACTCCTCCAAGACCGGCTCCACCCCACCACCCGGTGGCGTCGAGAGCGCCGGCGCGGACGGCTCGAAGTCCGGCCGCGAGCAGTCGGAGGCGCTGCTCCGCACCCTCACCGAGCTGACCGCCGACCTGCACGGCACCGACCCGCGTCGCGTCGCGACCGCGGCGCTCCGCGGCGGTCAACAAGGTGCGGGAGGAGCCGAGTTGCGCGCTCTCGCGGCGGAGGAGGCCGCGGGGCTGATCGGTGAGGAGCCCGCGTACTCACAGCTCGCGGCCCGGCTGCTCACGCTCGCGATCCGCGAGGAGGCCGGCGGCCAGGGGGCCACGTCCTTCTCCGCGTCCATCGCGACCGGGCACCGGGAGGGCCTGATCTCGGACACCGCAGCCGCATTCGTACGTGCGCACGCGGACCGGCTGGACGCCCTGGTGGATCAGGCGACGGCGGACGGAGCCGACGACCGCTTCGGGTACTTCGGGCTGCGTACGGTGCACTCGCGCTACCTCCTGAGGCACCCCACGAACCGCCAAGTGATCGAGACCCCCCAGCACTTCCTGCTGCGGGTCGCCTGCGGCCTGGCGGCCGACGAGTCGGCCGAGGCCGTCGACGAGGTCGCCGAGCTGTACCGGCTGACCAGCTCGCTCGCCTACCTGCCCTCCTCCCCCACGCTCTTCAACTCCGCCACCAGGCACGCCCAGATGTCGTCCTGCTACCTGCTGGACTCGCCCCTGGACGAGCTGGACTCGATCTACCAGCGCTACCAGGAGGTCGCGCGCCTCTCCAAGCACGCCGGAGGCATCGGTCTGTCCTACTCCCGCATCCGGGCGCGGGGTTCACTCATCCGCGGGACCAACGGGCACTCGGGCGGCATCGTGCCGTTCCTGCGCACCCTGGACTCCTCGGTCGCCGCCGTGAATCAGGGCGGCCGGCGCAAGGGCGCGGCCTGCGTCTACCTGGAGACGTGGCACGCGGACATCGAGGAGTTCCTGGAACTGCGCGACAACACGGGCGAGGAGGCCCGCCGCACGCACAACCTCAACCTCGCCCACTGGATCCCGGACGAGTTCATGCGCAGGGTCGAGGCCGACGGCGACTGGTCCCTCTTCTCCCCCTCGGACGCGCCGGAGCTGGTCGACCTGTGGGGAGAGGAGTTCGACGCCGCCTACCGGCGGGCGGAGTCCGAAGGACGCTTCGTCAAGCAGGTGAAGGCCCGCCAGCTCTACTCCCGCATGATGCGCACCCTCGCGCAGACCGGGAACGGCTGGATGACGTTCAAGGACGCCGCCAACCGCACCGCGAACCAGACCGCGGAGCCCGGCAGCGTCGTGCACTCCTCGAATCTGTGCACGGAGATCCTGGAGGTCACGGACGACTCCGAGACGGCGGTGTGCAACCTGGGCTCCGTCAACCTCGCCGCCCACCTGGGCGACGACGGCGAGATGGACTGGGAGCGTCTGGACGCCACTGTCCGTACGGCCGTGACGTTCCTCGACCGGGTCGTGGACGTCAACTTCTATCCGACCGAGCAGTCCGGGCGTTCCAACTCCCGCTGGCGCCCGGTCGGTCTGGGCCTGATGGGCCTGCAGGACGTCTTCTTCCGGCTGCGCCTGCCCTTCGACTCCGATGCGGCACGTGAGCTCTCCTCCCGCATCTCGGAGCGGGTGATGCTCGCCGCGTACGAGACCAGCGCCGGCCTCGCGGAGCGGCACGGCCCCCACCCGTCATGGTCGAAGACCCGCACGGCGCGCGGCGTCCTGCATCCGGACCACTACCCGGAGGCGGAGGCCGCCTGGCCGGAGCGCTGGGAGGCGCTGCGCGCCCGGATCGCCCGTACGGGGATGCGCAATTCGCTGCTGCTGGCCATCGCGCCGACCGCCACCATCGCCGCGATCGCGGGCGTGTACGAGTGCATCGAGCCGCAGGTCTCCAACCTCTTCAAGCGGGAGACGCTCAGCGGGGAGTTCCTTCAGGTGAACGCCTACCTGGTCGCGGAGTTGAAGCGGCTCGGGCTGTGGGACGAGCGTGCCCGCGAGGCCCTGCGCGACTCGGCCGGTTCCGTACAGGAGCTCGGCTGGGTGCCCGAGGATGTCCGCCGGCTCTACCGCACCGCGTGGGAGCTGCCTCAGCGTTCACTGATCGACATGGCCGCGGACCGCACCCCGTACATCGACCAGAGCCAGTCGCTCAACCTGTTCATGGCGGCACCCACGATCGGCAAGCTCAGCTCGATGTACGCCTATGCCTGGAAGCGCGGCATCAAGACGACGTACTACCTGCGTTCGCGCCCGGCGACCCGTATCGCCCGCGCGGCCGGCGCCTCGGCCGCCACCGGGATCCCCAAGGCCCGGGGGCGCGACGCGGCGAACACCCCTGAGCCCGCCGGGACTTACGAAGCGCGCGAGAGCGCACACGCCCCGGCCGGTGCCGCCGATGTGACCGCCGTGGACGAGGCCACCGCCTGCTCCCTTGAGGACCCCGAGACATGCGAGGCATGCCAGTGACGACCAGCGCCAGCACCGGACCCGCCACCGAGACCACGGTCGGCACCACCGGGAACCTGCTCGACCCCGGTTTCGAGCTGACCCTGCGCCCCATGCGCTATCCCGGCTTCTACGACCGCTACCGCGACGCCATCAAGAACACCTGGACCGTCGAGGAGGTCGATCTCCACTCCGACGTCTCCGACCTCGCCAAGCTCACCCCCGGCGAGCAGCACATGATCAGCCGTCTCGTCGCCTTCTTCGCCACCGGTGACTCGATCGTGGCGAACAATCTCGTGCTCTCCCTCTACAAGCACATCAACTCCCCCGAGGCGCGCCTGTATCTCTCGCGGCAGCTCTTCGAGGAGGCCGTCCACGTCCAGTTCTATCTGACCCTCCTGGACACCTACCTGCCCGACGTGGACGAGCGGGCGGAGGCGTTCGCGGCCGTGGAGAACATCCCGTCCATCCGCGAGAAGGCGCAGTTCTGCTTCCGCTGGATGGCGGCGATGGAGGGCGGCGAGGGCGAGAGCAGGATCGACAGGCTGGAGAGCAGGGCCGACCGTAGGCGTTTCCTGCTCAATCTGATCTGCTTCGCGGCCTGCATCGAGGGGCTCTTCTTCTACGGTGCCTTCGCCTACGTCTACTGGTTCCGCTCCCGCGGCCTCCTGCACGGGCTGGCCACCGGCACCAACTGGGTCTTCCGCGACGAGTCGATGCACATGGCCTTCGCCTTCGACGTCGTGGACACGGTGCGCAGCGAAGAGCCCGAACTCTTCGACGCCGAGCTGGAGAAGGAGGTGACGCAGATGCTGGAGGAAGCCGTCGAGGCGGAGCTCCAGTTCGCCCGCGATCTGTGCGGGGACGGGATGCCGGGGATGAACACCGAGTCGATGAGGGAGTATCTGCGGGCGGTGGCCGACCAGCGCCTCGTCCGGCTGGGCTTCCCCGCGCGGTACGGCGCCGGCAACCCCTTCTCGTTCATGGAGCTTCAGAACGTGCAGGAGCTGACCAACTTCTTCGAACGGCGTGCCTCCGCCTATCAGGTCGCCGTGGAGGGTTCGGTCTCCTTCGACGACGACTTCTGAGCACGTCAAGGCACGGGAAAGGGGGCCGCGCTGTCGGCGCGGCCCCCTCGCTCACCGAGTGACGGCGGGTGTCAGCCCTTGCCGCCCTTGAGGCAGCCACCGCAGTTGTGGAACGTCACGTCCCAGTGGTTGCCCTCGTCGAAGTAGATGTTCCCCGAGCCGGACTGCCACTTGTTTCCACCGATGGAGGTGAAGGTGTTCTTGACGTAGTTGGTCACGCAGCTCGTCATGTGGAAGTCGAGCTTGTAGCCGTTCCAGTGGCTGTAGGTGCCGTCCGCGTGACCCGTCTCGGTGCCGCCGGTGACGGTCAGGGCGCAGCCGCTGGCGCCCTTGAGCGTGATGGCGCCCTGGATCGTGGCCGAGTTGACCTGGTCCAGCGAGGTGCAGTTGGGCTTGTTCCGGTCGCTGCAGCCACCGCTGGAGGTGATGCTGATGCCGGCTCCGCTCAGCTGGCTCGCAGCCTGGGAGTGGCTCAGCTTGGCCAGCGGAGCAGCTTCCTTGGCCTTGGCGGGGGCTTCGCCGGCCTCGGCGGCGTAGGCCGTGGAGAAGATCGCGAGTGCCAGCGTCGAAGCGCCGATCGCGGCTCGCAACATGGTCTTGTTCATGGGGGGTTGATTTCCTTCCTGGTCATCGGCAGAGGTGGGGCAAGGTTCAGGAGACGCCGCAGTCGGGCGCGTCCCAGTACTTGCTGGAGCGGTGGTCCACATGGGTGTGGTCGTCGTGGCCGGGGTAGCCCGGCCCGAGGATGCCGTGGAAGCCGCGGTTGCGCGCCTCCTTGGCCATCGTGCACAGCGAGTGGGATCCGGCGCCGAGGTCGGCCGCGTCACCGTAGAGGTGCCGGCTCGAAGGCGCCCCGCCCACCTGGTCGTTGCACGCCTTGGAGCGGAATCCGCTGGTGACCCTCAACGGCTGGTCGCCGAGGGAGTGACGCATCGCTTCCAGCTTCCACATGGTGCGCAGCGCGTTGGACTTGGCCTGTGCGGCGCTGACGGCTCCGCCGCTCCAGTCGGAGTTGCAGTTGTTCAACTCGCTGAAGTCGAAGTGGACCGGGGAGCAGTCGTCGTCCTGCAGTTCGTAGATCTTCTGGTACGTCGCGGCTCCGGCGGTGCCGTTCGCGGTCAGCCCGTAGGCCTGCTGGAAGCGTGTGACGGCGGCCTTGGTCGCCGGACCGAACTGGCCGTCGACGGTGATGACCTCGCCGCTGGCCGGGTAGCCGGAGATCCGCACCTGGAGCTGCGTGACGTCGTCCCCGGAGGCGCCCTGAGCCAGATCGCGGGTCCATGTGTAGCAGCCGTCGGCTGCTGCTGCCGGTCCGGCGGTCGCGCTGGCGGCCGATCCCACCAGCAAAGCTGCCGCGACCATGACAAGCGCCAGCACGGTTCTGACCGTACGCCGGGGCATGGTGCCTCCATGAAATGTGGGGAGTGACACCAGAGCTTGTCGTGACATGGTGAAGGCGTCAACAACGAGCAGGAAATGCCAATGGACAAGGCCACTGAATGAGGACGGCGTCCCCTCCGGGCAACTACGCAGACGGGACGGGGAGTTCGGAGCGATTCCGGCATCGCGTGGCAGCCTGAGCGGCATCCCACCGGGCGTGACAGGCGGCGCCCCCCGCCCCGTTCACACGACGACGCCGCCCCGCATGCTGCGCGGGGCGGCGTATCGCATCACGTCTCGGGAGCCGACTCCCGCACGTACCTCAGTCGTTGGGCACGGTCTCGTACCGCGGCGTGCCCTCCTCCATCTGCCGGAGGGCGTCCTTGCGCTCCCGCTTCGAGAGCCGGTCGATGTAGAGGTAGCCGTAGAGGTGGTCCGTCTCGTGCTGGAGGCAACGGGCGAAGTAGCCCGTCCCCTCGACGGCGATCGGCTCCCCCTCCGCGTCCTGGCCGCGCACGATGGCGTAGTCGGGGCGGGCCAGGGACTCGTAGGCGCCGGGCACGGAGAGGCAGCCCTCGTTGGAGTCGTCCAGACTGCGGCGCTCGGCGGGGAGTTCGTCCAGCACCGGGTTGCACACGGCTCCCACGTGACGGACGCCCTCGTCGTCCACGCAGTCGTAGACGAAGACCTTCAGGTCCACGCCGATCTGGTTGGCCGCGAGCCCGACTCCCTCGGCGGCACGCTGGCTCGCGAACATGTCGTCGATGAGTGAGGCCAGATCCTCGTCGAACGCGGTGACGTCCTGGCACTCCTTGTGCAGCACCGGGTTGCCGACGACGGTGATCGGACGGGCGGTTCCACGCTCGCGGTGGGCGTTCTCACGCGCCTCGCAGTCCCTGGTGTCGTCCACGAAGCCCCCAAGGCCCTGTTCGCCGCTGATCTCCTGCTGCTGTTGCGCCATTCCGCCGATTGCCTTCCTCGCCACCCGGAAACCCGAACCATCTCTAACGCTGGCCCTACAGCGTAGCCGGATGCCCGGCGCCTCCCGCCGCCTTGCCCCGACGGAGGTCCCGACGGGCACGGCCCGCGGCACGTACGACTCAGCAGACCTCTTCCAGGTCCCGCCACTCACGCGACTCGGGGCTGTCGGCGACCCATCCGTCCAGCAGACCCCTCACGAGGCCGCCCGGGGCCGCCAGCCCGCACTCCCGTTCCGGGACCCACGGGTCCCCGGGGCCGCCCGGCGACATGTGCCCCAACGGGCCCGGATGCCCCGGTGAGCTGTGGTCGTGCGGATCGATGTGTGCCGAGCCGTCGCCCTCGTCCGAGGGCATCCGGCTCTCCGAACAGGTACGGCACAGCAGCCGCACGGAGGAGGACCAGTCCTCAGCCGCGAAGCCGGCGTCCGACGCGAGCCGCTCCAGCGCGTCCCTGTCGGCCTCCGTGGCGGCCTGGAGCAGCACCACCCACGTCGGTACGGGAGAGGGCGCCCACAGCTCGATCTCGTCGAAGACCGGGTAGGACGGGCCGGCGCTCGTGGTCCGCTCGCCGTGCGGGACCCCGTCGTGCAGCACGACTTCGCCCCAGCGGCGCCCCGAGGAGGGCAGCGGGATGCTCTGGATCTCCAGGCGTGCCGGATCGATTCGCTTACCCCACACGACTTCGGCCTCGCCCTCGGGTGAGAGCCGGACCGCCGCGCTTCCCAGCTGCATGCCGGCGGGTTCGGCCACCGCTGCGCTCTGCGACTGCCCGGGCACGCGCAGTCCGTACGCCTGCCAGGCCCGCCGCGCGAGGGGCCAGTCCTGCAGGGCCGTGGCCGCGATGCCGACGTTCCACCAGTCGGGGGCTCCGGCCTGCCGCTCCAGCAGTGCGACGGCACGCAGCCCGGCGGCCCGCGCCTGCTCCCAGTCGTGCCGGAACTTGTGAAGCAACGCGAGGTTGAACCAGGACTCGGAGAGCCACGGCTCCAGGTCCGCGGCCTGTGTCAGCAGTGTGTCCGCATCCTCGTAGCGCCCGTCACCGATGAGCGTGAAAGCACGATCGGTCGCCTGCCGCCACGAGGCGGAGGGCCGATGCCGCACCTTGCCGAAGATCCTCACGATGTTCCCGCCTGGTTCCCGCCTGTTGACCGGCTGCCGTATGCACTCGCTCCTGCCACTGAAGCGCTGTGCGCCAGCCGCACATGCGCTCTGAGCACGGTGTCCGTGCCCTGTCCGCAGTTCCCCTCTCGCATCCAACCATGCCTTCGCGGGGGGCTGCTCACTACCCGGGCCTCACCCTGCGCCTCGCGACACCACCCGTGACAACGCCTCCACGACGCGTGGTTCGTATTCATCGGCGCCCCCCAGCCTCAAGCGCTCCAACGCCCGCAACGAGCCCTCCACAACAGCCTTCCCGGCGACCATGTCCTCGTACGCGTTGACCGCCCGGACGATACGGGCAGTGAGCGGCTGGTCACGGTAAGGATCTGCCTGCCGTTCGACCACCACGGCGACTTCCGCGGCCACTCCGGTCTGACGCACCACCGCCCCGCCCAGCAGCGCGATACGGCGCTGCAGGGCGGGATCGAGCTGTTCCGTGGCCCCTGAGGCCACCGGATCGACGAGCGAGAGCTGGCCGATGTCGTGCATCAGCGCGGCGTACTCCAGCACGGTGAGATCCGGCTCGTTCAAGCCCAGCTCGCGCCCCACCGCGCAACTGAGCGCGGCCACTCTGCGCGCGTGCCCGTGCGGTGTGTAACCGGCCACCTCCGTGGCGCGGGCCAGAGAGGCGATGGTCTGCCGGTACGTCGCGCGTACGGAGGCATAGCGCCGGAACGAGAACTGTGTGAGCAACAAGGGCACGCAGAAGACCGGCAGCGCCCACAGCCCGACTACGGCGACCGCCAGCGCGATGACCGCCCCGGTCGCGGCGATGGCCGGGACGATCCCGATGCGGGCGCGCAACTGGCCGCGCAGCAAGGGGCCCAGGGGCCGTCCCGTCCGTCCGGCCGCGAGCACCGCCGCGAGCACGGCGTCGCACAGACCGGTCAGCAGTGTGACGGCGAGCAGGCAGAGCGCGTAGTACGGGCCGCGACTCACCCACTCCGACAACACCCCCGAGTTGTAGAGGGGTTGGAAGCAGGTGGCGGCGAAGCCGACCGCGAGCACGCCGCGCACGGCGTGGTCCGGCGCGATCGAGGAACCCCGCGCCGCGCACGGCGCGACACCGGCGAGCCCGGCGACGATCACGACGGCGACGCACTGGAGGACGCCGTGCGTGCTCTGCGTGCCGCCGACCTCTCCCAGCATCGCGTAGCCCAGCGCCCCGGCCGAACCCAACGGCGCGCTCGTGGGCGCGCGTCCGTCGTGGTCGCTGCCGGGAAGCTGGACACGCACCGCCTCGCCGACAGCGATCACGAGCCCGAACGCCAGGGCCACCTCGGGCTGTTCGAGTCCGTGCCACAGGGTGAACCCCAGCGCGGCGCAGCTCAGCACCACCGCCGCGGCACGGCTCAGAGTGACGGCGTGCCTCATGTGCGGGGCCGGGTCGGGCCGGCGTGCGCGCCGGAGCTGCTGGAACCGATCTGCCGGGGCGGGCCGTTCACCTCGTCCGAGGCCGCGAGGGCGCCCGCCTCGGCACCGTTCACCGACTGCTCGCGGGCGCCCGGCACGTTCCCGCCCGGCCCGTCCGCCGTGACAGCCGGGGACCATCCCTGTCTGTCCAGCGCACTCGCGAGAGCCCCCACCATCCGCGGGTCGAACTGCGTCCCGGCGCAGCGCTGGAGCTCCGCGACGGCCGTACGCACCGGCCGCGCACGCCTGTAGCTGCGGGTCGACGTCATCGCGTCGAAGGCGTCGGCGACCGCCACCACCCGTGCGAACTCCGGGATTTCGGCTCCTGCGAGCCCGTACGGATAGCCGCTGCCGTCCAGACGCTCGTGGTGGTGAAGGATCGCCGAACGCGCCTCTCCCAGAAATCCGATGCCGCGCACCATCTCGTGCCCGTACTCCGGGTGCAGTTCGATGACGCGGCGCTCCTCGTCGGTGAGCGGGCCCTCCTTGCGCAACACCCGTGTGGGCACGCCGAGTTTGCCGACGTCGTGGAGGATGCCCGCGAAGCGCAAGGCCTCGGTGCGTTCCTCGTCCATGCCCAGTTCGCGCGCGATGAGCACGGAGGCACGCCCCACCCGTTCGCTGTGGCCGCGCGTGTAGCGGTCCTTGATGTCGACAGCCTGCACCAGCGCCCGGATCGTGGACTGGTGGGCGCCGCGCTCCCGGTGGTACTGCGCGAACACCCAGCAGCAGATGTACATGGGCAGCAGGACGAAGAAGGCCGCGACCGGCCCGTACGGGCTGCGCCACAGCACGGCCATCATGAGGCCCACGAGGCCGTGCAGCAGGTGCGGCGCCGCGGCCCGCGAGAACTGGCCCCGCCAGGCCGCACGCAACGCACAGCGCTCGGCCACGGCCAGGACGGCTCCGTCGAGCGCGGTGACGACGACGCAGA
>NZ_JACBXA010000112.1 GCF_013870515.1 Streptomyces albidus (ex Kaewkla and Franco 2022) | reverse complement strand
CCAGTACGGCCCAGCCGACCGGGACCGCAGCCGCGAAGAGCCACCACTGGATCGCGTACGCCATGTGCGGACCGATGCTGCTGTGGTCCGGCTCGGGGATGCGCTCGGGCTGCCGGGCGCTCGGCTCCGGGTCGGTCGCCGTCAGCTGGAGATAGCCGCTGCGCACGGGCCCGCCCAGAGCATTGGCCTGCTGTTGGCTGTTGATCAGCATCACCTGTCGCGGCGGCAGGCCGGGCTTGTCCTTGATGCCGCTGGCCTCGCTCGTCTCGCTGACCATGACCCGGCCGGTGACGGTGACCTCGCCGCGCGGCGGTGCCGGGACGTCCGGGAACTCGGTCAGATCGCCGTCAGCCTCGATCCAGCCGCGGTTGACCAGCACGGCATTGCCGTCGCTCTGGATCAGCGGTGTGACGACGAAGTAGCCGATGGACTTCTGATCGGCGCCCGTACGCTGCCGCACCACGACCTCGTGCTCCCGGTCGTAACGGCCGCTCGCCTTCGCCGTACGGAACTGGTCGTCCTCCGCGGGCCCGCCCTCGACTCCGCTGAGCCGCTCGAACGGCACGGGCGGAGCGCTGAGGCTGGAGCTGATCAACTCGTTGTGCGCGACGCGCGATTCGTGCCGGTGCAGCTGCCAGAAGCCCAGCTTGATCATCCCGGGGATGAGAGCGAGGCCGATGAGGGTGAGGATCACCCACTGCCGGGACAACAGGAAGCGGTACACGGCTATTGACGGTACCCCTCAGCCTCCGGGCCGCCGAGCGGGGGCCACGTCGTTCAGGAGCTGACCGAAGGCGGCCTCGTCCACGACGGGCGTGCCGTGAGCCTGGGCCTTGACGACCTTGGACGTCAGGGATCCCGGATCGTTCGTGACCAGGAGGCTCGTCCGGCTCGAGACGTTCGAGGCGATGTGCAGCCCCGCGTCCACGGCCCGGTCCTCCAGCAGCTCGCGGGCGGTGGAGGTGTCTCCCGAGATGGCGACCCGCATGCCCTGGACGAGCCTCCCGCCCGGCTCGTACCGCCCCGGGTTCGGGTACGGAGAGGCGGGCAGCCGCCGCGAGGGGCGCCAGCCGTACCCGTAGGAGCGTGAGCCCGAAGCACCGTAGCCGCGGCGGCCGCCGCCGTGGCCGCCCCGCGCGCCGCTCTCCGGCGACTCCGAAAGCGGCAGGCAGGCCAGCAGCGGCAGCTGCACCTCCTGCTGGACGGCCAGGTGGAGGCTCGGGCGGAACGCCTCGGCCAGAACGCGGGCGTCGTCCAGGGCGTGGTGCGCGCGCTGCTGCGAGACGCCGTAGTGGGCGGCCAGCGACTCCAGCTTGTGGTTGGGCAGCGGGAGCGAGAGCTGCTTGGAGAGGGCGATCGTGCACAGCCGCTGGCGCACGGGAGGCGTGCGCTGCGCGCGGGCGTACTCCCGAGCGATCATCGACCAGTCGAAGACGGCGTTGTGCGCGACGAGGACGCGGCCGTCCAGGCGGGCCGCCAGATCGTCGGCGATCTCCGTGAACAGCGGTGCGTCCGCGAGGATTTCGGCGGTGAGCCCGTGGATCCAGGTGGGGCCGGGGTCGCGCTGCGGGTTGACCTGGGAGTACCAGTGGTCCTCGACGTCGCCCCTGGCGTCCAGGCGGTAGACGGCGGCGGAGACGATGCGGTCGTCGCGCGCCAGGCCGGTGGTCTCCACGTCCACCACGGCATAGCCCTGCGGATACCCCTCGGGCCAGGCGGGCGGGGCCCCGGGGTCGGCGGCGGGGGACTGAGAGGGGATGCGGGGAGCCGCTTCCGTCTTGTCCGCCGGCTCGTCGGGACGTGCCGTCTGGTCTTCGAGCATGGTCACAGAGAATACGGGCCGGCACTGACAGTCCTGTCAGCGGCAGGGCGTGTGAGCGAATGCCGAAGGGGCGTCAACGTCCGTGCGGACGGGGCGGGTTCGAGCCGAACCAAGACAGAGGGGCACTGCCGGGAGGAGCGCCCCGGCGCGCGTGCCGCCCTCTTCGAACGCCGCTGCTCGGCGGTCGTACGGGCATGTGCGGGGGACACTTCGCTGCCCGGTGCTGACGGGGAGTCATTTTATACTTGTCGGTAACAACCCCTAGCCGAAGACCGCGTCCGCGCTTACCTTGCTGACATGCCGTCTCAGTTGCCTGACGTCGTCCTGTGGTCGATACCTGCCTTCATTCTGCTCACCGTGGTGGAAATCGTGAGCTACCGTCTCCATCCGGACGAGGACTCCGCCGGATACGAGACGAAAGACGCCGCCACGAGCATCGGCATGGGGCTGGGAAGCCTGGTGTTCGACGCCCTCTGGAAGATCCCGATCGTGGCCATCTACGCGGGCGTCTACGAACTGACCCCCCTGCGGGTCCCCGTCGTGTGGTGGACGCTGCTCCTGATGCTGCTCGGGCAGGACTTCTTCTACTACTGGTCCCACCGTGGCCATCACGTCATCCGCGTCCTGTGGGCGTGCCACGTGGTGCACCACTCCAGCCGCAACTTCAACCTCAGCACGGCGCTGCGCCAGCCCTGGACCACCTGGACCGTCTGGCCCTTCTACGTGCCGCTGATCGCACTCGGCGTGCACCCGGCAGCGCTCGCCTTCTGCTCCTCGGTGAACCTCGTCTACCAGTTCTGGATCCACACCGAGCGGATCGGAAAACTGCCGCGCCCCGTGGAGTTCCTCTTCAACACGCCGTCGCACCACCGCGTCCACCACGCCTCCCAAGGCGGGTACCTGGACCGCAACTTCGGCGGGATCCTGATCGTCTGGGACAGGCTCTTCGGGTCGTTCACGCCGGAGACCGAACCCTGCGTCTTCGGCCTCACGAAGAACATCGCGACTTACAACCCGCTGCGCGTCGCGACGCACGAATACGCCGCGATCGGACGCGATCTGCGGTCGGCACGCAACTGGCACGAGCGTGCTGGAAGGGTCTTCCGCGGGCCTGGCTGGCGGCCCGAGGAGGACAGCGCGGAAGGGGCCGGGCCGCCTGCGCAGCCCGGCCCCTCACCGGCGGATGAACCGGCTCAGCGGGTCGTTTCCTGACCCGTGTCGCCGACGGGTGACGGTGTCACCCTCCGCTCACCTCACTTCTTGACGGCCGCGAGGGCATCGACGATCCCGTGGCCGTAGAAGCTGTTGTTGCCCTTCAGGCCCGTGCAGTCGGCCTTGTACGTGCCCTTGCCGTCGGGGTCGAACTCGTCGGGGCAGGTCACGCTCTTCGCCTGGGCCTTCAGGCGCCAGGCGATCTCGTTGGCGCTGAAGTCGGGGTGCGTGCTCTTGATGAGCGCCGCGACTCCCGCGACCTGCGGTCCGGCCATCGAAGTGCCCTGCAGGTAGGCGTAGTCGCCCTCCGGCATGGTGGACAGGACGCCGCCGTCCTTGGCCGGCTCCTCGGGCGTCTGGTAGCGACGGTCACCGCCGGGTGCGGAGACGTCGACCTGGTTCAGACCGTAGTTGGAGAAGTAGGACTTGCCGTTCTCCGCGCCGGTGGAGGACACCGAGGTCACGCCGGGCAGCATGCTCGGGAGGTCCGGGCACTCGGCCGGGTTGACCTTGCGCTCGACCGGAGTGCTGTCGTCAGGGCTGGTGTCGTCCACGATCTCGGTGGCGGCCAGGTCGTGCGAGGAGTTGCCCGCCGAGGAGACGTGCGTGATGCCCTTGCCCGTCGCGTACTTCGTCGCCCTGCTCACTGCGTCGACAAGAGCCTTCTGGTCCTTGTCGTCCTTGCAGTTGTACAGCCAGGGGTCGGTGTAATAGCTGTTGTTGGTGACCTCGACGCCGTGGTCGGCGGCGAACACCATCGCGCAGACGACGGCCTCGGTGAAGAAGAGCGACGTCTCGGGCTCGGAGACCTTCAGCGCGGCGATCTTCACACCCGGGGCGGCGCCGGCGACGCCGACTCCGTTGCGCGGGGCGGCGATGATGCCCGCGACGTGGGTGCCGTGGTAGTCGTTCGCCGGGTCGTAGGGACGCCAGGCACCCGGTGAGGTGTCGGCCTTGCCCCCCACGCAGTTCGCGGACTGACCGGCCGAGAAGTTGGGCTTGAGGTCCGGGTGCGTGTCGTCGACCCCGGTGTCGATGACACCGACGGTGACCTTCTTGCTGCCCTCACTGACCTTGCTGGCCTTGTCGGCCCTGATCGTCCGCTTGTCCCACTGCAGGGACTCCAGCGGCTCCTTGCCCGCCGCCTCGGCCTTCGCCCTGGCCTGGGCGCCGGTGGCCGACTTGGGGACCTTCACGAACTTCGGCTTGCCCACGTCAGTGGTGCCGGCGGCCTTGAGCGGGGCGGTACGGGTCGCGCCCGCCGTGTCCACTCCGTCGACCGCGCGCATCGTGTCGCCGAACTTCGCGTTCGCGGAGTGGGCGACGATCACGCCTATCTGCTTGTACGCCGTGACGACCTTGCCGTCCGCCTTGGCTATCTCCTTCTTGACACGCTTGATCGTGCCGGCGTCCGCCTTGGTGTTGACGACGTAGCTCAGCGTCTCGCCGTCCTTCTTGGACGAGGCCGGCGCGTCCTGACCATTGGCCACGGCGGCACCCGCCAGGCCGAGAGATGCAGTCAGAACCAGTCCCAGCGGCATCGCAAACTTGCGCCACCGTCTGGAAGGTTGTGAATCCACGGGGTCTCCATGTTGTCCGAAGTTGAGCACAGAGCTGGGAACTTAGCGTTGATCGGGGCAGCTCAGCAATGGATTCTTGAGGATGGACCTGGTTTGTCTGTGATCCCTCTTTCGTGATTCAACGACCGACCCCTGTTGCTGGACGGTCGTGAAGATCTACGATGCGCCGCACTGCAAGCGTGTAAGTACATCCCGACCTGCATATTTTCCTCACCGCACCACCACATCGACTGGGAGTTCCCGTGGACTCAGCACCAGAGAACGAGAGGTCCGCCCCGCCAGACGGCACGGACTACACGCAGGTGCAGCAGGGCGCCGAGTTCGGCGAGTTGCGCAGCGTCTACCGATCGTTCGCGTTTCCCCTGACCGTCGGCTTCATCGCCTGGTACCTGCTGTACGTGCTGCTGTCCAACTACGCGGGCGGGTTCATGGCGACGAAGGTCGTCGGAACCATCAACGTCGCCTTCGTTCTGGGCCTCGCACAGTTCCTGACCACCTTCCTGATCGCCTGGTGGTACTCCCGTTTCGCGGCGGCCAAGTTCGACCCCAAGGCCGAAGCCATCAAGACACGTCTGGAGGGTGAAGCATGAGCCTCACGCACTCCCTTGCTTCGGCGCCGAACCTGCAGCTCGCGGCCGCGAGCCAGCACCGCACTCTGATCGTCACACTCTTCACGGTCTTTGTCCTGCTGACGCTCGGCGTCACGGTGTGGGCCGGCCGCAAGACCAAGGACGCCACCGACTTCTACGCCGGCGGACGCGAGTTCACCGGATTCCAGAACGGTCTCGCCATCTCCGGCGACTACATGTCGGCCGCGTCGTTCCTCGGCATCGCCGGTGCGATCGCCCTTTCCGGATACGACGGCTTCCTGTACTCCATCGGCTTCCTGGTGGCCTGGCTGGTCGCCCTGGTGCTGGTGGCCGAGCCGCTGCGGAACTCCGGCCGCTACACGATGGGCGATGTGCTGGCCTTCCGGATGCGGCAGCGCCCCGTCCGTACGGCTGCGGGCATCTCCACGATCATCGTCTCGATCTTCTACCTGCTGGCCCAGATGGTCGGCGCGGGCGCGCTCGTCGCCCTGCTGCTGGGCATCAGCGGCGAGGCGGGGAAGAACCTCATCGTGGTCCTGGTCGGCGTCGTCATGATCCTCTACGTGACGATCGGCGGCATGAAGGGCACCACGTGGGTGCAGATGATCAAGGCCTGCCTGCTCATCGGCGGGACGCTCGTCGTCACGGTGCTGGTCTTCCACAAGTTCAACTACAACCTCTCCAGCCTGCTCGGCGCCGCCGCCGAGAACAGCGGCAAGGGAGCCTCCTTCCTGGAGCCGGGCCTCAAGTACGGCGTGGACACCACCTCGAAGATCAACTTCATCTCGCTGGGTCTGGCGCTCGTGCTCGGGACCGCCGGCCTCCCGCACATCCTGATCCGCTTCTACACCGTCCCGACGGCCATGGCGGCCCGTAAGTCGGTGAACTGGGCCATCGGCATCATCGGTGTCTTCTACCTGATGACGATCGCCCTGGGCTTCGGCGCGGCAGCGCTGCTCTCGCAGAAGACGATCACCGGCTCCGACCCGGCGGGCAACACCGCCGCACCGCTGCTGGCACAGGAGATCGGCGGCGGCGCGGACTCGACCGGAGGGGCGATACTGCTCGCCATGATCTCGGCGGTGGCCTTCGCCACGATTCTGGCCGTGGTCGCGGGTCTCACCCTCGCCTCCTCGTCGTCGTTCGCGCACGACCTGTACGCCAACGTCATCCGCAAGGGGAAGGCGACCGACAAGGAGGAGGTCAGCGCGGCGCGCATCTCCTCGGTGATCATCGGTGCCGTCGCGATCGGACTCGGGATCTTCGCCGGGGGGCTCAACGTCGCCGGACTGGTGGCGCTCGCCTTCGCGGTCGCCGCG
Organism: Streptomyces albidus (ex Kaewkla and Franco 2022); assembly: GCF_013870515.1. Taxonomy (GTDB): domain Bacteria; phylum Actinomycetota; class Actinomycetes; order Streptomycetales; family Streptomycetaceae; genus Streptomyces; species Streptomyces albidus. The sequence goes on along the minus strand of NZ_JACBXA010000112.1, from coordinate 11,328 downwards.
TCCGCCAACCTGCCGACGATCCTCTACAGCCTCTTCTGGAAGCGGTTCACCACCCAGGGCGCGCTGTGGTCGATCTACGGCGGACTCATCTCCTCGGTGGTCCTGGTGCTGTTCTCGCCCGTCGTGACCAGCAAGCCGACCTCGATGTTCCCGGATGCCGACATCGCCTGGTTCCCGCTGGAGAACCCGGGGTTGATCTCCATCCCGCTGGGCTTCCTGCTCGGCTGGATCGGTTCCGTCGTCTCCAAGGAGGAGACCGCCGTCAAGAAGTACGCGGAGCTCGAGGTGCGTTCGATGACCGGATTCGGCGCACACTGAGCACGCACTGACGGCGCGGCCCGACCGCGTCGCGGCGACGTCGCCGCACGAGTGAGTGGACGCCACCGGCATTCAACGATCTGTTGATTGTCGGTGGCGTCCCGTACGCTGCGAAGCATTGGCACAACGTGGGAGGGCCGCCAGCATGCTGCTCGACACATACGGCCGAGTCGCGACTGACTTGCGCGTTTCGCTGACCGACCGCTGCAACTTGCGCTGCACGTACTGCATGCCTGAGGAAGGCCTTCAGTGGCTTGCCAAGCCGGAGTTGCTCACGGACGACGAGATCGTCCGGTTGGTCCGCATCGCCGTGAGCGAACTCGGCGTGGAGGAAGTGCGGTTCACCGGAGGCGAACCGTTGCTTCGCCCGGGGCTCGTCGGCATCGTCGAGCGCTGCGCGTCCTTGCCGCAGCGCCCCCAGCTCTCCCTGACGACTAACGGCATCGGCCTGGAGCGTACGGCCGTGGCCCTGCGCGACGCCGGTCTCGACCGGGTCAACGTCTCCCTCGACACCCTCCGCCCTGACGTCTTCCAGCAGTTGACCCGCCGCAAGCGGCACGCAGACGTGATGCGCGGGCTGGCAGCGGCGCAGGAGGCCGGGCTGACCCCCGTCAAGGTCAACTCCGTTCTGATGCCCGGGCTCAACGACGAGGAGGCGCCCGACCTCCTGGCCTGGGCCGTCGCCCACGAGTACGAGCTGCGCTTCATCGAGCAGATGCCGCTCGACGCCCAACACGGCTGGCAGCGCGACGGGATGATCACCGCGGGGGACATCCTGGAGTCCCTGCGCACCCGCTTCACCCTCACCCCCGAGGGGGAGGACGAGCGCGGTTCTGCACCCGCCGAGCGCTGGATCGTGGACGGAGGCCCGCACCGGGTCGGCGTCATCGCCTCCGTCACCCGCCCCTTCTGCAGGGCCTGTGACCGTACGCGCCTCACGGCGGACGGTCAGGTCCGCACATGCCTCTTCGCCACGGAGGAGTCCGACCTGCGCGCTGCTCTGCGACAGGGCGAGGACGACGCCGAAGTCGCGGCGCGGTGGAGGACTGCGATGTGGGGGAAGAAGGCCGGCGCGGGCATCGACGACCCGTCGTTCGTGCAGCCCGACCGCCCGATGTCAGCCATCGGCGGATGAGCCCCGGCCGCCCTCCTCCCATTCGCCGAGGCGGACGACGTCCTTGAGGAAACCGCGCAAGTCCAGGAAGGACGACAGGTGTTCGCGGTGCTCCTCACACGCCAGCCATGTCTTGCGGCGCTCTGGAGTGTGCAGCTTGGGGTTGTTCCAGGCCAGCACCCAGACCGCGGGCGCACGGCAGCCCTTGGCGGAGCAGATGGGGCTCTCGGGCTCTTCTTCGGGGGACGCAGACAAGGGAAACACGCCCCCATCCAACACCCGCACCCGGACAACAAGCGACGCCGGGCAGCCACGGGGGGAGCCGCCCGGCGTCGGTCTGTCGCTCCGACGGGGGATGCGGAGCGCCTAAGAAGTATGGCATGGGGACCCCGGCGAGGTGCAGCGGAACAACATGATTGATCTGAGCTTTTCTTGAGGAACGGGAGCCGTCGGCTCCGGGTCGCCTCCGGGTCAGCTCAGCTGTGATCGGCCAGCGGCCCGTCGGGCTTGTCCCGAGGAGCTTCCGCTACGGCTTCGGAGGGGCCCAGCGCGGGACGCACCGGCGCCGGCACGAAGGAGGACGGAAGCGAAGGCGGCCTCTCCCGGCCCGCGTTGGCGATCACGACGGCCACGTACGGCAAGAGCGCGCCCACGACGAGAGTCACAATGGCCAGCGGCCGCTGAACGTTCCACAGAACCACCGTCAGCAGAACCGAAAGCGTCCGGATGAGCATCGAGATCACGTAACGCCGCTGACGGCCGCGCACATCGTCGGCAAGCCCCTGCCGGGCTCCGGTGATCCGGAAGACCTCGGCTTCGCGCTGCTTCCGCATATCTCCACCACCTTCGCCCGTGCCGGTCTGCGGCCCGCTGCAGGGCTGGCGGACCTTCTTCACCGTACGCCCCGGCTCGGCCCACTTCGAGACCGGGATGCCCACTCGGGCGGACCGGCGTCGCTGCGGCACGGCCCGTACGGAGTACTCAGCAATGCGGCGTAGCCCGCCCGGCGCGAAGCTGGCGACGCATGCGCACGCTCACGGGCCCGGCGATGCCGGTGCCGGGCGTCAGCGATCTACGGAGGCGCGATGAACTGGTTGTGGGCGATCGTCGTGGGGCTGGTGCTGGGTGTCATCGCCCGGGCGATCATTCCGGGCAGGCAGCGCATCCCCCTGTGGCTGACGGTGATCTTCGGCCTTCTCGGCAGCGTCCTCGGCAACGCGGTGGCCACCTGGGCGGGCGTGGGGGACACCGACGGCATCGACTGGATCCGGCACGTCCTGCAGCTGGCGGGCGCGGTCATCGTGGTTGCACTGGGATCGCCGCTGTGGGCCACCATCAGGGGGCGGAGAAGGCGGGAGCGCGTCTGATCACAGCGCTGGACCGGTCCTGGACCACGCGCGCTGACGCGGCGGTGGGGCGAGCCCGAGGGCCCGTCCCACCGCCGCATCAGGTTGCTCAGAGACCGTGGATCTGCGCGATCTTCCGTCCCGCCTTGAGGTAGACCGTGCCGCTCACGCCCGCTTCGGCCAGCTTCTCGGGAACGACCTCTGCGAGCGGCCGCAGCGCGTCCGACTCCGGCAGCACGATGGCGCGCTGCTCGCCGCCGTCGCCCGTCTCGACGACGAGCCGCAGACCGTTCTGCTTGGCGATGCGCCTGGCCGCCGACGCGCTCGGAGTGAACTCCAGTACCTGCGTGAGGATCGCCGCGATGCCCTCGGCGCCGTGCTCGGCGGCGTCCACGGACGGCAGCGCCTCCACGTCCCCGAAGGACTTCTTCGAGAACTGCGCGGTGAACCCCGCCCGTGCCGCCTTCGCCGCCTCGGCCCCGTGCAGCGCCGTGACCACCTCTCCCGCCAGGACCTTCTTCAGGTCCATCGGGTGCAGGGTCCCGGCCTCGATGCGGGCGCCCGCCTGGTCGATCTCGGCGTCCGTCCACTCGGTCCAGGCGCGCAGGTACGGCACCATGAGCCGGTCCGGGATCGACATGATCTTGCCGTAGACGTCGTCGGGCCCGGCGGTCATGCCGATGTAGTTGCCCTTGGACTTCGACATCTTGGCGCCGGAACCGTCGGTGCCCTCGATCAGCGGCATCGTGGCGACCATCTGCGGCCGCTGGCCGTGCAGCTCCATCAGCCGCCGGCCCATCTGCATGTTCAACAGCTGGTCGAGGCCGCCGAGTTCGATGTCGCAGTCCAGCTCGACGGAGTCCAGGGCCATCGCCACCGGGTAGATGAGCTCGGACATGGTCAGCCCCGAGCCCTCCGCGAGGCGGTTGCGGAAGTCCTCGCGCTGGAGCAGTGACGACGCGGGGATCTGGGCGAGGAGTGTGATCAGCTGCGGGAAGGTGAAGTCGCCGAGCCAGTCGCTGTTGTTGCGGAAGCTCACGTTCTCGAAGTCGAAGAAGGGCCTGACCTGATCCTGGTAACCGGAGAGGTTCTTCGCGATCTCCTCGTCCGTCAGCGCCGGGCGCTCCGCCGTACGCCCCGAGGGGTCGCCGATCTTGGCGGTGAAGTCGCCGATGATCAGCGTGACATCGTGGCCCATCCGCTGGAAGCGGCTGAGGATGATGACGGGAACGGCGTGGCCGAGGTGCACGTCGGCGGCGGTCGGGTCGATGCCCAGCTTCACGTGAAGGCCCTTGCCCTGGGCCCGCTTCGCCTCGATCTCCTCGGCGAGCTTCTCCACCGTCGGCAGCACGTCCACCGCACGCGCACCGATCAGCGCGGCCTGCTCCTTGGCGGGCAGATCGCTCAGATCCAGATAGCGCCGCGACCCCGTTTCCGCGAGCAGCTGCCCGACGGTCTCGTCGGAGGAGAGGTCCTGCGCCAGCAGTCGGCTGGCGCGCTGTACGGAGTCGCCGAGGCGTGTCACGTTCTGTCCTGGGGATCGGAGCGGACTGGGTCGCCGCAAAGTCTATTCGTGCGCGGGTGGGGGCAGTCCGCCGCCCGTCCCGGCCGCCCGAGCTTTCTGTAGGAATCCGACAGGAGCCCGCGCGGCCCCCTGTCGCTGCTCGATTCCCTGAAACGGTGCGCGCACGTATAGCTTCGTACGGACAGACACCGTCCGCCTACTCGTCACGCGCAAGCCGTGCGCGAGAAGAGCGGAGACCACAGAAAGGGTGGTCCTACCTTGAGCCGCTCGGTACTCGTCACCGGAGGCAACCGCGGCATCGGCCTCGCCATCGCCCTGGCCTTCGTCGACGCAGGGGACCAGGTCGCCGTCACCTACCGCACGGGCGAGCCGCCCGAGGCGCTCGTCAAGAGCGGTGCTCTGGCGGTCAGGTGCGACATCACCGACCCCGAGCAGGTGGAGAGGGCCTACAAGGAGATCGAGGAGAAGCACGGCCCGGTCGAGGTGCTCGTCGCCAACGCCGGTGTGAACCGCGACCAGTTGCTGCTGCGGATGTCCGAGGAGGACTTCAGCACGGTGCTGGAGACGAACCTCACCGGCACCTTCCGGGTCGTCAAGCGCGCCTCCAAACGGATGCTGCGCGCGCGCAAGGGCCGGATCGTGCTCATCTCCTCCGTCGTCGGACTGCTCGGCTCGGCGGGACAGACCAACTACGCGGCGTCCAAGGCCGGTCTGATCGGCTTCGCCCGCTCGCTCGCCCGTGAGCTGGGCTCCCGTAACATCACCTGCAACGTGATCGCGCCCGGCTTCGTCGACACCGACATGACGAAGGCGCTCAGCGACGAGCAGCGCGAGAAGATCGTCGAGCAGGTGCCGCTGGGCCGCTACGCGCAGGCCGAGGAGGTCGCGGCCTCCGTCCGCTTCCTCGCCTCCGACGAGGCCGCGTACATCACTGGAGCCGTCATTCCTGTCGACGGCGGATTGGGCATGGGGCACTGAAGATGAGCGGAATCCTCGCAGGCAAGCGCATCCTCGTCACCGGGGTCCTCACCGACGGGTCCATTGCCTTCCACGCGGCGAAGGTCGCGCAGGAGGAGGGCGCGGAGGTCGTACTCACCGGGTACGGCCGCCTCAGCCTCGTGCAGCGGATCGCCAAGCGGCTCCCGAAGGAAGCTCCCGTCATCGAGCTGGACGTGACGAACCAGGAGCACCTGGACTCGCTCGCCGGCAAGATCACTGAACACGTCGACGGGCTCGACGGCATCGTCCACTCCATCGCCTTCGGCCCGCAGGGCGCCTTCAACTTCCTCGAGGCGAGCTGGGAGGACGTCGCCACGGCCGTCCACGTCTCGGCGTACTCCCTCAAGTCCCTCACGACGGCCTGCCTTCCGTTGATGCCGCGGGGCGGTTCGGTCGTGGGCCTCACCTTCGACGCGCAGATCGCCTGGCCGAAGTACGACTGGATGGGCGTCGCCAAGGCGGCACTCGAGTCGACCAACCGCTACCTCGCGCGGGATCTGGGCGCGCGGAACGTGCGGTGCAACCTCGTCTCCGCCGGCCCCATCAAGTCCATGGCCGCCAAGTCCATCCCGGGCTTCGAGGAGCTCGCCGACGTCTGGAACCACCGCGCCCCGATGAGCTGGGACCTGAGCGACCCGGACCCGGCCGGCCGCGGAATCGTGGGCCTGCTCTCGGACTTCTTCCCCAAGACGACCGGAGAGATCGTCCACGTCGACGGCGGCGTGCACATGATGGGCGCCTGAACGACGGCCCTGCGCACAGTGGTTGTGGCCCCGGACGGTGAAGTCCGGGGCCACTGCCGTCAGATGGGACGGCTCAGCTCTTCGCCGGGGCTCCTGCCCCGCAACTCCACTCCTGCGTATGCGAAGCGGCCTCCCGCTCGGCGGCTTCCGGGTCGCCCGCGTGGATCGCCGCGACCAGACGCGCGTGATCCATGTGCTCCTCGGGATTCAGCTCGTCGCCCACGTTGAGACGCAGGAAGTCGCGCATGACCTCGCCGAGGTCCGCGTACACGGCGGTCAGCACGTCGTTGTGGGAGGCGGACACGACGCCCAGATGAAGTCCGGCGTCGGCTTCCACGAACCGCTCCGCGTCACCCGACGCCCATGCCGCCTCGCGCCGCTCCAGCAGCACGTCCAGCTGCCCGAGGTCCTGCTCGGTCCGCCGCAGCGCCGCCAGCCGGGCACCCGTGGTCTCCAACGCGGCGCGCATCTCGGCGACATGGTGCGGGTCGGAGTCCGCGAAGCGGCGGTGCATCACCCCGGCCAGCTCGCTCGTCGCGACGACGTACGTGCCGGAGCCCTGCCGGATGTCCAGCAGGCCGTTGTGAGCGAGCGCGCGCACCGCTTCCCGGACGGTGTTGCGGGCGACCCCCAGCTGCTCCACGAGCTCCGCCTCAGTGGGGATGCGGGCGCCCACCGGCCACTCTCCCGAGGTGATCTGGGCGCGCAGCGCGGAGATCACCTGGTCGGAAAGGGCGGAGCGTTGCGGCGAGGACAGGGTCATCTCTCTCCTGTGGCGTGCGCCGTCTCTCACGGCGGCTTCTCTTGAGCGGAGGGGACGCGTTAACGTCAATTCATCCCATGATTCTATGATGGACTCCATGCAGATGACGGAAGACGGCCTGAAGCGCACCGACTGTTCCGCGAACGCGACCGCGGCCCCCGCCGCGGTCGCGCCGCGATGGGTGGTGCGCCTCCTCGTCGTCGGCCTGCTCCTCGCGGCTCTCAACCTCCGTCCCGCGATCTCCGCCCTCGGCCCGCTGCTGAAGGAGGTACGGGCCGACCTCGGCATGAACGGCGTCGTGGCCGGCCTGCTGACCTCCGTACCGGCGCTGTGCTTCGCGCTGTTCGGGAGCCTGGCGCCGCGGCTCGCACGCCGCGGCGGATCCGCACCGGTGGTGCTGACGGGCATGATCGCGATCACGGCGGGGCTCGCCCTGCGGCCCTTCGCCGGCGGCACCGTCACCTTTCTCGCTGCCAGCGCCCTCGCGCTGGCCGGCATCGCGGTGAGCAACGTGCTGATGCCGGTGGTCGTCAAGCGCTGGTTCCCGGACCGCGTCGGGACGATGACGGGCCTGTACTCGATGGGACTCGCACTCGGTACGGCCTGCGCGGCAGCCGCCACGGTCCCCATGGCCGGAGCGCTGGGCGGCAGTTGGCGGGCCGGACTCGGTGCCTGGGCGCTGCTCGGGGTGCTCGCGATCGTGCCCTGGGCCCTCGTGCTGAAGGACCCCGCCAGCCGCCGTCCCGGACCTCAGGCCACCAGCGAACCCACACCACGACCCGCGCACGGCACGGGATCCCCGGGAGACACCTCGGCTGCCGGCGCCGCAGAACGCATACGCATCCGCAGCTCGCCCACCGCCTGGGCGCTCGGCGGCTTCTTCGGGCTCCAGGCCTCCGCCGCCTACATCATCCTGGGGTGGCTGCCGCAGATCTTCCGTGACGCCGGCGTCTCCGCGTCCTCGGCCGGCCTGATGCTCGCCGTGACCATGGGGATGGGCGTACCGCTCGCCTTCGTGGTGCCGAAGCTCGCCGCCCGGATGCGGCACCAGGGCCCGCTCGTCATGACCCTCGCGCTGTGCGGCTTCACGGGCTACGCCGGGCTCTGGTTCGCGCCGGCCGCCGGGGCGTGGCTGTGGGCGACGCTGCTGGGCATCGCCAACTGCGCGTTCCCGGTCGCCCTCACCATGATCAGCCTCAAGTCGCGCTCCTCGGCCGGCGTCGTCCAGCTCTCAGCATTCGCGCAGAGCACGGGCTACTTGCTCTCCGTCCCGGGTCCGCTGCTCGTGGGCGCCCTGCACGACGTCAGCGGCGGCTGGCGCGTACCGCTGATGCTCATGGCCGGGCTGCTGCTCGCGCAGACGGTGATGGGCGTGCTGGCCGGGCGGGACCGCGTGATCGAGGACGGACGCTGAGTGCGACACTGGCCGGTATGCCAGTGCTCGAACCCCATCCGCAGAACGGGCAGAAGAAACTGCTCCTGATCCTCGGCGCGATCCTCGGAATCATGGTCGCCATCGCCGTGATCGCGACCGTCGCCGCCCCCTGAGGGACGTCGCCGGACCGTCCCGATGGTGGTGCTGACCCCACCACCCCTAGGGGGGCTGGGTCAGGGGGAAGTGGGTGGGTCACCGGATGGGATGCCCGCCCCCGCTTCCGTAGCGTCGAAGCACACTGCACGACGACCACGGAGACAGGGGAGCGCGCCATGACGGCCCGTGTTCGTACCCACGCCTCTCCAGGCGTGACCGCTGCCCGGCAACACATCCCGCCCGTCACCGGGCAGACGCGGCTGCCCTGGTGGGCAGCGGCCCTGCCGGTGCTCGCCTTCGCCCTGCTGCTGGCGCTGCTCCTCGGCGGCGGAGAGGCGGCCGCGGCGGAGCAGCAGGCCGGGGGAGAGGCGCTCGCCGCGCTCCTGGAGCGTGTGGAGCAGGCATTGCTGGGCTGACGAACGGGAGACGTCAGCCCTCTGTGCACTGTCAACACCCTCCGCCCAGCACCGCGTTTCATGCGAAGCTGGGAGACATGAGCGTCGATGTGCCCCGCAGTATCGTCCTTGTCCGGCACGCCAAAGCCGACTGGCCAGAGGTGGCAGACCACGAGCGTCCCCTGGCGGATCGCGGGCGCAAGGACGCCCCGGCCGTCGGTGAGTGGCTCGCCACCCACGGCATCGCCCCCGGACTGACCCTCTGCTCGACAGCCGTCCGTACACGTGAGACCTGGAAACTGGCCGTCCACCACCTTCCGCACCGCCCCAAGACCGTCTACGAGGAGCGGCTGTACGACGCTTCGCCCGGCGAGATCATCGCGGTGATCAACGATGTTCCGGAGGATGTCCACGACCTGCTGGTCGTCGCGCACAACCCCGGAATACAGGGAGTGGCCGAGGCCCTCACCGGCGGCGCCGAGGGCGACAGCCTGGAGCGCATGTCGCGCCACGGCTTCCCCACCTCGGCGGTCGCCGTGCTCCGCTTCGACGGCTCCTGGAAGTCCGTCGAGCCGGGCATCGCCACGCTGGCCGGCTACTGGGCCCCGCACGAACCGCCTGAGTAGAGACAGCAGCTGTACGTGATCCGGTGACCCGCGCCGCCGCAGGCGCGGGTCACCGCCGTTCAGGAGGCGGTTGCTTCACCGGCCGGCGTGCGCTCAGTCGCCGCTCAACAGGCGCTCGCCGTCCGCGTACTGGCCGGCGCCCGCGCCGGTGCCGTCGGCGGCCTCGACCTCTTCGCGCGTGATTCCCAGCAGATACAGGACGGTGTCCAGGAAGGGCACGTTGACGGCGGTGTGCGCGGCCTCGCGGACGACCGGCTTGGCGTTGAAGGCCACCCCCAGGCCCGCGGCGTTCAGCATGCCGAGGTCGTTGGCGCCGTCCCCGATGGCGACGGTCTGCACCAGCGGAACGCCCGCCTCGTCCGCGAAGCGGCGCAGCAGGCGGGTCTTGCCCTCACGGTCCACGATGTCACCGGTGACCCGGCCGGTCAGCTTGCCGTCGGCGACCCCGAGGGTGTTGGCGGCGGCGAAGTCGAGGCCCAGCTCGTCCTTGAGCGCGTCGGTGATCTGGGTGAAGCCGCCCGATACGACGCCGACTTGGTAGCCGAGACGCTTGAGCGTGCGTACGAGGGTGCGGGCGCCGGGGGTGAGCCGTACGTCCTTGCGCACCTTGTCCACGACCGAGGCGTCCAGGCCCTCCAGCAGCGCTACGCGCGCGTGCAGTGACTGCTCGAAGTCCAGCTCCCCGCGCATGGCGCGGGCGGTGACCTCGGCGACCTCGTCCTCGCATCCGGCGTGAGCCGCGAAGAGTTCGATCACCTCGTCCTGGATGAGCGTGGAGTCGACGTCCATAACGACCAGCCGCTGCGCCCGGCGCTGGAGCCCCGAGGCGACCACGGCGACGTCGACGCGGTGCTTGGCGGCCTCCAGCGCGAGCGAGGTGCGCAGCGTGGAGGTCTCGGTGCCGGAGACGTCGAACTCCACCGCCGTCACCGGGTACTTGGCGAGCCGGAAGATGCGGTCGATGTTCCCGCCGGTGGAGGTGATGCTCGCGGCGATGGCAGAGGTCGACTCGGCTGTGAGCGGCTGCCCCAGCACCGTGACGTGCGAACGGCCGGTGCCGCGCGGCTGGTTGTCGCCGGTGCCCGAGATGATCTCGGCCTCCAGGCCCATCGACTCCGCCCAGCCGTGCACGGTCGCCCGTAGCTCGCCCTCGGACGCGGAGCTCTGGCCGCCGGCCGCTCCGGCGCCCGTACCGGGAGCGGTGACCAGGGCGCACAGCGTTATGCGGCCACGCGTGACGAGCTGCTCGATGTCGACGACTTCCACCGCGAAAGCGGCAAGGGTCTCGAACAGCCCGGCGGTGATGCCCGGCCGGTCCTTGCCGAAGATCTTGACCAGGAGGGTGGGGGTGTCGGCATACGAAGGCGGAATGGCCGGCGATGTGGTCATGATGTTCTTACGGTATCGCTGTGGAGCGCGAGTCACCTGCTGAGGGTGCTTCTCTGCCGATCTCTGCCCGATTCCGGTGCACCGGGCTCATTCGCACCCCGGAGCAGTCGCATTCACTTCGTGGCGGTGATGTTCCGGACCGGTCACAGACGAAGTGGGGTTGTGACATGGGCCGACTTCCTGTCAGGGGCCCAGGCCTGAAATAGTTCCTCACGATGTTCGCCATCCCTAGGCTCCCCGCGAGGGAGTCACTCGGGGGACAACTTTGTGGGGCATGGAGTGCCGGAACTCGTACTGGAATTGAACGGACAAACCTGGACGCTTGAACCGTCCCGGTCATACAGCTTGGGACGTGATCCGCAGGGCGACCTGGTGATCGACGATGCCAGAGTCTCCTGGCGCCACGCGACGATCCGCTGGGGGGGCCGCAGCTGGGTCATAGAGGACCATGGAAGTACCAACGGCTCGTACGTGCGCGGGCAGCGCATCCAGCAGATGGAACTCGGCCCGGGCATGAGTGTCCACTTGGGCAACGCGACCGACGGTCCGCGGCTGAGCCTCTCGGGGGCGGGCGCCGCT
>NZ_JACBXA010000111.1 GCF_013870515.1 Streptomyces albidus (ex Kaewkla and Franco 2022) | reverse complement strand
GCGGACGAGGCGTCTTCGGAGACCGACCCCGAGGTCGGCGTGTGGACGCATCTGACGCCCCGGCGCGACCAGCGCGCCTGTCTGTTCCCAAGAGCCTCGCGGCGCTTTGGACATGGGGGATGAACGGGCCGTCCGACACCCGTCAGGGTGCCGAAAAATCGTTTCTCAATGCTTGAAGTGGAAGATCCCCCAAGTGAGTTGACGTTCATTGCCGCCATCGACCCAGTGGCCCAGTCCCTTCTTCATCTGGGTTAGGTACTCGCCGCTGACCTTGCCGGCGAGCCCCTCGGCCTCCTGACGCCGGGTCTCGTCGAGCACCCGTCCGTAGTGGTTGACGAGTTGCTCCCGGTGCTCCTCGAAGCCGCCGCTGCTGGCGGGGCTGAATCCGAGCCGGGCCATCTCCCGCCGGTAGAAACCGGGTGAGCCCATGGTGTCGAGGTGGATGCGGTCGAGGATCGGCTGAAGCACCGCTGTCGAGGTACCGTCCGCGGCCATCGGGTCGGTGAAGATGAGCTGTCCGCCCGGCTTCAGTACGCGGGTGATCTCCTCGAGCACACGGGTGCGGTTGCCGCTGTGCAGGAACGCGTCCTGCGACCAGACGACGTCCACGCTGTCGTCGGGGTAGGGGATGTTCTCAAAGGAACCGTCCACCACCTCGATCTTGTCGGTGAGACCGCGCTGGGCGTTCTTGTCCCGGTTGCGCTCGTTCTCGACCTCGCTGAGGTTGAGCGCGATGACACGGCTGCCGTACGTCTCGGCCAGGTAGCGGGCCGAACCGCCGTAGCCCGCACCGAGGTCGAGGACCACGGACGAGTCGTCCAGATCGAGCTTCTCCGCCATGCGCTGCACCGTGCGGCGGCTGGCGTCGGCGATGGGCTCCTCGTCGCTCTCGTAGAGACCGATGTGGATGTCCTCGCCGCCCCACACCGAGGCGTAGAAGGCGTCGGCGTCCGCGGAGTTGTAGTAGGTGCGGGCGGTGCTGACGGCTGCCGAGTATGCGCCGTCGCCCTCCTCGTCCATGCGGTACTCCTTCTCGGCGACGTGCACGAAGAAGTCCGGCTGTTCCTCACGATAGGTGTGCTGGAAGTCGCCGTACGTCTCGATGTGCTGGAATCCCACCTCGGACATGAGCCTGCGGGTGTAGTCCTTCCGCAGCGGGAACATGTTGAGGTGGTACTCGGAGTTGTCGGAGAAGTTGTACCGCATGCGGCACAGCCCCTCGTCCAGGTACTCCGGCTCCACTGCGACGTCTTCACCGCAGTAGTAGAACGTGTGCTTGCTGGAGAAACCGCGGTCCAGCATCGCGTCGTAGTTCCGCTGGTCGAGGATGAGCACTCCGTCGTGCTTCAGCATCGCGTAGAACTCGGCGAGCGCCTTGCGACGGTCACGCTCCGAGAACAGGTGCGTGAAGGAATTGCCGAGGCAGACGATGGCGTCGTACTCGCCGTGCACGTCCCTGTTCAGCCAGCGCCAGTCCGCCTGGACGACCCTGAGTATGTGCCCGCCGTTCTCCATTCCGTTCTTGAATGCCTTTGACAGCATGTCGGCGCTGCCGTCCGCGCTGACGGCGTCGAAACCTGCCTCGAGAAGTCGCACCGAGTGGAACCCGGTCCCCGTGGCGACGTCCAGTACGCTCTTCACGCCCTGCTTGCGAAGCAGATCGATGAAGAAATTGCCCTCACTCTGTGAGCGCTTTTCCCAGTCTATGAGGGAGTCCCATTTCTCGACGAAGCTTGGGACATATTCCTCGGTGTAGTGCCCGGTTTCCCGGACGTCGACGGGATTGTCTCCGAATTCCTGCACAGGTCGCGCGGTAATGGGAAACCTCCGATTGCTGAGATGGTGGCCTACGGCGCGGCCGACCCAGGACGCCAAGGCTTCAGTCACGGGCACCGCGCGCTCGGACTCCAGCGCATAGCTATCCAACCTCGCCCGGGTCTATGCCACCTGACCGAACGATCGGGCTCCTGTTCGACGCGAATACGCGCCCCCACCAGCGTGTTTGCGATCTGAGGTTTCTGTGGCCCGAGTTGTCCTGAAACCAGGACAGTTGGGTATGCTGCCCTGCACAGTCAGACAATTCGTCACACCCCGCACCGAACACGGCGAGAACACATGGCAAAGAGCAGCTCGTTCAGCACGCGTGACATCGGCATAGACCTAGGTACGGCCAACACCCTTGTCTACGCGCGCGGACGCGGCATCATCCTCAACGAACCCTCGGTCGTGGCGGTGGAGTCACGCACAGGGAAAGTGCTCGCCGTGGGGACCGAAGCCAAGGAGGCCGTGGGGCGCACCCCCGGCTCCATCACCGCGACCCGGCCTCTCAAGGGCGGCGTCATCACCGACTTCGAGGCGACCGAGGGAATGCTCCGACACTTCATCCGCCTCGCACGTGTGGGCCGCGGCCGTGGTCCCCGCGTTGTCGTGTGCGTACCGAGCGGTGTGACGGGCGTCGAGCGCCGAGCGGTTCTGCAGACGGCGGCCAGGGCCGGTGCGCGTTCCGTCCACCTCATCGAGGAGCCGATGGCGGCGGCCATCGGCGCGGGCCTGCCGGTGCACGAGGCGCGCGGCTCCATGGTCGTCGACATCGGAGGCGGCAGCACGGAGGTCGCGATCATCTCGCTGGGCGGCACCGTGGTCACCCACTCCGCGCGGGTCGCCGGCGACGCGCTGGACGCGGCCATCGCCTCCTACATCGAGCAGAACTACGCGATGGCGGTGGGCGAGCGCACCGCCGAGGACGTCAAGATGTCGCTGGGCAGCGGAATCACGGCACCGGTGCGCGGTCGCGACAAGGAGACCGGCATGCCCAAGACGGTGGAGCTGAGCGAGGAGGCGATCCGGGAGGCGACGGAGAAGCCCGTCGCGGCGATCGTCGACGCGGTGCGCACGGCCTTCGACGCCTGCCCGCCCGAGCTGTACGGCGACATCATGGAGCGGGGCATCGTGCTCACCGGCGGCGGAGCTCTTCTGCACGGCCTCGACGACCGGTTGGCCAAGGAGACGGGCATGCCCGTGCTCGTCGCCGAGGAGCCGCTGAGCTGCGTGGCGGTGGGCACCGGGCGCTGCCTGGAGGAGTTCGACAAGCTCGAGAAGGTCTTCAGCGGCACGGTCATGGGCGCCTAGTACACCCGGAGTTGAGCCCATTCCGGCGCGTTCCGCTTCACGAGAAGCGGAGCGCGCCGGGCCGCGTTCGGGCCGGAGGAGCCTCAACTCCCGTCGCCCGTCCCCGCCTACGGCCTGGGAAGTGCCTCCGAGCGGGCCCGTTCCGTCGTGGCGATGGTCGCCGAACCGATGACGCGGGTGCCCTCGTAGAGGACGATCGCCTGGCCGGGGGCCACGCCGCGGACCGGTTCGGTGAAGCGCACGGACAGCCCCTGCCCGTCGTCGGTCGGTTCCGCTCCGACCTCGGTCTCCCCGCCGTGCGCGCGCAGTTGTGCGGTGTACGTGCCGGGCCCGGACGGGGCGGCGCCGCACCAGCGGGGCTTGACGGCGGTCAATCCGGTGACGTCGAGCGAGTCAGCGGGGCCCACGGTGACGGTGTTGTCCACCGGCGAGATGTCCAGCACGTACCGCGGCTTGCCGTCCGCCGCGGGGTGACCGATGCGCAGGCCCTTGCGCTGGCCGATGGTGAAGCCGTACGCGCCCTCATGGGTGCCGAGCTTCAGGCCGTCCTCGTCGACGATGTCGCCCTCGGCCGTGCCGAGCCGGCCGGCGAGGAAGCCCTGGGTGTCTCCGTCGGCGATGAAGCAGATGTCGTGGCTGTCCGGCTTCTTCGCGACCGCCAGGCCGCGCTGCTCGGCCTCCGCGCGGATCTCGTCCTTGCTGGTGAGGGTGTCGCCGAGGGGGAACAGCGCGTGTGCGAGCTGCCGTTCGTCCAGGACGCCCAGCACATAGCTCTGGTCCTTGGCCGCGTCGCTGGCGCGGTGCAGTTCCCGGGTGCCGTCCTCACGCGTGACGATCGTGGCGTAGTGGCCGGTGCAGACTGCGTCGAAGCCCAGCGCCAGTGCCTTGTCCAGCAGCGCGGCGAACTTGATCTTCTCGTTGCAGCGCAGGCACGGATTGGGCGTGCGGCCGGCCTCGTACTCGGCGACGAAGTCCTCCACGACGTCCTCGCGGAAGCGCTCGGCCAGGTCCCAGACGTAGAAGGGGATGCCGATGACGTCCGCGGCGCGGCGCGCGTCGCGCGAGTCCTCGATCGTGCAGCAGCCGCGGGCGCCCGTACGGAAGGACTGCGGGTTGGCCGAGAGGGCCAGGTGGACACCGGTGACCTCGTGGCCCGCCTCGACGGCACGAGCTGCGGCGACGGCCGAGTCGACGCCCCCGGACATGGCGGCGAGCACCCGCAGCCTGGGGGCGCCCCCGGCCGGAGGCTGGGAGTGCGTGTCGGGGCCGGGGGGAGTGGGGCTGCTGGAAGCGTCAGTCATAACCCGTCCAGGGTAGACGGAGGGCCGCGCCGCCCGTAAAAGGATCACACCGTCCCTCGGTACGGAACCGCCGGGGCCGCTGCGTGCGTTGAGACCGGTATGGCATCGATCTCCAGGCGCACTCTGCTCATAACCGGCGGCGGCGCAGCGACGCTGGTCACGGCAGGGGCTCTGACCTGGGACAAGACCTCACGCCTGTGGTGGCGGGTGCCGGGGATCGACAAGCAGCGCACCGAGGGGGACGTCGACCAGCCGGGCGTGCGCTGGATTCCGGCCTCGGAGGCCAATCTCCGCTTCGCGGACCGCCCCGCCGACTTCACCATCGACCGCGTCGTGATCCATGTGACGCAGAGCGACTTCCCGACTGCCGTGAAGGTCTTCCGGGACCCTCTGCACGCCTCGGCCACGCACTACGTGGTGCGTGCACGCGACGGGCGGACGGTGCAGATGGTCCGCGAGCTGGACGTCGCGTACCACGCCGGGAACCGCTCCTACAACGAGCGCAGCATCGGCATCGAGCACGAGGGCTTCGTGGACCGTCCCGAGAACTTCACGGCCGAGATGTACCTCTCCTCCGCGAAGGTGACGGCCCGGATATGCAAGCAGTACGACATCCCGATCGACCGCGAGCACATCATCGGGCACAACGAGGTGCCGGGCGCCGACCACACCGACCCGGGACGCCACTGGGACTGGCGGCGCTACATGCGCTACGTGCGGCAGGAGCGCGAGAAGCTCGGCGCCGCCTGATCCGCTCGTCTCCGGCTGACCGGCCGGAGCGGCCGTGCCGCCGCCTCGAAGGGCGACGGCACGGCCTTCCGCCTCGGTCCCGCCTACTCGCCGGAACGGCGGGCCGGGAACTCGACCACCTGCTGGTAGGTCGGCCGGTTCTGCCAGGCGATCCGCGGGACGGTGATTCCTCCCATGGCCCTGTGGACGATCGAGTCGGCGCACAGCTGGTCGCCCGCGTCGCACTCCTTGTCGCCCGGGTAGATCTCGTCCGACGGTGTGGCGTCGGCCTTCGCCAGAGTGCTCAGCAGCATCGTCCGGCACTCGGAGAGTGAACCGTCGCCGCAGTACGGCTTGTCGAGCGGTGACCCGACGTCCTTGCCCTGCACGGTCCGCAGGTCCTTGTCGACGAACGACCACCAGCCGTGCTGGAGCGCGGAGCCCTTGTGCGGCTGGCTCGCGCCGACCCCGTCACCCGGTGAACCGCCGCCGTTCTGACCGCCGGAGGGCGACTCGTTGACGGGCGCGAGAGAGGTCAGCGACTTGTAGAGCTCATCGCCCAGACCGGGCTTGAACTGGCCCTCCACCAGCAGCGGCCACCAGGCGTCCAACACCCGTATGGCTTCCGCGTGTTCGTAGTCGCCGTCGCCCTTCGCCGCCTCCTTGCGCAGCGATCCCGACTCCTGCCAGGTGCGCAACTCCTTGACGGTGGCGGCCAGTTCGGGGTCGGTCACCTCGGCGGAGTCGATGACCTCCAGGAGCGTGGGCAGCACCTTCTCGGCCCGCAGGTCGGCGGCGGCGGCCTCCTCCATCGCCTGGACGAGCTGCGTGCGGGTCACGCCGCCCTTCTTGACGAGCGCGGAGACACGCTTGTCCAGCAGGTCGCCCCGGTGCACGGAGCCGTTGCCCCAGCCGGCGGAGAAGCGCTTGGCCTGCTTGTTGTTCCAGTTGACGTAGTAGTCCTGGTCGACGGACTGCGGGTGCTCCTCGGGCGGGGTGACCGCCGAGGTGTTGACCGCGGGGTCCCAGTCCTTCCACTCGTACCGGGCGTCGGCCAGGATCGGCTGGTCCGGGTCGGTGTTCTTCGAACGGACGGGGTTGGTCCCGGAGTTGTAGTACGCGGTGTGCTCGGCGTCGGCGTAGAACCAGTTGAAGGTGTAGCCGATGTCCTGAGCCGCTTCCTGGAAGCTGCTCGCGGACGTGATCGCCGAGGGGTCGTTGAACTTCTGGAAGCCGATCACCGAGTCGGCGTCGTGGTGGTACGTGGAGCGCAGCGCGGTGAAGGCGACCGGCTTGCCGTCGACCTTGCCGGTGTGGCTGACCAGTCCGTAGGCGGAGCGCAGACTCACCACGTCGTAGGAGCCGGCCGCCGTGGTGTCGGCGAGGGTCGGCTTCCACTCGTTGTGCTTGGTGAGCTTGTCGAACGGGGTGCACTTGCCGCGCAGCATGTAGCTGGTGGACTCGGTGGTCGGCTCCGCCCCCGACTCCTCGCACAGTTCGACCGCGAAGGTGTCGGTGATGTCCTGGCTCGCGGAGGTGGCGCTCCAGGAGTAGTCGAGGCCGCGGCCGAGTTCGACGTAGAAGCTGAGTCCGGGGAAGGAGGCGCCGCGCGAGCGCAGCCCGGGGCCGTCCAGCTCCTGCACCATCATGATCTGCGGGGAGTAGTAACCGGTCTGCGGCCCGTAGACGGCGACGGGATTGCCGGACGCGGTGTGCTTGCCGGAGACCATCAGGGCGTTGGACATGCCCTTCTTGGAGGTGATGAGGTCGGCGGGGAGCACGCTCTCCGCCTTCTTCTCACCCGTGGCCTTCTTGCCGCCGGTCTCGTTCTGCGAGTGGTCGTAGGCGGTGACGGATCCGCTGTCGGGCGTCGCCACCCCGTCGGGGTTCTCCGGCGACTCGGCGTACGGAAACTCCTTGCTGTGGACGGTCGTTGTGGCCTCGCCGTCGTTCTGCGCCCGCCAGGCGGCGTACGCGGACTCGCCCTTCTCCTTGCCGTACTGGCTCTGGAACGAGAGCTTGGCCAGGGCGTTGCCGACCTCGCCGCCGCCTCCGTTGCCGAAGATGGAGCCGATGACGGAGGCGATGGCGACCACGTCGTTCGCCGTGAAGTCCTTGATCTTCGATCCGTGGCCCGTCAGCACGTACTCACCGGGGTAGCTGAGCGCGCCGACGGTGTCGTCGATGAAGCCGTTGATGCCGCTGACGTAGTCCTGGATGTCCTGGTAGGCCTGTGCGCCGCGCTCGCCGGAGTCCCGGATCCGCGCGACCTGCCCGTCGAGGTCGTCCTCGGTGTAGGGGGCGACGGCCCAAAGGGACTGCTCCAGCGCGCGGTTGCCCTCCGCGCCGCCGGCGAAGGAGGACAACTCGCCGCGGCCCACGTGCCGGAGGATGTCCATGAGCCACAACCGGTCCTGGCCGGCGGCGTATCCGGCCCCGAACTCGGTCCCGGAGCGGGTGGTGCCCTTGATGTGCGGGGTGCCGGTGGCCTTGTCACGGGTGATGGTGACATCCGGCCTGGGCGACTTCTCGCTCTCCACCTGGTCTTCGGCGACGCCGAAGGAGGCGTCGTTGAAGTAGTCGGAGAGCTGGTCCTCGGTGAGTCCCGAGTAGTCGTGCAACAGGTTGTCGTACGGCTCCAGTTGGTCGGCCGCGTGCTTGGGGCGGGT
Source organism: Streptomyces albidus (ex Kaewkla and Franco 2022) (assembly GCF_013870515.1). GTDB lineage: Bacteria > Actinomycetota > Actinomycetes > Streptomycetales > Streptomycetaceae > Streptomyces > Streptomyces albidus. The sequence continues at coordinate 10,027 of NZ_JACBXA010000111.1, read as the reverse complement.
GCCGACGGCCTTGTGCAGCAGGATGTCCGTGAGGGTGGCGTGGCCGTTCTGCCCGGCCGGGAGGATGTCGCTGCACTGGCCCTGGCACGGGTCCTCGGCGGCGGCACGCGCCTTGCTCTCGGGGCCGGACGCGAACGCCTGGGATCCGCTCATGAGCGGGGCGATCAGCGCCGCGGCGGCCAGGGCGACGACGGCGGTCCTGTGTTTCGCGAGGCGGTTTCGGACAGATCTGACGTACGGAGCGCGGGATCGGATCACCGGTGTCTCCAGTGGGGGGTAGGCCAGAGAGGCGACAAGCGTGCGAGGAACGTTAACCGCCGTTACTACCCCTGGGTAGAGTCTGACCGGCAGTATTCACACAGCCACAACGGGCCATTGACGGAAAGCAGTTGAAACCGCCCACCGCCGGGCACGTGCGCACGCGGAAGGGCCGGCCGGAGAGAACTCCGGCCGGCCCCGCGCGCATCTCCACCTGCCCGCCCGGAAGCACCGGGCACCGTTCAGGTCACAGTTCACACCGCGGTTCGGATCACTCGGTGTCGTAGCTGAGAACCGCCGCACGGCGGAAGTTGGCATCGCCGTGGGCGCCGAGCTCGATCACACCGGAGCTCCACACCTGGCGCGTACCCGGGACGAGAGCCGTCTCCGTGGGCCAGAACTTCTGCTTCTTGTCGACCTCTTCGACCTTCCCGGACCTGCCGGGCACCGGATCGTGCTTGGTGATCTCGCGGACGTCGCCCGCCGCGGTCATGTGCGCGGAGCGGCTGAGCACGAGCCCGCCCGCTCCGTCCGAGGCTGCCTCCATCGTGGCCTTGTCCGCAGCGGCGGCGGGTGCCTCCTTCCACTCGGCGCCGTCCCAGCGCAGCAGGATGCTCTCCTCCTCCGGCTCGGGCCCGCCCTCACCGTGGTTGAACGTGTGGCTGCCCACGGCCCAGACCTCGTCCTCCGATACGGCGACCACCGATTCCAGGCTCGCGGTCTCCTCCGGCGGTGCCGGATCCGGGAAGTTGTACTCCGGCGTCTCCGCCAGCTTCCAGGCCTTGCCGTCCCAGTGCATCGCCGCGGGCTGGCTCATGGACCCGCCGTCGTCCTCGGTGTCTCGGTAGCCGACGGCCCACACGTCGTCCCCGCTGCTGCCACCCACGCTTGTCGCCTTGGCGGGAAGCTCGGTGTCCGTCCACTTGCTGCCGTTCCAGTGGTGGGCCACGCCCATCTGACCGCCGTCGAGGACCCACACGTCGTCCGGGCCGAGCACGGTGGCCGGCCGCGTGCCCCAGAGGTTGATGGACGGCGGCCCGTCCACGGGCTTCCACTGCTCACCGTCCCAGCGGAACGCGAACGGCTTCCCCTCGCCAGGGCCCCCCTCGCCGAAGAGCCAGACGTTGTCCGGGCTCGAAGCCTCGATCTGGTACACCGCCCCGTCACGGGCGCCCTCGGGCAGCGCGCTCTTCTTCCATTCCTCGCCGGCACGGTGCAGCAACACGTGCTCCACCTCGCCTGAACCGTCGTCGCCCTGGGAGGTGCCTATCGCCCAGCCCTCGTCGGCGGAGACGGGAGCGACATCGGTCATCTCCGCGCTCAGCGACTCGCTGTGGTGCGAGACCTTCCAGGCAGTCGCGGCCGCCGGCGACGGCTGCTTCGGCGCGCCCTCACTGCCCATGGCGGTCTGGTAGCCGATCCCCACCAGGGCCACCACTGCGAGCGTGGCGGCACCCTTGAGATGCAACGGTTTCATGCTTCCCCTCGAAACACTCGTGGTCTTCGCGCGCGTCCCCGCCTGCCGTGGTCCCGTGCCGGTCACGCACGTTCGCTGCGGCGGCGGCTCCTCGTCGACCGAGCTCGGCCCCGTTCAGGGGCTGTTGGACGCCGACGATCTACATACCGGACGCCTCGAGTGCACCCGCTGGTTGCACCGGCACCTCACCGGTCCCTCAACCGGGCTCGCTCGCACCCCAGTTGCCGCCGGATGCAGGTCAACTGCGGTTCAGATGCGGAAGATCGACCCGACGAACTCTGCGAGCAGACGTTCCTTGAGCGACGCGGGAAGCGCGTCCAGCAGCACCAGTACGGGCGCCATCCTGTCCGGCAGCGCGGTGGCACCGCCCGTACCCTCCGCATCGCCGAGCCCCGCGAAGGCCAGCACGGCGGCGATCTCGTCCGGTCCGAGCTGCGGGGTCTCCCCACCCGGGGCGGACGCGGGGTCGAAGGCGGCCGCGAGTTCGATCAGCCCCGGATCGACGGTGACCGGCGTGAGCGCGCGAGCCGCGGTCAGCGCCTCGTGCAGGTCGGCGAGCAGCGCGTCCACCTGGTGCACGGTGGCCGGGGTCAGCGTCAGATGGAGGTTGGGCGGCATCCCGTCGAAACGGAGCTGCGGCTGGAGGTACCAGCCGCGAAGACGCATCTCGTCGGCGAGATGCAGCAGCAGGCTCAAGTCGCCCTCGCCGTGGGGGCCTTCGGCACCTTCCAGGGTGAAGGCGACCAGTCCGCAGGAAGGACGGCCCAGCACCCGTACGCCCTCGATCCCGGCCAGCCCTGCCAGCAGCCGGTCGGACGCACCCGCGACCTGACGCGCCAGCTCCGTGTACCCGTCCTCGCCGACATGCCGCAGCACCGCCCACGCCTGTGCGAGCAGTCCCGCCGACTTGGTGCCCTGCACCGTCGGATTGACCACCGGGTAGCCGGGCCATCCCGCATGCGCGAAGTACTGGTGGCGGCGGAGCTGTTCGTCGCGGTAGAGCACGACGGACGCCCCCTTGTCGGCGTATCCGTACTTGTGGAGGTCGACGGAGAGCGAGGTGACTCCGCGCACCGACATCTCGAAGGGCGGCACCTCCCGGCCCGCGCGCCGCAGATACGGCAGCAGCCAGCCGCCGATGCACGCGTCCACATGGCACAGCACGCCGCGGTCGGCGGCGGCACCCGCGATCTGCGCCACCGGGTCGATGACGCCGTGCGCGTACGAGGGCGCGGAGGCGACCACGAGCACGGTGCGGTCCGTGATCGCAGCGGCGATCGCATCGGCGTCGGCACGGAACGTGCCGGGGTCCACCGGCACGACGACCGCTTCGACCCCGAGATAGGCGGCGGCCTTGTGGAAGGCCGCGTGCGCCGTGGACGGCAGCACCATGACGGGGTCGGTGACCCCTCGTTCCGCCCGTGCGTGGTCCCGCGCCGTCTTCACCGCCAGCAGGATGCTCTCCGTCCCGCCGCTGGTGAAGGTGCCCTGCGTACCGGGTGCGCCGAGGAGCGCCGCCGCGCTGCGGATCAGGTCGTTCTCCAGCCGCGCCACGCTCGGGAACACCGTCATGTCCAGGCCGTTGACGGTCGCGTACGCCGAGTACGCGGCGGCGGCGAGCTCGTCGAGCCCGTCCAGGCCGGCGTCGTAGACGTAGGCGAAGGTGCGGCCGCCGCGGGTGGGCGCGTCGGCGCCACGGAGTGTGCGGAGCTCGTCGAGAACGTCGGCGGCGGGGCGGCCCGCGGGCAACGCGGCGGAGGGCGCCCCGTGTTCGGGCTTCCCGGGTGACTCGGCGGGCTCGGCGGATACGGGTTCACTCGGCACGGCTGGTCTCGCCCTCCGGGAGTTCAGGTCGTCCTTGAACAGGGGAATCTGCCGGGACGTCGTCGTCCCGGTACAGGTGCAGCAGCCACAGGCTCACGAGCGCCAAGGCGGCGGGCAGCAAGCTCATGCCCAAGGTGATCCCGGTCAACGCCGAGTCGGGCTGGGCCGCTTCGTGTGTGGCGTCCGACGAGCGGAAGCCTCCGACGGCCAGTACGGCGGCGAAGGCGCCGGCCCCCAGCGCGAAGGCGAGAGTCTCAGCCGCCGTCCACAACCCCGTGAAGGTGGCGGCGCGTTGGCGTCCCGTACGCGCGGCGTCGGCCGCGAGGTTGTCGGCGAGCATGCGCAGCGGCAGCAACTGCAGTCCCCCGTAGGCGACTCCGACCGCGGCGACCGCCGCATAGGCCACCCAAGCGCCCGCCCACGGAGTGGTCACGAGCACCAGCGCCGCGACGAGGAAGAGCGAAGAGGCATGGAACTGGGCCGACTTGACCCCCCGCCGCCGCGCCAGCCGGTTCCACAGCGGCATGACGAGCGCCAACGGGCCTATCAGGCAGGCGAACAGGGGCGTCACCGCACTCGCCGACCCGAGCGCGTACGTCGCGAAATACTGCACCCCCGCGAGCATCACGCCGACCGCCAGGGCCTGCGCCGTCCACATTCCGGCGAGGTACATGAAGGGGCGGTTGCTGCGCGCGGCTGCCAACTGCGCCCGGAAGGACGGTTCGGCAGCGGTGTGCGCCACCGCCGGAGCGAGCCGCGTGGCCCGCCACGCACCGAACATGCCGCAGGCCAGCAGCGCGGCCACGGCGATCCCCATGAGCCGGTAGCTCCCCGGGGTGTCGCCGCCGGAGTGCGCGATCGCCGGGGCGAGGGCTCCCGACAGCAGGATCGCCGCACCCAGGAACCCCACGCGCCAGCCCAGCACCCGGCCGCGCTCGGTCGCGTCGTCCGTCATCTCCGCCGGCATCGTGACGTAGGGGACCTGGAAGACGGCGTAGGCGGTCGCGGCCAGCAGGAAGAGGCACGCCACATAGACGGCCGCCGCCGTCCCCCGCACCGGAGGCGCCGCGAAGATCAAGGCGAACAGCGGGGGCAGCGTGCACGCGCCCGCCAGCAGGAACGGACGGCGCGGCCCGCCCCGCCACTTGCTGCGGTCGGACCACGCGCCGACGAGCGGGTTGATCAGTACGTCCCAGGCCTTCGGCAGGAACAGTGCGACGCCCGCGGCCGCCGCCGGCACCGCCATGACGTTGGTGAGGTAGTAGAGCAGCAGCAGGCCGGGCACCGTGGCGAAAGTCCCCGTGCAGAGCGAGCCCAGCCCGTAGCCGATCCGGACGGACGCGGGGAGCGCGTGAGGCTCGGCGCTTCCGGGAGCGCGCGCTTGATCGTGGAGTCCGCCGCCGTCCACTGCACGTCCCCTCGGCATCCGCCGGGCCGGCCGTGCGGTCCACGGCTGGTCCCTGAGCGACCGTCCTGCTGCCACTTGGTGCGTCCTGCGGAGACGGTGCTCGCGGCGCATCAGTCAACGGCACAACCGGACCGGGCGTCCAGACGGTGACCGGGAATCCGCGTCAGCTCAGTCCTGCGCTCCGGGCCCGCTCGACGGCCGGCCCGATGGCGTCGGCCAGTGCCTCCACGTCGGCCTTGGTGGAGGTGTGCCCGAGCGAGAAGCGCAGCGTGCCGCGCGCCAGTCCGGCGTCGGCGCCCGCTGCGAGGAGCACGTGGCTCGGCTGGGCGATCCCGGCCGTGCAGGCGGACCCCGTCGAGCACTCGATGCCCTGCGCGTCCAGCAGGAGCAGCAGCGAATCGCCCTCGCAGCCGGGGAAGGAGAAGTGCGCGTTGCCGGGCAGCCGTCCGGCGGGGTCGGGGTCGCCGTTGAGCACAGCGTCGGGGACGGCCGCACGGACCTTCTCGATGAGGGTGTCCCGCAGCGCCCCGATGTCCCGTACGAAGCCCTCACGCTGCTCGGCGGCCAGTTCCGCCGCCGTCGCGAACGCGGCGATCGCGGGGACGTCCAGCGTGCCGGAGCGCACGTCGCGCTCCTGACCGCCGCCGTGGAGCAGCGGTACGGGGGTCTGCTCGCGGCGCAGCAGCAGTGCGCCCACTCCGTACGGGCCGCCGATCTTGTGCCCCGTCAGCGTCATCGCGGCGAGGCCGGACGCCGCGAAGTCCACTACGGCCTGGCCTGCGGCCTGCACCGCGTCCGCGTGCAGGGGGACGTCGAACTCGGCGGCCGCCTCGGCGAGTTCGGCCACGGGCATGATGGTGCCGATCTCGTTGTTCGCCCACATCACCGTGGCCAGGGCCACGGTGCCGGGGTCCCGGGCGACGGCGTCGCGCAGCGACTGCGCGTGCACCCGCCCGTAGGTGTCGACGGGCAACCATTCCACGTCCGCGCCCTCGTGGTCGGCGAGCCAGTGGACGGTGTCCAGCACGGCGTGATGCTCGACCGGGCTCGCGAGGATGCGCGTACGGGCGGGGTCGGCGTCGCGCCGCGACCAGTACAGCCCTTTGACCGCGAGGTTGTCTGCTTCGGTGCCGCCCGCGGTGAAGACCACCTCGCTGGGCCGTGCACCGAAGGACGCCGCCAGGCCTTCTCTGGCCTCTTCGACGGTGCGCCGGGCACGCCGGCCGGAGCCGTGCAGCGAGGAGGCGTTCCCGGCGACGGCGAGTTGGGCGGTCATCGTCTGCACCGCCTCGGGGAACATCGGCGTGGTGGCAGCGTGATCGAGGTAGGCGGAGCGGGCCATGGTGCTTCGATTCTACGAGCAGCCGGCGGAACGGGTGCGGGCGCGGTACCGGGGGCCCGTCCGACGCACGCCTTGACCTGGCCCCATGTGCGTCCATGCGGCTGTGACCTGCCGGGACGGTCAGCTGATGCGGCCCCGTACGGTCCGCGGTGATCGTCCCGTCCCGGTGCCGGTCCACCCGGGACGGCTCGGCGGCCGCAGAGACCGGCCGGCAATGCTGGCGAAGACCGGACCAGGCCGGAGCAGACGAGGCGTCGGCTGACGACATGCTTCAGGGACCGGGCCTGCGGGCTCGGTCCCTGATTGCCGCGAGGCGTGGGGTGGCGCCTACTCGGCGAGCGCCGCGGTGCCGGTGCCTCCAGTGGTGTCGCCGGACGTGTTCAGGTTGTTCTCGTTGGCGGTGCCGCAGTTCTGCGGGACGGCGCTCGAGTCGGCATCGCCGGCGGCGCCGGTCGTGGCGATGGTGGTGACGCCGTCGATGTTCGTGACGACGGTGTTGCCGGCCGCGTCCTGCTCGCAGTTGATCGTCGGGAGTTCGTGCGCCCCACCGGCGTATGCGACGCCGGCACCGAGCACACTGACGCTGCCGACCATGGTGGCCACGACGGCAGCTTCGCGAAGCTTGCGCATTGCTTCTCCACTTCCATGAGGGCTGGATCGCGACCGGTGAAGATCGCGCATTCCCGAAGGAAGCTATTGCGAAGTTCGCTGCTTGAGTCCGTAACACGCCGCATTTCCTGATTCGGCGTCAGGTCGAGGGTTGTCCCGACTCGCCCCCTCGGGCACGTTTCGTACTCACCGCCCGGAGGCTGCGGTCAATTGAGGGCGTGCGGATCTCCGGTCGCCTCCGGCCCTTTGGAGCAGGCTGAAAGAGCTGACGCGGATTCATGACATGAAGCACGTTTGCCTGTTGGGAAACAGCGGTGAGGGAGATTCCACAGCGAATGGACCGAACACCTGCCGACCGCACCACGTACGCCGATACGGCCCGAATGCAAAAAGCGAGAGCGCCGAGATCGATCGGGAACTTCCTGGCACGAGGCACCGGCAGAGATCGAATCGCCTCGCAGATCTCCGACGCACTGGCGCAGCCGGTTCGCCCGTCGATTTAAGGCCAGGACCGGCGCCACAGCAGCATGATCGCTGAAGACGGTCAGGCCGGACCAGGTCAGAGGGGCTCGGAGACCCTAACCGCCGCTGCCACCGCCGAGGAGGCCACCGAGCAGACCGCCCAGGAGCCCGCCGGTTTCGTCGCCGTCGCCGCCGTCCCCTCCGCCGTTCTCCTCGCCGCCGTCGCCCCCGGTGCTCCCGCCGTTCTCCTCGCCACCGTTCTCCTCGCCGGCGCTGTCGTCGCCGCCGTTCTCCTCGCCGCCGTCGCCCCCGGTGCTCCCGCCGTTCTCCTCGCCGGCGCTGTCGTCGCCGCCCGGCCCACCGGTGGATCCGCCGTCCGTGGAGCCTCCGTCCGAAGAGCCGCCGTCCCCGGAGCCACCGCTCGAAGAGCCGCCGTCGGACGACCCGCCGCCGTGCGAGCTTCCGCCTGCCGCGTCACCCGACGGTGACGGCGCGGGGACCTCGTGATCGGGCACCGGCTGCGAACCGTGGTCCTCCCCGCGATCCGCGCTCTCGTCCTCGTCCCGGCTGGAGCTGTCGCCGCTGTCGGACTCCGAGGATTCACCGGTTCGCGAGTCGTCGTCCCGCGCGGAGGTGCCGGGGCCCTCCATCGGCTCCGGGGCGATGTCCCGTTCGGGCGAGGCGGGAACGGACGCGCTTCCGTTGTTCTGCAGGTCCTGACCGGAATCGATCGTCTCCGCGGTGAGCGCCCCGGCCCCGAGCGTCACGGCGGCGACGAGGCCGACGACGACGCCCCTGCTCCGCGTGACCACGCGCGGGCGGCCGGTCTCCTCGGCCGTTCCCTCGGTCTCGTCGGCGGCCTCGGCCTTCTCGGCCGCGTCCGGGGCGGGGGCCGGTTGAGGCTTGGGGCCCTCGACCCGACGGGAAGCCGCGTTCTTCCGACTCGGCCGTATCGCATCGAAGATCGCGTCGACTTCTTCGACTGCGGTCAGCAAGCACGAGCAGGGCGACGACGTGTCGTCGTCCGCCTGAATGCGTTCCCCGCACATGGGGCACTTCTGCGCTGCCATCGGAGTCCTCCTCAATGGAACGGATGTCGTGCCCCTGCCACGAGATCTCCCGGACAGAGCGATCTGTGTTTCGCATTCACCCCTGCCGCCGCGACATTCCCTCGCGGTGCGTCCGTGCGCGGGTCGAGCGCACGGTAGTTCGACCACGGTAGCCCGGCCTTCGGCTGTATGTACGATGATTCTCAACTGATGTGCGAACCCGACCAGAACTCGTCGGCGAAATAGCATCCGAAAAGTGGCACGCGAGAGCATTTCTGCCCGAACAAGAAACCCGGCGGACGCCGAGATTTCACGTCCTCGCCTGTGCCCGGAACCCACTCGGAGCCGGACGGCCGCGCAAGGGCCAAGTCACAGTCGGAGCACGGCAGTACGTCCCGGGAGAGCCATCAGGAGTACGCTCCCGCCTGGGCTGTTGTTACTGTTCACGGCGCCGCTCCGGCGCCCGGCAGGGCAAGGCCCACACGGACGTCCGCGGAGGCGGCGTACACCAAGGGGGCTGGGGGGTGGCTCGATGCCACAGGTACGTGTTCTGAGCAAGGGCGCACGGATCACCGGAGGCGTCTTCTGCCTCCTCTTCGCGCTGCACACCTGGATCTGGGTGGTGCGGGACGTCGTTGAACTGGGGATGGGCAAAGCCTGGGACCTGTGGACGGGAGCCCTCGGCCCCGGCGCCGCCGGCCTGACGGAGATGCCCGGGACGACCTCGGCCGACCTGGGCCTGGGACTGCTCCAACTCGCCGCGGTCTTCGCCGCCTTCACCGGTGCCTGGACGGCGGGCGGCCTCATGGCGGTCACCACGGCGCTCACCTTCTCGTACCGGCTGCCGGTGATCTGGCACGCGGCTCTGCACGAGGAGGGCTCGCCCTTCTACGCGATGCAGGGCTTCTACAACGACGACGCCCTCGCCGCCGCCGGTCTGACCTGCTCCCTCGCGGTTCTCCTCTGCATCGTTCTCGGGGTCGTGCTGCTCTCGGGCATCCGGCCCTGGCCGCGTACGAGCACGACCGCCATGGCGGGACCGGCGGGCGCCTGGCCGCCCGGCGCACCCGGGCAGCCCCCGCTTCCGCCGCAGCCCGAACCGCCGCTGCCCAGTGAGTGCCCGCAGCGTCCTACGGGAGGGCACACCGCGGTGGCCGCGCTGTTCCTCGGCGTGCTGGCGCTCTACGACATCGGCTGGACGATCCACTCCCTCACCGCGGGGGGCGGGCGGCTCTGGGTGCACCTGTTCACCGGCGAGGGCATCGTCGCCTCCCTGATGGACGTGTCGCCGGCCTGGGACTGGCTGACGCTCATCTTCCTGGGCCTCCTCGGTGCCGTTCTGGCGCTTCCCCGTCTCGTCTCCGCCCGCGGGTTCTCCCTGGGCCTGGCGATCGCCCTGCTTCCCGAGTCGGTGACGACGCTGTGGGGTTACGTCGACGCGGGCGCCTTCTTCCAACTGGAAGAGCCCGCACCGGTCCTGGGCTTCTTCGGAAGGCTCCAGGTCGTGATCGTGCTGGTGGGCTCGTTGACGCTGATCGCGCTGGCGATGCGTCCGGGCGTGCCTGTGGCGTCGGGCGCCCCGGCGGGCCCGGCCCCGT
>NZ_JACBXA010000110.1 GCF_013870515.1 Streptomyces albidus (ex Kaewkla and Franco 2022) | reverse complement strand
GGGGCGCAGGCGGGGCCTCCTCGCCGGTTGCGCTGTGTGGTCGGGACTGTGCTGCACCGGTCAGTTGTGCTGCCGCGATCCGTACGAGGATCCGTGGACCGGAAAGCACCGTGAGGGCTGGTGCCACAAGTGCGACTGCGATTGCTGTGATTGCGGATGCGGCGACTGCTGCGACAAGTGCTCGTGCTGCGATTGCGATTGTTGCGACTGCGGTTGAGAAGCCCGCCGGGCCATATGGAATTTCATTTTTGAAGGACTCGTGAAAACCCTGACTGAAATCCCCTGCCTGAACAGGTAATCGGTGGACAGAACAGGACAAGTCCGTTTCTTGTGCCAGTTCAGATGATGACCCCGGCTACTCGCCTGCTGTGCAAGGTCATTGGGTCGACGCGCGTCACATTCGATCTGTGGCGCCTGCCTGCGGCGGGGCAACTTTTCGGCGGTTGAAGTGAACTTGGCCTTGTGTGACAAGCGTCATTCTCGTAATACTCGGCGGTACGAGTTGGCATGGACGTGACTTCATCGGGAATGGGAGTTGTGTCTGTACTTCCTCCGGGGCTGTCCCCCCACACAAGACATGGGCGGCCCCAACCCCCCACTGGAGGTTTCTGAGTTGAGCGAGAAGAAGCAGATAACGAAGCGACGGATGGCCATCGCGGGCGCGGGAGTTGCGGTTCTCGTCGCCGGATCGCTGACCTGGACGAGCGCCAACGCGGCGGAAGATGCCTCTCCGAGCATCAAGACCCTTTCCAGCACGTCGGCTTCGAAGCTCGCCTCGAAGCTCACGTCGGACATCAAGGGTGACGCCGGGTCGTACTACGACGCGAAGGCCAAGAAGCTCGTCGTCAACGTCACCGACCAGGACGCCAAGGCGAAGGTCGAAGCCGAAGGCGCCGTCGGCAAGATCGTCCAGCACACGATGGCTCAGCTGGAGTCGACCAAGGACGCTCTCACCGAGCAGGACATCACCGGTACGTCGCGCATCGTGGACGTGAAGTCCAACAAGGTCGTCATCACGGCCGACAGGACGGTCAAGGGTGAGAAGCTCGCTCAGCTGAAGAAGCAGGCCAAGGCTGAGGGCAGCAAGGTCGAGATGCAGCGCACCGCGGGCAAGTACACCACCAAGATCGCGGGTGGCGACGCCATCCACGGTGACGGCGGACGTTGCTCCCTCGGCTTCAACGTGACCCTCGACGGCAAGCCGGCCTTCCTGACGGCGGGCCACTGCTCCACCGCGATCGCCAGCTGGTCCGAGGAAGAGGGCGGCCCGGAGATCGCCAAGAGCGGCGACGGCAAGTTCCCCGGCAACGACTACGGCATCGCCACCTTCACCGGTGACACCGAGCACCCGAGCGAGGTGGACCTCTACAACGGCAGCACCCAGAAGATCTCGGCTGCGGCCGAGGCCGAGGTCGGCATGAAGGTGACCCGCAGCGGTAGCACCACGCAGGTGCACGACGGCGAGGTCAAGGCCGTGGACGCCTCCGTCTCCTACCCGGAGGGCACCGTCGACGGCCTGATCCAGACCGACGTCTGCGCCGAGCCCGGTGACAGCGGTGGCTCGCTCTTCTCCGAGGACAAGGCCATCGGCCTCACCTCGGGCGGCAGCGGTGACTGCTCCGCCGGTGGCGAGACCTTCTTCCAGCCGGTGCCGGCAGCGCTCGAGGCCCTGGGTGCCGAGCTTCCCTGACGCACCGCACACATCAGTGCGACCGCACTGAGACTGAACACTGCCACAGCACACGGCGGAACCCCCGGGCGTTGCCCGGGGGTTCCGTTGTTTCCGCGTGCGCGGTCCGTGCCGTCGGGGGCGAGTCCGGCTCGTCACTCAACCCGGCGGACGGTCACTCGCCGGCGACCAGCTCCGCGATCTGCACGGCGTTCAGTGCTGCGCCCTTGCGGAGGTTGTCGTTGGTCAGGAAGAGCGCGAGACCGTGCTCCGCGGTCTCGTCCGTACGGATGCGGCCGACGAAGCTGGCGTCCTTGCCCGCCGCCTGAAGCGGTGTGGGAATGTCCGAGAGCTCGACGCCCGGTGCGGCGGCCAGCAGTTCGCGGGCCCGCTCGGGAGTGAGCGTCCGCTCGAAGCGGGCGTTGACCTGAAGCGAGTGCCCGGTGAAGACGGGCACGCGCACGCAGGTGCCTGAGACCTTCAGGCCGGGGATGTCGAGGATCTTCCGGCTCTCGTTGCGGAGCTTCTGCTCCTCGTCGGTCTCGTCGAGGCCGTCGTCGACGATCGAGCCCGCCATGGGCAGCACGTTGAAGGCGATCGGGCGCTCGTACTTCTCCGGCTCCGGGAAGTCCACCGCGTCACCGTCGAAGGTCAGCCGCGTCGCGTCGCTCTCGACGGCCTTGCGCGCCTGCTCGTTCAGTTCGGCGACGCCGGCCAGCCCGCTGCCCGAGACGGCCTGGTAGGAGGCGACGACCAGCCCGGTCAGCCCGGCCTCCTCGTGCAGCGGACGCAGCACGGGCATGGCGGCCATGGTGGTGCAGTTGGGGTTGGCGATGATGCCCTTCGGGCGCCGCCTGGCGGCCTCCGGGTTCACCTCGGAGACGACCAGCGGCACCTCCGGGTCGAGGCGCCAGGCCGAGGAGTTGTCGATGACGACGGGCCCCTGGGCGGCGACCTTCTCCGCGAGGGCCTTCGACGTCGAGCCGCCGGCGGAGAAGAGGACGACGTCGAGCCCGGAGTAGTCGGCACTGGCCGCGTCCTCGACGGTGATCTCGCTGCCCTGCCAGGGAAGGGTGCGCCCGGCGGAACGGGCGGAGGCGAACAGCCGCAGCTGGTCGACGGGGAGTTTCCGCTCGGCCAGAATCTCCCGCATCACACTGCCGACCTGGCCGGTGGCTCCGACGATCCCGATCCTCATGGGGCTCCTTCTGTGCTGTGTGCTGTGTCCGTTGGGTTCAGTGTCCCGTTTGCGCTGTGCGTGCGGGCAGCGCCACCGGGCCGTCCCGGCGGGGCGCTGGCTCTTCTACCCTGCCCTGCCCCCTCTACGATCGGCCACTTCTTTGACATCGGTCACACAGGGAGGGGCCCTGCGTGGAGCGGCCGTACGGGATCAGCCGTCGCGGCCGTCCAGCGGTCCGAAGGCGGCGAGGGCGTCCTCGGCGCTGTTGCGCGCGTGCACGTACTCCTCCGCCCACTCCGCGGCGCCCGGGAACGCGGACTCCGCGGCGATGCGGGCGCAGGCAGCCGCGTAGTCGTACGTGGTCCGGCGCAGGGCCACTCCGTCACCCGGGCCGAGCAGTGCCCAGTGCGCACCGGGACGACCGTAGGGCATCCCGACGCTCCCTGGATTGACCACCAGCAGTCCTTGGGTGAGCCGGACGAACGGCATGTGGGTGTGGCCGCACACCACGGCACGTACATCGCCGTCCACCCCTGCCAGCACCTCGGACCAGCGCTCGGGCCGTGAGTCGACGAGCGTCACCTCCGTGTCGTTGCGGGGCGTGGCATGGCAGAAGAGCACCGGGCCGAGACCGCCGCCCTCCAGGCGTGCGGTCGGTGGGAGACCGGCCAGGAATTCGATGTCCGCCGCGTTCAGCTGTCCGGCGGCCCACAGGTCGATGGCCGGGGGAGCGGGCTGCCCGCCTCCTCTCGCGCCGTCCGCACCCGTTTCCGAGCGGTGGAGTTCGACCAGTTCCCGGTCGGCGTTGCCGCTGATCCAGACAGCCCGGTCGCCGAGCCCGCGCAGCAGCTCCAGCGTCTCGACGGGCTGCGGCCCTGCGAGGAGGTCGCCGGTGAGGACGACGGTGTCGGCTGTACGTACATCCGGCTTGGCCAGCACCGCCTCCAGGGCGGGGAGGACACCGTGGATGTCGGAGAGCACCGCGACACGTTCGGTCATACGGCTGAGCATGGTGCCGGCGCGGACGGCGTCGGGCGCGGTTCTCTCAGCGCGGAACCCGCGGTCCCTCTCTGCACGGGAGCATCAGATCAGGTCAGGCAGGGTCCAGACAGGTCATGGCGGGTTCGACTCGGCGTTGCTCGCTGACGCTCGGGGCCCGGGGGAGCGCACGGCGTTCGCGGGGGAGACCCCAGAGTGTCCGGAAACCCACCCCTGCGCGTCCCGCCCCCTCATGTCGTCGGGCGGCTGCCCCGGTCAGCATTCCCAGCAGGACAAGCCCGATCTGTCACCGGGAGTGAGGAAACTCCGCAAGTCGCGAACGGTCGGAGGGTGTGGGACGCGCAGCGGGTGACTTCGGGACACTCAAGCGTGATTTGTGGCCCGACAAGTGAGGGGTACGCAGGACCTGTTCCGGGGGGTCGGGCCGTAAATCATGCCGTCCCGGAGTTGCCCGCGGAGCGGCACGCACCCGGCCCGGAACCCCGAGCAGGCGCACCCGGCCAACCCCCGCAGAGCTCACGCCCGGGGCGCGCCGCCGGTGATCACGCCGTGTCCGCGCACGGGCACCCGGACAGCCCAGAGCTGAGTGAGCAGGTCCGCTCCGTGCTCGAGTCCATGCGCAGGTCCATGCTCAAGAACTGGGCCCCCGCAGCACGCCTGAGCCGAGGTTCCCCGTCCGCTCGGCCGAGGCGCCGCCGAACTGTTCGGCGGCGCCTCCGAGTTGTCGCCGGGAGGGGTGTATACCGCCGGTGAGCTGCGAAGAGACATCGAGCACCGTTCGAACGCGCATTCGACTACTGGTCTATGGTGGGGGTGTATTCGGCAAGCAGAGGTGCGAGTGCGGTGGGAGGTGCGTGCGATGCCGGGATTCGTGCACCTGCATGTCGCCTCCGGTTTCTCCCTGCGGTACGGGGCCTCGCATCCTGAGACGCTGGCCGGGCGCGCATCCGATCGCGGGATGGACGCTCTCGCACTCACCGACCGCGACACCCTCGCGGGAGCGGTGCGCTTCGCCAAGGCGAGTGCGGAAGCCGGTGTGCGGCCGGTATACGGGGTGGAACTGGCCGTGGCGGAACAGCCCGAGGAGAAGAGCGCGGTGCGCCGCCGCCGTACCCCGGTCAGAGGCGGTGCCTTCATCGACGAATCGGCACAGCGGGTCGTCTTCCTCGCCGGGCAGGGAGCCGTGGGCTGGGACCGGCTGTGCCGGATGGTCACCGCGGCGCACGCCGGCGGGGGCGAGCGCCCACGGCTGGAGTGGGCGGACCTCGCGACGCTGGGAGGTGCGCACGAGGGGGCGCTGACCGTACTGCTCGGCCCCGACTCCGACGTCGGCCGGTCGCTCGCCGCCGGGCGGCCCGACCGTGCCGCACGGCAGCTGACCGGCTGGCGCGAGATCTTCGGGACGGCGCTGCGGCTGGAGGTCACCGGCTACGTGCCGCTGAGGGAGTCCGCGCGGATGCTGGGGCTCGCGGCCGAGCAGGGGATCAAGCCCGTGCTGACCAACGCGGTGCGCTACGCCGATCCCAGCCAGGGCCCGGTCGCGGACGTACTGGACGCGGCGCGGCGGCTGGTTCCCGTCGATCCGCGCAAGGGCCTGGACAGCGGAGAGCGCTGGCTGAAGGGGCCGGAAGCCATGGCGACGGCCGCGCAGCAGATCGCCGAGGCCGCCGGCTACCGGCGTGACACCGCGCACCGCCTGCTGACGCTGACCGAGGAGACCGCGGACGACTGCCGTGTCGACCCGGAGGACGACATCGGCATCGGGCGGGTGCACTTCCCGGAGCCCTGGCTGGTCGGCGCGGGCAGAGACCGCGGTACGGGCGCCGGCGCGGCCCGGGGCGGAAGCGGAAGGAGCGCCGAGCGTGTCCTTCGTTCGCGCTGTGCGGCCGGGATGGTCACGCGGGGGTACGAGGGGCAGCGGGAGCGCTGGGGCAGGCTCGAGCACGAACTGCGGATCATCGAAGGGCTCGGCTTCTCCTCCTACTTCCTCACCGTCGCCCAAGTCGTCCAGGACGTGCGGGAGATGGGCGTACGGGTCGCGGCACGCGGTTCGGGCGCCGGATCGCTGGTCAACCATCTGCTGGGCATCGCACACGCCGATCCCCTCGAGCACGACCTGCTCATGGAGCGCTTCCTCTCGCCGCGCCGCACGGCCCTGCCGGACATCGACATCGACGTGGAGTCGGCCCGCCGGCTGGACGTCTACCGCGCCATCTTCGAACGCTTCGGCGAGGAGCGCGTCGCCACCGTCGCCATGCCGGAGACCTACCGGGTGCGGCACGCCATCCGGGACGTGGGGGCGGCGCTGAGCATGGACCCTGCCGAGACCGACCGGCTCGCCAAGGCGTTCCCGCACATACGGGCCCGCGACGCGCGCGCGGCCCTCGACGAACTCCCGGAACTGCGCGGCGTGGAGGCCGAACGGTACGGGCCCCGCTTCTGGGACCTCGTCGAGGCGCTGGACGCCCTGCCGCGCGGTGTCGCCATGCATCCGTGCGGGGTGCTGCTCTCGGACTCCTCGCTCCGGGCCCGTACGCCGGTCGTGCCCACCAGCGGCGAGGGCTTCGCGATGTCCCAGTTCGACAAGGACGACGTGGAGGACCTGGGGCTGCTCAAGCTGGATGTGCTGGGAGTGCGGATGCAGTCAGCGATGGCGCACGCGGTCGCCGAGATCGAGCGGGCGGGTGGAGGGGACGTCGGGCTGGACGACGTGCCGGAGGGTGATCCGCAGACGTACGAGCTGATCCGGTCGGCCGAGACGCTCGGCTGCTTCCAGATCGAGTCGCCGGGGCAGCGGGACCTGGTGGGGAGGCTGCAGCCGGAGAACTTCCACCATCTCGTCGTCGACATCTCGCTCTTCCGGCCGGGGCCGGTCGTCGCCGACATGGTGCGCCCCTTCATCGAGGCACGGCACGGGCGGAGGCCGGCCGGCTATCCGCACCCGGATCTGGAACCCGCGCTGCGTGAGACGTACGGCGTCGTGGTCTTCCACGAGCAGATCATCGAGATCGTCTCCGTCATGACCGGCTGCGGGCGTGCGATGGCGGACGAGGCGCGGCGGGCGCTGTCGGACGAGGTGCGGCAGGGGAGGGTGCGGGCCTGGTTCAAGCAGGAGGCGTCCCGGCGCGGGTACGCGGCAGAGGCCGTGGAGCGCACCTGGGAGATCGTGGAGGCGTTCGGCTCGTACGGCTTCTGCAAGGCGCACGCCGTCGCCTTCGCCGTGCCCACCTACCAGTCGGCGTGGCTGAAGGCCCATCATCCGGCGGCTTTTTACGCGGGAGTGCTGGAGCACGATCCGGGGATGTACCCGAAGCGGCTGCTGCTGGCGGACGCGCGCCGGCGGGGGGTGCCGGTGCTGCCGCTGGATGTGAACAGGTCGTCGGTCGCTTATCGGATCGAACTGGTGTCTGATTCAAAGGGTGTTGAGGAGCTGGAACGGCGCCGGTGGGGAGTGCGTCTCGCCCTCTCCGAAGTGCAGGGCATCAGCGAGGCGGACGCGGAGCGGATCGCCGCCGGACAGCCCTACGACTCGCTGGCCGACCTCTGGCGCCGGGCGCGGCCATCACGTCCCGTGGCCGAAAAGCTCGCCCAGGTGGGGGCGTTGGACGCCTTCGCACCTGAGGGCAACCGACGCGATCTGCTGCTGCACATCGCCGAACTCCACCGTCAGCAGCGCGGGACCGGGGCCCGCGAGGGACAGCTCGCCCTGGACCAGTCCGCGACGGGCGCCTCCGCATCCGAGCCGGCCGGACTGCCCGACCTCGACGCGGACGAACGCCTCGGAGCGGAGCTCGGCGTTCTCGGCATGGACGCCTCCCGGCACCTCATGGACGATCACACCGCGTTCCTGCGGGAGTTGGGCGTGCACTCCGCCCGCGGACTGCGCGCTGCCCGGCACGGTGAGACGGTCCTGGTCGCGGGCGCCAAGGCCGCCACCCAGACCCCGCCGATCCGGTCCGGACGACGCGTCATCTTCACCACTCTCGACGACGGCACCGGGCTGGTCGACCTCGCCTTCTTCGACGACTCCCACGCGGCCTGCGCGCACACCGTCTTCCACTCCTGGCTGCTGCTGGTACGGGGCGTGGTGCAGCGGCGCGGACCGCGCAGCCTCAGCGTGGTGGGAGCGGCGGCGTGGGATCTGGCCGAACTGGCCGAACTGCGCCGCACGGGCGGCCTGGACGCGGTCGCCGCACGGCTGGCGGAGCGCCCCGCCGACGGGCAGGGGGCCGGAGCGGACACGGGGGCCGGAGAAGGCGGCGGAGAAGGAGCCGGGGACAAGGAAGGACCTGGAAAGGACAAGGAGGGAGCCGGGGGCCGCACCGTGCAGGTGGCGAAGGGGTACGAGATGCACCCCTGGGCCGACCTGCGTCCCCCCGGCGACTCGGCCGACTCCCCGAAGGCCCTGCGCAAGCTCTGGCACTCCAGCCCGGGGAGCGCGGGATGAGCGAGCAACTCCACGTGCTGTACGTGCACTTCGAGGACGGGCCGGGCCTGGCGGGGGAGGAGCCGGAGCAGGATCCGGCCGCCGGCCGTCCTGAACTCCTCGGTCTACTGGCCGACTTCACCCCCGTCGTCCAGGCGCTGCCGCCCGACGCCGCGCTCGCCGACGTACGGGGCGCACTGCGCTACTTCGACCGTGACGCACCCGGGCTCGCCAGGCTCATCCGCCTCCGGGCGCTGGCCCTGTACGGCACCGACTGCACCGTCGGCGTCGCCGTCAATCCGCTCTTGGCGCGGATGGCCGCGCAGTGCGGACCGAGGGGCACGGTCCGTGTGGTGCGCCCCGAGGAGACCGCCGGTTTTCTCGCCTCCCAGCCCGTCGCGGCTCTGCACGGCGCCGGCCCGGCGACCGCCCGTACCCTGCGTGCGTACGGTCTGGACACCGTCGGCCGCGTCGCCGAGGTGGCCCCGGCGACGCTCCAGCGGGTGCTGGGCGCCAGAACGGGACGCCGTCTCCACGAGCGTGCCCGCGGCATCGACCCGACGAGTGTCGTCCCCAGCGCCCCCGCACGGTCCGCCGGTTCGGAGTACCGCTTCGACCGGGACGAGCTCGATGCCGGCCGACGGCGCCGCGCGCTGCTCACCCTCGCCGACGAGCTGGGCTTCCGCATGCGTACGGACGGACAGGTGGCCGGGGCGCTGAGTCTCACCGTCCGCTACGCCGACCGCTCCACCACGACCCGTACCCGCACGCTCGCTGAACCGTCCGCGCACACACCGGCGTTGACCGCCGTCGCCTACGCCCTGCATGACGCGCTCGGGCTTCAGCGGGCCCGGGTGCGTGCGGTGCATCTGCGTGCCGAGGAGCTGATGCCGGCCGAACTCGCCGCCCGGCAGCTCTCCTTGGACCCACGGGAGGAGAAGGCCAGGCGTGCCGAGGCGGCGGCGGACCGGGCCAGGCGGCGTTTCGGTGCGGCGGCCGCGCATCCCGCGGCGCTGTTCGACGCGGCGTAGCGGAGTGCGCGCGGCACCCGGCCCGGCTCGTCCGCGTCAGCTCCGGCGGGCGGCGATGCGCTGCCGGGAGGCCTCGTACAGCACGGCGGTCGCGGCACTGGCGGCGTTGAGCGAACTGGCCGATCCCGCCATCGGGATGCGCACCGTGTGATCGCACAGTTCGCGCCACGCGGCGCTGAGACCCGAGGTCTCGTTCCCGACGAGCAACAGGACGGGCCCGCTCAGGTCGAAGTCGAAGAGGTCCGCCTCGCCGTCCTCGTCCGTGCCGACGACCGCGATCGGCCGGCCCGGCGTGCGGCGTTCCTCCAGCCATCGGACGACCTCCCGCTGCGAGGGCACCCTGACGGCGGGCAGCGCGAACAGTGAACCGGTGCTGGCACGCACCGACTTGGGGTCGTAGACGTCGGCGGCGTGACCGGTCACGATCAGCCCGTCGGCGCCGAAGGCGTCCGCGGAGCGGATGACCGTGCCGATGTTCCCGGGGCTGGTGGGCCGGTCGAAGAGCACTCCGAGGAAGTCGTCGCCGGCCGGGATGCGGGACAGGTCGTCCGCGGGCATCTCCAGCACCGCGACGACTTCCGGTGCCGTCTCGCTCTTCTCGCCCAGCTCGGCCAGGAGCCGCGGGTCCATCGCGACCCGTTCGGCGGTGGCGTCACGCAGCAGGTCTTCCGCCCAGCGCGACAGCGGCCGCTCCGTGGAGTGGATCAACGCCCTCACGGGCCAGCCCCGTTCCAGGGCGACGGTGATGGGGCGGACCCCTTGGACGAGGAACTCCCGTGACCTCTGCCGCTTGTTCCGGTTGGTCAGCAGTGACTGCCACTGCTGGAAACGGGCGTTCCGGGAGGTGATCCGCTGAACCACCGAGGTGTCCTCCGGCTGCTGGGTGTGCGTGCTGCGGCCGGAAGCCTACAGGGGGTGAACGGGAGAGAACGACCGTCGGACCGCTCACTGAATCTTCACAAGCACACTCCTGGCCGTCCAATGTTACCCCTGCGTAAATTGACATGACATCAACAATGTGGCGCACCTCACCCCCCACGCGAGGCAACGTCCGCCCTCACCCCCACGAGGAGTCGGCATGAACCTGTCCTGGAAACGCCCGTACGCCCCGGCAGCCGCTGCCGCGGTCGCGATCGTCCTGACGGCGCTCCCGCTCTCGGCGGCAGACGCCGCGGAGACATCCGCCTCCGAACCCACGGCCAAGACAGCCAAGTCGGCCGACAAGACCAAGGCCGCCGAGGGCGGCTGGAACGACTACGACTGCAAGCCGTCGGCCGAACACCCCCGCCCCGTGGTTCTCGTGCACGGCACGGGAGGCAACGCGGTGGACAACTGGCTGGGCCTGGCGCCGTATCTGAAGAACCGCGGCTACTGCGTCTTCTCCCTCGACTACGGCCAGCACAACGGCATCCCGCTGATCTACGGCCTCGGCCCCATCGAGAAGTCGGCCGAGCAGCTGGACGTCTTCGTCGACAAGGTGATGAAGTCCACCGCCACCGAGAAGGTCGACATCGTCGGCCACTCCCAGGGCGGCATGATGCCGCGCTACTACATGAAGTTCCTCGACGGCGCCAAGAACGTGAACGCCCTGGTCGGCATCGCCCCGAGCAACCACGGCACGACGCTGAGCGGACTCACCAAACTCGTCGACCTGATCCCGCCGATCGGCGACGCGGTGGAGGAGCTCGGTCCGTCGCTGATGCAGCAGAAGGAGGGCTCGGACTTCGTCAAGCGTCTCAACGAGGGCGGCGACACCCTGCCCGGCGTCAAGTACACGGTGATCGCGACCAAGTACGACGAAGTCGTGACGCCTTACAAGACCCAGTTCCTGGACGGCCCGAACGTGAAGAACGTCGTCGTCCAGGACCTGTGCGCGGCCGACATCTCCGAACACCTCGCCATCGGGCTCTTCGACAGGGTCGCGTTCCACGAGACGGCCAACGCCCTCGACCCCGAGAACGCCACCAAGACGAACTGCCTTTCCTGACCGTCCCGCCGGGCGGGTCGGCCCGCCCGGCGGATCAGGTGAGGACGGAGCACTCCGGCACCCTCGTCACCACTCGTAGAGCCTCTCGGCGTACGAGGGGCCGTAGTGCTTCTCCAGCATCTCCAGTGGGTCCTCCTGACGCTCCAGCGCCTTGGACAGCCTCGCCCGGCTCGGCAGCGCGTCCGGCTGCCAGCTCTCGGGGCTCCAGGCGGCGGAGCGCAGGAAGGCCTTGGAGCAGTGGAAGAAGATCTCCTCGATCTCCACCACCAGCGCCAGCACAGGCCTGTTGCCCTTGACGGTCATCGAGTCGAAGAAGGGCGCCTCGCGCACGATCCGCGCCCGGCCGTTGATGCGCAGCGTGTCGCCGCGGCCCGGCAACAGGTGGATGAGACCCACGTGCGGATTGGACAGGACGTTACGGAAACCGTCGATCCGCTTGTTGCCGGGCCGGTCGGGGACCGCGATCGTCCTGTCGTCCAGCGCCTTGACGAAGCCGGGCGGATCGCCCTTCGGCGACACGTCGCACGAACCGTCGGCGGCCGAGGTGGCGATCAGGCACAGCGGCGACCGCGCCAGCCACTCCCGGTCGATCGGGTGCAGAACGGTCCGTGCCTTCTGGGCGGCGTACGGCGCGGGAGTGCCCAGCAGATCGCGAAGCTCCGCCTCAGAGGTGACTTCACGCACCGCCGCTGACGTCTCCTCGCCCTCCATCCGGCCTCACCCTCTCCGTACACCGAGTTCGCCCGTACACCTGCCTCGTACCGGCATCCTACGAGCACGGCTCAGTCCTGGCGGCGGCCGGCTGTGCGGCGCCGAGCGGCGGCGAAGGTCAGTGCCGAGCCGAGAAGCAGGACACCCGTACCCGCGACGGCGATGAGGCGGGTGCTCCCGTCGTCGCCGGTCTCGGCGAGCCGGGACTGCGCCTCGGCCCCCTGCTGCCGCGCGTTGCCGGAACTCTTCGGCCAGGTGGTGTCGTGGGAGTGCGAACTGTGCGTGCCCGCCTTGCCGTCGGTCCCGGACTTCGCCGGGCCGCCGTGCCCGTGGTGGCTGACGGTCGACTTCCCGGCGTTGCCGGCGATCTGCGAGTCGCTCGGCGCGGCCGGCGCCCGCTTGGGGCCGGTGTCGGTGCCGCGCGTGGCGGCGCCGTTCGAGCCGCCGAAGGTGACGTCGGAACAGGTGTAGAACGCCTCGGGGCTGTCTGAGCGCTGCCAGATGCTGTAAATCAGGTGCCGGCCGGTCCTCTTGGGGACCTCGCCCTTGAACTTGTACTCGCCGCCCTGCAGTTGCGGGTCGCTGACCTTGGCGAACGGCTTGGACTCCAGGTCGGACCACTTCAGCGGCTCGGACGCGTCGTAGCCGGCCTTGGTGATGTACAGCTCGAAGGAGCCCTTGTGCGGGGCGGTCGCCTTGTAGGAGAAGGCGTGTTCGCCGGCGCTCATCTTCGAGGAGGGCCAGTCCGTACGGGGCAGGTCCAGGCCCTTGTACTTGTCCCGGCCCGCGCTGCACAGCTTCCCGTCGGGGATGATCTGCTGGTGTCTGCCCGCCGCGTCCGGGATGTTGACCTCGTTCCAGTCGTAGAACGCCTGGGTCCCGCTGCTCTTCACGGCCGCCTTGCACGCCGCCGACTGCGGATTCTCCGGACCTTCCGCGAAGCAGGCGGAGACCCGGCTGACCGGATCCGTCATCGAGCCGTGCGCCTGGGCGGTGTTGACGTTCACCAGCGACAGCGCGAGTGGCGCGACGCCGAGCGCGGCGATACGGGCGACCGTACGGCGACCGGGCATGGGGACTCCTGAGGTGGGGGGGGGGGTGAATGCGGGCTGCGGCTGCGGCCTCCCGTGGGGGCGACGAGACCGCAACCGCAGCGATACGCACGCTAGCCCTGCTCAGCAGCCCCGTTGAGGGACAGAACGCCCAAGTGGCCATCCTTATGGTCCGCTTAAGGACGGGCTCAACGGCGGTTAAAGCTCAGGCCGCCCGTCCGAACTGGACGGACCGCTTGGCCAGGCCCGCCCAGAACCCGTCGATGACGGTGCGCGCACCCGCGAGGTCGGCCTCGCCCGCCCCGAGTGCGACGAACAGCGGGGCGAAGTGTTCGCTGCGCGGGTGGGCGATGCGCCCGGCCGGTGACTTGTTCTCGAAGTCGAGCAGCGAGTCGACGTCGGCGCGGGCGATCGCCTCCCGTCCCCAGTCGTCGAACTCCCTGGACCAGCCCGGAGCTTCGTCCACGCCGGCCCCCCACTGCATCCCGCTGAGGTTGTGGGTGAAGAAGCCGCTGCCGACGATGAGGTGGCCCTCGTCGCGGAGCGGGGCGAGCCTGCGGCCCAGCCGCAGCAGCTGCTCGGGTTCGAGGGTCGGCATGGACAACTGGAGCACGGGGACGTCGGCTTCGGGGAACATCTCGGCGAGCGGCACGTAGGCGCCGTGGTCGAGGCCGCGGTCCGGTGCGTCCTGCACGGGCTCGCCCGGCCCTGCCAGCAACGCACGTACCCGCTCGGCGAGTTGGGGAGCGCCGGGCGCCGGATACCGCACTTGGTAGTAGCGCTCGGGGAAGCCCCAGAAATCGTGAACCAGCGGGACGGCCCCCGTCGCGGAGAGGGTGACGGGTGCCGACTCCCAGTGCGCCGAGATCATCAGGATCCCTCTCGGGCGCGGCAACCGCACTCCCCAATCGGCGAGTTGAGACGTCCACAGTTCGTCGTCGGCCAACGGCGGCGCGCCGTGGCTGAGGTAGAGCACCGGCATGCGGGCGGGGCCCGTGGGTGCTCCGGCGGCTCTGGGGAGACCAGGGGTGCCGGTCGTCATGGTCGGTTCAGCCTCACTCCGGATTCTCGTCGCCCCTACCGCGGGCGGGTCGGTCATTTCGCAGGTCGCAGCTCGGACACCCCCCAGGGCGGTGCCGCCGAGGCGGGCTGCCACGGCCGGTCAGTCACGGAGCATCAGCACCCCGGCCGCGACCACGACTCCCACGACGACGGCAGCCGCGCCGTGCGTGAGGCGGTGTGCCCGGAGTACGGGCAGCAGCCGGTCGGCCGCGTAGCGTCCGGGGCCGGTGAGGGTGAGCGCCGCGGCGCCCGCGATGAGCAGCAGTTCGTACTCGACGCCCTTCGGAGCGAAGAAGCCGCCGCCCCACTTCAGGGCGATCGCATTGACCATCGTGCCGAGGACGGCGGCTCCGGCGAGAGGTGTGAGCAGGCCGAGTGCGAGGCCGAGCCCTCCGAGGGTCTCGGTGAGCCCGGCGATCAGCGCCATGGTCTCCCCGGCGGGGTAGCCCGCGGAGCTGAAGAACTGGCCGGTGCCCTTGAGCCCCGGCCCGTCGAAGGCGCCGAACAGCTTCTGCGATCCGTGCACGGCCATGGTCAGACCGAGCACGACGCGGAGGAGGAGCAGCCCGGTGTCGTGGGCCTGCCCGGTCCCGGCGGCTGCGGGATCGCCGTCCGAGTGGGAGGCGGAGGGGGCGCTGTAAGTGGTGTGGGGGGACGTCATTTCTGATGGCTCCCTTGTCGGTGTGGTCGGGTCCGGCAGGACATGTTGTTCAAATTCGAACCCGACTTGGACGCTAGTCGATGATTCGAATTTGAACAACCCGTAGGATTGCCTCCATGAGCGACGCCGAGTGGCTGGACGAGCGTGAGATGGCGGCCTGGCACGGCTTCCTCCAGGCGAGCAACCGGGTCGGCCACCACCTGGAGCAGCAGCTGAAGGAGGACAGCGGGCTCTCCCACCCCCAGTACGAGATCCTGGTCCGCCTCGGCGACGCCCCGGACGGCGAGATCCGCATGACGGAGCTGGCCAAGAGCCTGATCACCTCCAAGAGCGGACTGACCTACCAGGTCGGCCAGTTGGAGAAGCGCGGCCTGGTGCGGCGCCGTTCCTGCCCCACCGACGTGCGCGGGGTCTTCGCCGTGCTCACCGATGAGGGCAGGCGGGTGCTGGGCGATGCCGCCCCGGGCCATGTCGCAGCGGTACGGGAGGTCCTGATCGACGTCCTGGACGAGAGGGAGCTGGAGCTGCTCGCCGAAGGACTGGGACGTGTGGCCCGCCGCCTGAGCGGCGAGGAGGACGGCGCAGACCGGGACGAATCACGGAAGTGAGGAGGATGGGGGCGCCCTCCAGGGCGGGACCGGAACCAACCGGCCGCTGTTTCGCGTTGTGTTGTGCGACTGGGGAAAGAGGGAAGGACGGTCGGGCACAATCGGAGGGCCGGCTGCTGCACGAGGACGACGAGCAGGCCCGCTGGGCGAGCGGGGCGAATAGGGGTGCACGGTGAACCTGCTGGATGTTCTGCTGCTGCTCGCAGTGCTGGTCTTCTCCGTCTCCGGCTATCAGCGCGGCCTCGTGGCCGGCTTCGTGTCCCTGGCAGGCTTCGTCGGCGGCGCAGTCGTCGGTGTGTGGCTGCTGCCCTCCATCCTGGACAAGGTGCCGCCCGGCACCACCGAGGCCACCGTCGCCGCACTGCTGACGGTGCTCGTGCCCGCCGCCGTGGGCCAGGCTCTGGCCGCCCCGATCGGATGGCGCCTTCGAGGCGCGCTCAGCTGGACGCCCGTCCGGTGGGCGGACGGCATCGGGGGCGTCGTGGTCAACGCGATAGCGGTGCTCGTCGTGGGCTGGGTCGCCGCGAGTGCGCTGTCCGTCTCGCCCTCGCCCGCGCTCAATCAGTCGATCCGCGGCTCCGCGGTGCTCGGCACCGTCCAGGACCGCATGCCGGACCAGGCCTCCACCTGGTTCAACGACGCCAGCGGAGCGCTGACCACGGCAGGCTTCCCGCCGGTCTTCAACCCCTTCGAGAACGAGCCGGGCGCCGCCGTCGCGAAGCCCTCCGGTGACTCCGTCACCCCTTCCGCGACCGAGGCCGCCAAGCGCAGCACCGTCAAGATCGAGGGCGTGGCCGACGTGGACGGGAGCGCGCGCGGCCAGGAAGGCAGCGGCTTCGTCTACACGAACCAGCACGTGATGACCAACGCGCACGTCGTCGCCGGTGTCGACGAGCCGACTGTGCGGGTCGGCGGCGTCGGCCCGCGCTATGAGGCGCGGGTGGTGGTCTTCGACCCCGCCACCGACGTCGCCGTGCTCGTCGTGCCCGGCCTGAAGGCCCCCGCGCTCCAGTTCGCGGGCAACGCCGATCGAGGCGCCCCCGGCGTGGTGGCGGGCTACCCGCAGAACGGCAGCCTCGACCTGAGGGCCGCAGCGGTCGCCCAGCGCGTACGGGCGCAGGGCCAGGACATCTACGGCGACAACCCGAGCTCGCGCGACATCTACGCCATCCGCTCGACTGTCCGCCCGGGCAACTCCGGAGGGCCGCTCCTGACCAAGGACGGCCGGGTCTTCGGAGTGATCTTCGCCCGTTCCACCAGCGACGCGGGCACCGGCTACGCGCTCACCGCGGAACAGGTCCAGCAGCACGCACAGAGAGGCGCCAGCGCCACGCAGGCGGTGGACACCGGGAATCGCGCCGCGCTCTGAGGCGCTCCGCGCGGCCCACGGCCGGCGGCTCCCGTTCACAGAGCCTTGGCGTACCGCCATTCCGTGGCCGCCTGCGTGTAGCCGAGGCGCTTGTTGACGGCCAGCATGGGCGCGTTCGC
Source organism: Streptomyces albidus (ex Kaewkla and Franco 2022) (assembly GCF_013870515.1). Classification (GTDB taxonomy): domain Bacteria; phylum Actinomycetota; class Actinomycetes; order Streptomycetales; family Streptomycetaceae; genus Streptomyces; species Streptomyces albidus. The sequence goes on along the minus strand of NZ_JACBXA010000110.1, from coordinate 1,194 downwards.
CGCGTCGTTCCCGGTGAAGGCCCATGCGACGCCCGCGGAACGGGAGCGGAGCAGCGAGTCCAGCTTGGCCAGCTTCGCCAGTCCCCGTCCCCGGAATGCACGCCTGGTGCCGGTCATGCCCGACCAGTAGCGGTCGCGTCCGTCGGTCTGCGCCACGGAGTACGCCGCGACCTCACCATCCAGCATGACGACAGAGGTGAGACGGTGATCGATGTCGGGGCGCTCCCAGTTCAGCCGCAGCCAGTCCTCGTACGGCACGAACCCGGCCTGCACATCGCCGGGTTCGTCGGCGATGCACTCCAGGTCCGCCTCGTACAGGGGCCGTTGGTCGCCGGCGAAGTGCTCTGCGGTGCGCAGCTCCACCCCGGCGGGCAGCGGATCGGGCAGGGACGGGAGCCCGGCGCGGGCCAGGTCCAGGCCCAGGAAGCAGGCGCGGCGGCCGCGTTCGTAGCCACGCCGTTCCGCGAAGCCGGGGGAGCGGCCGTCGTCGGGAACCCACGTGTGCACCCGCCGGGCGTTCAGCGTGCTCAGATACCGCTCGCCCGCCACGGCCAGCGCGTGCCCCGTTCCCCGGCCCAGAGCGTCGGGATGCACCGCTGTGTGCAGGAAGCCCTGGCCCGCCTCGGTGCTCTCGATGAGCAGCCCCGCGTCGGCACAACCGGTGATCCGGCCGTCGGGCTCCCTGGCCACCAGCCACTTGGTGCGCTGGTGTGCGGGAGCGGAGGCAGCCGTCCAGGCCACCACCTCCCCGGTGCACACCAGATAGGGGACTGCTGCGCGCCTCACCCGGGCTACGGGCTCGGCGTCCTCGGCGCGGAACTCTTCAACGGTGACCGTCGGCGTCATGGCGTCGCACGCTAGCGGCCCCGCGTGGTGGCGGCTCCTGATTTTGCGGCGCCTGAGGGAGAATCGGCACTCCGCACCCGCGAACAGACCCGGAGACCACGTGCCGTTGCACATCGTCATCGACCCGGCCGCGCCGGACGCCCCGTACGAGCAGCTCCGCTCCCAGATCTCCGATCAGGCGCGCGGCGGGCGACTGCCGACGGGGTACAAGCTGCCGACCGTTCGCGGACTGGCCGAGGAGCTGGGGCTCGCCGCGAACACCGTCGCCAAGGCATACCGCGCTCTGGAGTCCGACGGTGTGATCGAGACCCGCGGCCGGCACGGAACCTACATCGCCGCTGCGGGGGA
>NZ_JACBXA010000011.1 GCF_013870515.1 Streptomyces albidus (ex Kaewkla and Franco 2022) | reverse complement strand
TCGCGGGTGAGCTTCGCGACCTCGCGCTCGGCCTGCTTGGCGGCGTTCGCCGTCGAGTCGGCCTGCACCTCGGTGAGCGAACGCGCGCCCGTGATCTGTGTCACTTCTTCGTCGAAGACGTCGCCCCGGCCGATGATGTGCCGCGAGGCGTCGACGCCCGCGTCCTCCATCAGCCGGAAGATCTGGCGCCGCTGGTGCGGCAGGGCCAGCGAGACGACCGTGCCGGACAGGCCCGCGCGGGCCGTACGCCCGGAGCGGTGCAGGTAGTCCTTGTGGTCGCCGGCGGGGTCGACGTTCAGCACGAGGTCGATGTTGTCGACGTGGATGCCGCGGGCAGCGACGTCCGTGGCGACCAGCACGTTGACCTTGCCTTCCTTGAAGTCGGCCATGGTGCGCGTCCGGGCGCCCTGCGTCATCCCGCCGTGCAGCGCCTCGGCGCCCACACCGCCCTCACGGAGCTGCTCGGCGACGCGGTCCGCGCCCAGCTGCGTCCGTACGAAGATGATCGTGCGGCCCTTGCGGGCGGCGATCGCGGAGGTCACCGGCGCCTTGTCGCGAGGCTTCACGACGAGCACGTGGTGGCTCATGGTGGTGACCGCACCCTGCGCGGCGTCGACCTCGTGGACCACGGGGGTCACCAGGTAGCGCCGTACGAGCGTGTCGATCTCCTTCTCCATGGTCGCGGAGAAGAGCATCCGCTGGCCGCCCACGGGCAGCTGGTCCATCAGCTCCGTGACCTCGGGCATGAAGCCCAGGTCGGACATCTGGTCGGCCTCGTCGAGGATCGCGACCTCGACGTCGGCCAGGGAGCACGAACCGCGCCCGATCAGGTCGCGAAGGCGGCCCGGGGTGGCGACGAGGATGTCGACGCCGCGCTCGAGCGCGGTGATCTGGTTCGCCATGGACGTACCGCCGCAGACGACCTTGAACTTCAGGCCGAGCACGTCACCGTACGGCTGCAGCGCGTCCGAGACCTGCATGGCCAGCTCACGCGTGGGCGTGAGGATGATGCCGCGGGGGCGCTTGCGCTCGGTGCGTGCGCCGGTGAGGCGGGCGAGCAGCGGGAGCCCGAAGGAGAGGGTCTTGCCGGAGCCGGTACGGCCACGGCCGAGGATGTCCTTGCCCTTCAGCGCGTCCGGAATGGTCGCGGCCTGGATCGGGAAAGGGGTGGTGACACCGTTCTGTGCGAGCTTGCGTACGACCGCCTCGGGGAGCCCGAGATCAGCGAACGTGACGGTCTCCTCGTCATCGGGCAGGACAGCGTCGATTGAGGCAACAGACATGCGAAATGCGAACCTTCCGGAGTTCAGCAGCACGCGCCCAGACTCCGTGAATTCGCAAACGACCGCCTCGATGCGGTCAGCCACGGCTAAGAGAAACGCGCCACGCGGCGCGCTCTTCAGGGGCGCCGGGCAAATGGGATCAAACGATCACCCAGCATACGCACCCCGCGGGGCGCTGCGCAAATGAGGACCGGATCGGGATCATAGCCCCTCTGTGAAGGACTATCCGCTGGTCGGAACGGTGGGAGCCACCGTCGGGACGTCCGGTCGCGTCGGAGTGGGCTTCGGCACACTCGGCATCGGCGGAAGGGGCGGGTGAGGGTACGAAGTGCGGGGCGGCTTGGGCGGTTTGGGAATCCCGGGCCGGCCATCCTGGCCGTGGTGACGCGACTTGGGCTTCGCGGACTTCGAGGATTTCGCGGAACCGCCCTTCCGCGCATCCTTCGCCCGGCGCTTTCCACCACCGTCGCCGTGCCCGTCTCCACGCTCGTGCGCGTGCCCCGAATTGCCCTTCCCCCGCGCGTTCTTGCCCTTCCCCGCGCCCTTTCCGCCGAGCTTCGCGCCTCCGTCGACACCGCCCCCGGCGGCGGCCCCCGCGCTCGCACCGGCCCCGCCTCCCTCCGGAACACCGCTCCCGCCCTCGCCGCTGACCGTCATGCACCCGGAGAGCGAAGCCAGGATGAGCGTGCCCGCGACCGTACGGGCGACGCCCAGGACGACTCTTCTCGTGCGCGGGCCCCGGGGGAGGGGAAGTGATCGGGATGGACGGCGCACGGTGAGACCTCCAAGCGCGGGGAGCAGCGGGCCCACTGCCCAACTGCCCCTCGCCGCAAAGGGTCACGCGACCGAGCGGCGGCACGCCGACCGGCCGCCCGCGTGCGCTCCGGGCTCACATGAAGAGCGAGCGTGCCACCGTCAGTCCCACGAACACCGCGCCCAGCCCAGCGGCCAGGGACGCCGCCACATACGCCACCGCAGTCCCCCGGCGTCCCCGCTCGGCCAGCCGCAGCGTCTCGTACGAGAACGTCGAATAGGTCGTCAGCGCACCGCAGAGGCCCGTCCCCAGCAGCGCGGTCAGCCCGGAGCCGACGACGCCGGCGCTCGCGGCCCCGGTCAGCAGGCCGAGCGCCAGGCTGCCCGCCACGTTGACGGCGAACGTGCCCCACGGGAAGTGCGAGTCGTGCCGGGACTGGACGGCCCGGTCCGTCAGATACCGCAGCGGAGCCCCGACTGCGGCACCCGCGATCACCAGCAGCCAGTTCACGGTGCCTCACGCCTCTGCAAGGGCGCGGGCCCCCGGGTCAGCAACGCGCGCGTACCCGCGGCACCGGCCCAGACCGCGGCGAGCGCGCCGGCCAGAGTTCCGCCGATGTAGGCGAGACCCACCAGGGCTGCATGGGCGCCGCCCTCCAGCAACCGGGCCGCGTCGGCCGCGTACGCCGAGAACGTCGTGAACCCGCCGAGCACCCCCACGCCCAGGAAGGGGCGCAGCAGCGGATGCGTACGGGCGTCGCGGCCACCCTCGCTGACCAGCACCATCAGGACGCCGATCAGGGCGCAGCCCAGCACGTTGACGAGGAAGACGCCCACCGGGAATCCGGCATCCCCGCGAGGCGGCAGCCACAACGACAGCGCATGGCGGGCGACCGCTCCCAGCGCACCGCCGGCCGCGACGACGGCCAGCACGACCGATCCGTGGCGGCCCGCGGCCTCCGCCCGCTGGGCGGGCACGTGCAGGTCGACGTCGGGGTCGACGGCCTCCTCGGCGAGCGGGTCGGGTGCGCCGGCACCGCCGTCGTCCGGGGGGCGGCGGGCGTCACCGGGTCCGTCGCGTCCGCCGGGGGCGTCGCTCACCCGTAGCCCAGTGCGTGCAGCCGCTCGTCGTCGATGCCGAAGTGGTGTGCGATCTCGTGGACGACGGTCACCTCGACCTCCGCGACGACTCCTTCCCGGTCGCCGCCCTCGCTCTCGACCATGCGCAGCGTCGGGCCCCGGTAGATCGTGATCCGGTCCGGCAGCACCCCGGCGTACCACTCGCCCCGCTCGGTCAGCGGCGTGCCCTCGTACAGACCGAGCAGCTCCGGGTCCTCGGCCGGGGGCTCGTCCTCGACGAACACCGCCACGTTGTCCATCAGCCTGGTCAGTTCCGGCGGGATGCGGTCGAGCGCCTCTGCGACCAACACCTCGAAGTCCTCGCGCGTCATCTCCAGCACCCCGCCATTGTCGGTCACCGCGCTTCCGCCGTGCACGGGGCGTCCGGCGCGGTTTTCCCACACGGCTGCCCCGCATAGGTGGCCTGCCGGACGGGCATAGGGGGCCTCATGGCCCGCGATGCCCGGAAGCCACGCAAACCACTCCGACTGCCGCAACGCGTACGCAAGCTGCCCGCCACCCTCCTCGACCGCTTCCGCCGCCGTCGCGGCCACCACGACGACACCGGTGGGCCGGACTCCCCGCGCCCCGCGAAGGCCTCCACGACCGCCACCCTGACGCTGACCCGCACACCCCGTCCGTACCTGCGCGGCCTCGGCCTCGTCGTTGTCACGCTCCTCGGCGCCTGGCTGGGGCTGCTGATCGTGGGCAGCGTCACCGCCCCGGTCGGCCCGATGGACACCAAGATGACGCTGCGCCCGTCGCTGACGGGCGGCACGAAAGTCAACGTCTCGCCCCTCGGCGCCCTCGAACTGCGCAGCCACTACGCGCCCCTCCGCCTCGACGTCGACGTGGACCAGCTCGACCAGGAGCGCGCCGCCGCCCTCGTCGACCATCCCGAGCGGCTGGAGGGGCTGGAGGCCGAGATCACCTCGGACGTGCGTTCCGGCACCGCGGACCTCGCGCTGCGCGCCACCGCGGCCGTCGTCGTCGGCTCCTGCGCGCTCGCCCTCGCCGTCTACCGGAGGCCCCGGCGCGCCTTCGCCGCCGGCGGCCTCGCCCTGGCGCTGCTCGCGGCCTCCGGCGTGACGGCGTTCGCCACGTGGAACCCGAAGTCCGTGCTGGAACCGAAGTTCTCGGGCCTGCTGGCGAGCGCGCCGTCCGTCGTCGGCAACGCACGCAGCATCGTCACCGACTTCGACATCTACCAGCGCGAGTTGGCCCGGCTGGTCGCCAACGTGACCAAGCTCTACGAGGCGACGTCCACCCTCCCCGCGTACGAGCCCGACCCCTCCACCACGCGCGTGCTGCACGTCTCGGACATCCACCTGAACCCGGCCGCGTGGCAGATCATCAAGTCCCTGGTCGACCAGTACGAGATCGACGCGATCATCGACACGGGCGACACGATGGACCACGGCACCGCCGCCGAGAACGGCTTCATCGAACCCGTACGGGACCTCGGCGCCCCCTACCTCTGGGTGCGCGGGAACCACGACTCGGACACCACGCAGAAGGCGTTCGAGAAGCTCGCGGAGAAGAAGGGCAGCAACGTCCACGTCCTCGACAACGGTGTGCCCTTCGACGTCGCCGGGCTCCGCCTCGCAGGCTGGGGCGACCCGCAGTTCACACCGGACCGCTCCGTCAGGCCCGAGGGCGACCCGGAGGAGCGCAGCGAGGGGCGGCAGCTGGCGACGGCCGTACGGGCGCAGAAGATCTCGGGCACACCGATCGACATCGCGGTCTCCCACAACCCGGTACTCGTCAAGGAGACCGACGGCCTCGTCCCCCTCGCCCTGGCGGGCCACACCCACCAGCGCAGCAACGAGATCCTCCGCGGCCGTACCCGGCTGATGATCGAGGGCTCGACGGGCGGCGGCGGTCTGCGGGCGGTCGAGAAGGAGGAGCCGCAGAAGGTGTCCGCGTCCGTGCTCTACCTGGACCGGGACGGCGGCGGACTGCAGGCCTGGGACTCGATCACCCTGGGAGGCCTGGGTCTGACCACCGCCGAGGTCACCCGCCACCTCGCCGAGGACACCGAAGACGACGCCAAACCCGGTTCCTCGCGGTCACCCTCCCCGTCGTCCAGTCCGTCCTCGACCTTCACCTCCCCCGGACGGGAACCCTCGCCCTCCCCCTCGCCGGTCAACTCCCCGTAACCGTTTTGGCGAACGCTCCCCTATCCCATATGCTTCTCACGTCCCCGACGCGCTGACAGACCGGAAGCGCCCAGGTGGGCCATCAGCCCTCATCGTCTAGTGGCCCAGGACGCCGCCCTTTCAAGGCGGTAGCACGGGTTCGAATCCCGTTGGGGGCACGCACCACCGTGTGCGAGACTGGTGCTCGCGCGAAGCTTGGTCCTGTGGAGCAGTTTGGAGTGCTCGCCACCCTGTCAAGGTGGAGGCCGCGGGTTCAAATCCCGTCAGGACCGCTGCGGCTGGGTAGCTCAGTTGGTACGAGCGATCGCCTGAAAAGCGATAGGTCGCCGGTTCGATCCCGGCCCCAGCCACCGCAGATGAACAGCGAAAAGCCCCCGTCGAGGTCACTTGGCGGGGGCTTCTTCGTGTGCCCGGAGGACGGCAGTTCTGACGCCACGGCGGCGATCCGCTACAGCAACGTGCCTTCCAGACGGCCGAGCGCCTTGCGCTGCTCGTCGAGCGAAGCGTGCGCGTAGACCTGCATCGTCACGCCGTGATCACTGTGCCCGGCGATCTGCTGGACGATGTGCACGGGGGCGCCGAGATCCAGCAGCAGCGTGATGCAGGTGTGCCGCAGATCGTGAAAGCGGAGATCCAGACCGAGCCGCCCGCTTCCGTACGGGGTCCCAGCTCCGCCAGAGGTTGTCCGGCTCGAACGGTGTGCCGATCCGGGACGGGAAGACGAGCCCGTTCTCTTTCCAGTCCAGGCCGGCAAGCGCACGGGCTGCAGAGGGCGGGGGCCAGCTTCCGCAGGGTGCTTTGGGAGCGCGCACTGAGGGTTCCAGCTGCAAGTCTCTGTCCGGGACAGTGCGCCAGCTGACGTTGTGATGGAGAGTGATCCCATGGGCGGTGGACTCGCAACTCTGTTAGCCGTAGCGGGCACCCTGCTGGGCGCGGTGGTTACTCACCTGTTCCAGCGCAAGGCGGCCGACCGGGCTCAAGGTTTCGCCGTGGGGCAGCAGCTCCGTTCCGATCGTCTCAACGTGTACAGCGACTTCGCCGGCGCCGTCACGGAGTTTCGACGCGGTCAGGAAGATCGTTGGCACAGGAAGAACGAAGATGCTGCGGGCCAGGCTTACATCGAGGCCCGAACCGAGTCTTATCGGCTTCGCGGGGTCGCGCTCCAGGCGCTCTTCCGGGTCCAGCTCATAGCCAGTAGTCAGGGGCTGGTCCACGCTGCAAAGCTCGCCTACGACAAGACATCTGTTGTCCATCGAGCCAACGACTCGGGCCATTTGAGCGCGAACGGGAATGAAGCGACGACGACTTTGGAACAGTTCATCTCCTTGGCTTCAGGAGACGTGCGCTGAGAAGCGCTAGACGCTAGATCGCACCCCTGCCTATGGAGCATCAGCGCTGTACAGCAACGACGTACAGCAATCACGGCGACCGCTGCCAGCCATCAGTGACTCCAGGCGGCTAGCCGACCGGCCCGGGAGACCTCATCGACCGTCATGCCCATAGTTCGCAACGAGAGGGGCATCCGTGCCACTTCGACCTGGACGCTCCGTCAACACCCCAGCTCCAGCCTTCCGTCGGCCCTTTCAAGTCAGAACCACCGAGCCGAGCCTGCGTGCCCGGAGCTGATCCTTACGCTCCGTGGCATGGCAACTTCGGGGGCACGGAAAGCGGCATTCGGCGGACTGGGCAAGTGGTGGGGCGTGTTGGCCGGCTTCTTGCTGATCGCGGCTTGGATCAACAAGGCCGCTGGCCCACCGGTGGTCATCGGCCTCTCTGCGATCGTGCTGCTCTGGTGCTTCTTCCAGGCGCCCGTGACCTGCAAGGCAGAGGTGCGAGGACGACCGGATGGCTGCCGCAACAACGCGGCCGGACTCCTATTGGGGTGCCACATCCGGCAGCATCGCTGGCAGAAGCTCAAGATGCTCATCGTGCGCCGACAGATCCGCGCCTTCTGCCGCGGCCTGTTCTCGGACGGGAAGGCCGTCGTCGTGACACTGGCCGGCGTTGGCAGCTTCGCTTCGGGGCTGGCAGCCCTGATCCCAGGCGTCGTGGTCCGCTGACCTGGTTTGTGCAAGCTGATCTTCGTGACGCCAGTGCTGACGCCGACGGGCATGGACGTCGGCGGTACGGGTGGACATCAGCGGACCGTCGACCTGGGCACGCCGGTCCCTCACCCCTCACCTCCTCCGCCTGAAAAGCGATAGGTCGCCGGTTCGATCCCGGCCCCAGCCACCGCGGATGAACAGCGAAAAGCCCCCGTCGAGGTCACTTGGCGGGGGCTTCTTCGTGTGCCCGGAGGACGGCAGGAGAAGGCGCCGGCGGGGGCGGTCGGCTCCACGGCTGTGCCTTGGTCGTTCGGGCCGCACCGGGGCCAAGAATTCGGTACCTTGCCCGCCCCGTCAGAGCGCAAGCTGGTGCGCACGACTCTGGCCACCCCCATACTGCACACCGCCCGCCTGCGGCTGCGCCCCTTCACCGACGCCGACGCGGAGCCCCTCTTCGCGCTGCACAGCAGCACCTACGTGATGCGCTACTGGGACTCCCCGCCGTGGAACGAACGGGCTCGCGCCGAGCGCTTCATCGCGAAGTGCCGGAAGACGGCGGACGAAGGCACCGGGGCGCGGGTGGCCATCGACCGGGCTTCGGACGGGGCCTTCGTCGGCTGGTGCGGTCTGACTGGATGGAACCCGGACTACCGCAGCGCGACATTGGGCTACGTCCTCGACAATGCGATGTGGGGCCACGGCTACGCGACGGAGGCCGCGCACGCCTTGCTGCAGTGGGCATTCGACACGCTGGACCTGAACCGAGTTCAGTCCGAGACCGATACGCGCAACGTGGCGTCTGCCCGGGTCCTGGAGAAGAACGGATTCGTGCGTGAAGGGACGTTGCGGGAAGACTGCGTCGTGAACGGCGAGGTATCCGACTCGTGGGTGTTCGGGTTGATCAGGCGAGAGTGGCGGCCGTCGATCACGCCGATCCCGGCCCGTTAAAGGGCTGTTCCATGGCTGGCGTGTCCGGGGATTGACGTACCGCAACGAAGTACCGCAACCACAGACCGCGAACATCACCCGGGCAGACCGAAGATGATCGCCAGATCGCCCTTCGCCTGGACGGCCGAAGCGAGACCTCCAACCCGCGGTCGTCCGCCCGCAGTTGGGTGGCAACCGACTGCGGTGACCACGGGACGGGCCCGGGCCACCGCAGCCTTCAGCGGATGCCGCTCAGTCGATCAGTCCTGGAAGACCAGGGGCCGCTGACGGTCCTGCGTGAACGAGAAGCCTCCCCCGAAGTTCGCCTCGACCTCGGCCTTCTCCGCAGCGTCCGGGTTGGCGTTGGTGCAGGAGACCCCGCCGGTGGATCCGGACATCAGGCTGGAGCACGGGCCCGGCTTCATGTCGGGCAGGCCGAGGATGTGCCCCAGTTCGTGTGAGGCGATGCGGGTGGTGTTGTACCCCTGCTGCACCGCCTCGCGGCCGAAGTAGACGGTGCCGTTGCCGAGGCTGGTGGTGACGGCGCGAGGCCAGCCGTCGTCAGCGACGATGCGCACGTTGGCCTGCTCACCGCCCTCGGCCTTCTCGAGACGGACGCCCGTGACGCTCTCGTTCCAGACCTGCACGCCACTGTCCACCGCCTCGGCGAACTCGGCGGATTCGCTGGCGTCGTACTTGAGGACCGTCGCCGCAGCGCTGTCCTGGGGTGGTTCCGCGGCCACGGCCTGGCCGCCCAGCAGAGCGAGAGCAACGAGGGGCCCGACGAGGGCAGTTCGGGCGACATTGCGGAGCAACACATCAGCCTCCTGGTGGGGGACAGAGCTCAGATGTTGGCGTGTTCATGCCCTCTGGGGCACGGCGGATTCCTACGGAACGCAAACTCCGCCAGAATTCTTCGTGATCTTCCCGAAAGGCCCTGCGGGAGCAACCGAACCGCCTTGGCCGGAAGGCCACTTGCCTCTGCGCGCCGGAGGCTCTCCGCCCGGCTCGGGGATGAGCGTCCACGCACCCCCGGACAAGTCCGAGACCGGCCAATGTCGTCGGCGAATGTGCCGGGCGATCGCTGTTCAACCATCAGGCCAGCCAGCATTGTTGGGCGTCGCAAAGATCAGGTGCCGGCTCATCCGCGCGTATCGCGCCAGGGTCCGGCGCCCCCTGAGCGACCTACCACAACCGTGACAACGAGGGGAACCCGATGAAGCTCAACCGCACCGCAGGCAAGATCGCCACGACCGCCTTCGCAGTGCTGGCCCTCACGGCGGCCGGCGCCACCGGGAGCGCCGCAGCCGCTGAGGCGCCGAGCAACCCGGCCGCGAACGAGTGCAACTACTCCACCGCGAGACCCACCCTCCAGCTCGGGGACACCGGCCCGGCCGTCAAGCAGGCCCAGTGCTACCTGCTGCACACGCTGATCATCGACGACCTCATCGAGGTCAGCGGCAACTTCGACGCCAAGACCCAACTCCGCGTCCGCCAGTTCCAGAGCTGCGCCGGTCTGGCCTCGAACGGTGTCGTCGGCGCGAGCACCTGGTCGGTGTTCGAGCAGTACATGAGCACCGGCAGGGTCTGCTGACCTTGCCCGGTGACTTCGACGGCAACTCCCTCCGTCTTCCGACTACTTGAGCAGTCTGTCGGCGGACAGCCGTCCTGCGTACGGGACATGAGCGCGGGCTGAGGCCCGCGGCAGCCACCGCTGAAACGGGAGAAGCCCCCGCCGAGATCCCCGGCGAGGGCTTCTCCTGTACTCAAGGCACCGCTCAGTCCGGCGGGTAGAGATAGGTGCCGTTCTCGTTGCCGAACGCCACACCGAAGCGTGCGTTCGCGGAAGGGGCGCCCAGGTCGAGCGGGTTGAGCGCCGCCGACCCGGTCGCCGTCAGGCCCGAGGCCGTGCCGCGCAGCGACCAGAACGCGCCGGTGTTGTTCTCCTCCGGTGCGGAGACGGCGAGTTCGGCCTTGGCGTCGTTGGTGATGTCGAGGAGATGTACGGCGCCGCCGAAGCGGTCACCGGCCTCGGCGACACCGGGAATGCCGGCGGTGTCCTGGTGGAACGCCTGCGCACCGGTGCCGAGGAGACCGCCTGAACGGCCCTTCAGCAGCACCACCGCGCCCGCGGCGGCCTTGTTCCCGATGGCTTCGAAGGGGACGCCCGCTGCGAGGTCCGCGTACCCGTCGCCGTTGACGTCACCGGCGTCGAGGCGGGCACCGAACTGGTCGCCCTTCTCGCTGGACCCCGGGACGCCGTCCGTGTTCTGCGTGATCGTCCGGACGCGGGTGGTGCTGGGGCCGCTCGCCGTGCCGTAGTAGATCTTGATGGTTCCGGCGTCGTACGGGAGGTCCTCGGTGATGCCGTTGGGGACCGTACGGGTGGCGAGGTCGCCCTTGCCGTCCCTGTCGAAGTCCCCGACCACGGCGGTTGCGGCGGAGGGAAGGGCGGTCGCCGTCGTCGAGAGCCCCGATGCCGAGCCGCGCCAGAACTTGCCGCCCTCGGCGTGGTTCTCGTACGCGTAGAACGTGGCGACGTCGTCGAAGCCGTCACCGGTCATGTCTCCTGCGGCGACCGCGAGGATCCCGTTGTCGGTGCTGAACATGTCGATCGGCTGCTCGTCCGCCGGAGCGCCGGCACGGGTGAACGGCCCGAACAGCACGGCGCGGAACTCCCAGTCGTCGCCGTGCCTCATCATCAGGTCGGAGAGGCCGTCCCCGTTGAAGTCCCCGGCGGCGAGGTTCTCACCGACCGCCCATCCGCTGGACCCGGCAGGTGCCTCGATGGTCACCGCCCCCGCACCGGCGATTCCGGCCTCGCGGCCCCACAGCACGGTCACGGTGCCGTAGCTGTTGGTGGAGGTGACGGACTCACCCGAGCTGCGTACGGCGAGGTCGGTGTATCCGTCGTCGTCGAGGTCGCGGGCGACCACCTTCTGACCGAAGCGGTCGTCGGTCTCCGCGTTGCCGGGGACACCGGCCGTGTTCTGGCTGACGATCGTCTTGGATTCGGGATCGAACCCGGTCGGCGAGCCGTACGTGACCACGATGTAACCGGCCCTGGGCTGCCCCGCGACGGGGCTTTCGGAGGCCGTGGTGACGAGGTCCTGGTACCCGTCGCCGTTGAAGTCCTCCCGTACGGACGCCGCCGTCGTCTTCGCGGAGGACTGCGCGCCGCCCGCTGCGGACGCGGCTCCTCCCGTGAGGGCGACAGCAAGGCTGACGACTGCAACGCAAAGCGTACGAACGCGCATCATTCCTCCAAAGCCCGCCGAATGCGGCGGTACGGAAGTGAGACGCCCGGGACGTACGAATAGTTGCACCCTTTTCGCACCGCTTCTCGAAGTGCTCGGGGAGGCCGTCCCGACCCCGAAGCAGCAGGCCGCTGCGGGGACTTCGCCGGTTCGCCGCCACGCATTGGACAGAAGTTTGCGCGCAGACCGGTTAACAGAATCAAGCTTGCTTGCTTGGATGTGTGGTGGACCGATCCCCCACCCCCCACGGGAGATGACATGCCACCCTCCAGCAGCCGGGTCCGAAAGCTACTGCGCGTCCCGACTCTGGCGATCGCCACCGCACTGGCCGCGGCCGGTCTCGTGGCGAGCGGACCCTCCGCGGGTGCCGCGCCCGAGACCTCGGCGCCGGGCTCCGCGAGAGCCGCCGAGACCCCGAACCTGAAGGTGCTCACCTACAACACCTTCCTCTTCAACAAGCTGATCTATCCCAACTGGGGTCAGGACCACCGGTCTTCGGCCATCCCCGACGCCGACTTCTTCCAGGGCAACGACGTCGTCGTCCTCCAGGAGGCGTTCGAGAACTCCGCGTCCGACACGCTCCAGAAGAAGGCGGAGGCCCAATACCCGCACCAGACCCCCGTGTTGGGCCGGAAAAAGGACGGCTGGGACGCGACCGGCGGCTCCTGGTCCGACATCGCACTGGAGGACGGCGGAGTCACCGTCCTCAGCAAGTGGCCGATCATCCGCAAGGAACAGTTCGTCTACGACCACGGATGCGGCGCCGACTACCTGTCCAACAAGGGCTTCGTGTACGCCGTCCTGGACGTGAACGGCACCAAGGTGCACGTCGTCGGCACGCACCTCCAGGCGGGTGACTCCGCCTGCGGTGACGGTGAGGCGAAGGAGATACGCGCCGACCAGTTCAAGGCGATCGACTCCTTCCTCGACGAGAAGGCGATCCCCGCGGACGAACAGGTCATGGTCGCGGGCGACTTCAACGTCGACTCCCGCGGGGACGAGTACGGATCGATGCTGGCCAACGCAGATCTTGCGCCGGCGGACGCCCGTACGGGACATCCGTACTCCAGCGACCATGTGGAGAACACGATCGCGAAGGGGCGAAGCGACAACGGCAGCCAGTCCGACCTGGACTACGTGCTTCACCGCAACGGCCACGCACGTCCGGCGGGTTGGGAGAACGAGGTGATCAAGGAGGAGACCGAGCCCTGGGAGACCTCCGAGGGCACCTTCACCAACCTCTCCGACCACTACCCGGTGATCGCGGCCCCGTCGTCGTAGACGACTGAACGGCACGAGCGAGACCCCCGGCTTCCCGGCCGGGGGTCTCGGCGTTTCGGCACAGTCGGAGGTCGGCACAGCCAGCGGGCCGGCACGGCAGGACGTCGCCGCGGACCTGGGCAGCCGCGGTTTCGGAGGCCGGCCGGGACCGTCACGTCGGCACGCCCGGCCGGCGCCCCACGGCGGGACGGAAGCGTCATCCCGGCGGCGATCCTCCGCGGTGGTGTCGCGCCGCTGAACGGCCAACGACCGAGCGGCGATTCACACGCTCGCGACGCCTGACACGGCGCTGACGGCAGCACTGAGGGCATTGATCAGATCCAGCGGCTCCACGGCCCTCACCTCTCCCCTCCGTCTCGCTCCTGCGAGCAACTCACAGAAGGGTCGCAGGCCTGCCCGCTCGGCGAAAGTTGTTTTCCCGGGCCCCGCGAGCCCTCCCCCGCGACGCTCTCCGTACGCGAACTGCCCTTGCTCACAAGGGTGTTGGACGGTTGCTCAGTCCCGCCTCACGAGTCTCAGCTCATGCCGGCTCCGCCTCGGACGGAGTCCCTGCCGTGGCGCCACCGCGAAGACGTTCATCGAGCGTGAGGAAGACGGTCGTGGCGATCGCCGCCCAGGCAGCGAGCACCACGTACGGCAGGACGTGCTCGCTGCCCGGGAAGTAGATCGCGGTGTGCTGCGCGTTCACCGACGCGCCAGGAGGGAGCCACCGCCCCACGGCGCCCAGCGCGGACGGGAGCAGCGGCCAGGAGACCGCGCCACCGGACGAGGGGTTGCCGAGCAGCACCATCAGGAGCCAGGTGGGGATCATCGCCCAGCGCCCGAAGAAGGTGTTGAACATCAGGAAGACCATGCCCGAGGTGAACATCGTCAGCGCCAGGATCAGCCACGAGTGCACGAACGGCAGGGGCACCGCGTCGAGGAGCCAGCTCACCATCACCGCGATGACGAAACCGCCGAGAAGGGAGTACGCGGCGATGGTGAAGATCTTCGCTCGCCGCGAGAGACCGGCGGCGTTGACGTTGAGCTGGATCGCGCCGATGAAGCCGATGATGTCGGCGGCGAGGGTGATGTAGAAGACCGTCAGACCACGGGGGTCGCCCTTGCCGAGGGGTTTGAGGTCTCTGATGACCACCTCCACGCCGACCTTCCTGCCGACCTTCGGTGCCGCCTGCTGGAGTACCTCGGCCACGGAGGCACCGGACGCGCTCGAGATGTCCATGTCGATGCGACCGCGCTCGCTCTGCCGGAGGACCGTGAAGATCTGCTGGTCGTCGACGGCGCGCTTCGCCTCCTCGAACGTGCGGTAGTGCCGCAGCTTGAGCGACGAGCCGAGCGCCTTCTCCAGCCCGTCCACGAAGGCCCGGGTCTGCTGCCGGTCCTGCGCATGACCGATGACCGCCGCGGGGATGTCGTGCGGCGCGGGGTCGGCCATGGCGTAGGTGTAGGAGCCCGCGAACAGCCCGGCCGCCGCCGCGACGATCAGCACCAGGACCGCCGCCGGGAAGAAGGGCGTGTGCGTGAAGGCCCGCCATCGCGCGCCCGGCCCCGAGTGGTGCCGCTGCGCCTGGTCAGGAGCCTGCTCGGGCTCGGAATCGGGGCCGGGCTCCCGCTGATCACTCATGCGCGCCACCTTAAGCATGCTTTGCCCTGTTGATCCTTTTTGTTCGCTCAGTAGTGGCACATGCCGGGCGCTCACGGGGCCTCGCCGGGAATTGGTTGGCAGCGCGATTCGGTGAGGTGCGATCCTGGAGCCGGTATGCCGACTTCCACATCACCGTCCCCGTCTTTCGACGCACTGCGTGAACGCCTGCCCGAGCTGCTGCTCCGCGACCAGCAGCGGCTCGGGCGCCGACTCGACGGCGCCCGCAGGATCCGTAAGCCCGAGGCACGCGACGCCGTCCTCGCCGAGATCTCCGCCGCCATGGACGAGTCCGAGCTGAAGGTGGCGGCACGCCGCGAGGCGCTTCCCGCCTTGAGTTATCCGGAGCAGCTGCCCGTCAGCCAGAAGAAGGACGAGATCCTCGCGGCGATCCGCGATCACCAGGTCGTGATCGTCGCGGGGGAGACCGGCTCCGGCAAGACGACGCAGATCCCGAAGATCTGCATGGAGCTGGGGCGCGGGATCCACGGAGTCATCGGTCACACCCAGCCCCGCCGGCTCGCGGCACGTACGGTCGCCCAGCGCGTGGCCGACGAGCTGAACACGGCGCTCGGGGAGTCCGTCGGCTGGAAGGTCCGCTTCACCGACCAGGTCAAGAACCACACGCTGGTCAAGCTGATGACCGACGGCATCCTGCTCGCGGAGATCCAGCAGGACCGCGACCTGCGCCAGTACGACACGATCATCATCGACGAGGCGCACGAGCGCAGTCTCAACATCGACTTCCTGCTCGGCTATCTCGCACAACTGCTGCCCAGACGCCCCGAGTTGAAGGTCGTCATCACCTCGGCGACGATCGACCCCGAGCGCTTCTCGCAGCACTTCGGCGACGCCCCGATCGTCGAGGTCAGCGGGCGCACGTACCCGGTCGAGGTGCGCTACCGGCCGCTCCTGGAAGGGGATCCGGGCGAAGCGGGGAGCTCGTCCCGCGGCTCCTCCGGCGATTCCCGCGGGAGGAGCGACGCGCAGGACCGCGACCAGATCACGGCCATCTGCGACGCCGTCGACGAGCTGCAGGGCGAAGGGCCCGGCGACGTCCTGGTCTTCCTCTCCGGCGAGCGCGAGATCCGCGACACGGCGGACGCGCTGGAGAAACGCCTCGTACGCGCGGGAGGCCACCGCGCCGGGGACACGGAGATCCTCCCCCTCTACGCCCGCCTCTCCCACGCCGAGCAACACCGCGTCTTCCAGCGCCACTCCACCCGCCGGGTCGTCCTGGCCACCAACGTCGCCGAGACCTCCCTCACCGTCCCCGGCATCAAGTACGTCGTGGATCCCGGCACCGCCCGCATCTCGCGCTACAGCCACCGCACCAAGGTCCAGCGCCTGCCGATCGAGCCCGTAAGCCAGGCCAGCGCGAACCAGCGCAAGGGCCGCTGCGGCCGTACGTCCGACGGCATCTGCATCCGGCTGTACTCCGAGGAGGACTTCCTCTCGCGGCCCGAGTTCACGGACGCCGAGATCCTGCGTACGAACCTCGCCTCCGTCATCCTGCAGATGACCTCGGCCGGGCTCGGCGAGATCGAGAAGTTCCCGTTCATCGACCCGCCGGACCACCGCAGCATCAAGGCGGGCGTCCAACTCCTCGAAGAACTGCACGCGTTCGAGATTCCGAAGAAGGGCGACAAGGGCGACGGGCAGGTGCGGCAGGGCCAGGACAGCAAGAAGCGCCTCACCGCCACCGGCCGCAGACTCGCCCAGCTCCCCGTCGACCCGCGCCTCGCCCGCATGGTGCTGGAAGCCGACCGGAACGGCTGTGCGCGCGAAGTGATGGTCATCGTCGCGGCACTGTCCATCCAGGACCCACGCGAACGCCCCGCGGACAAGCAGAGCCAGGCCGACCAGCAGCACGCACGGTTCCGCGAGGAGACCAGCGACTTCCTCGCGCTCCTCAACCTCTGGCGCTACGTCCGGGAGCAGCAGAAGGAGCTCTCCTCCTCGGCCTTCCGGCGGATGTGCAAGGCGGAGTTCCTCAACTACCTGCGGATACGGGAGTGGCAGGACATCTACGCGCAGCTGCGCCAGGTCGCCCGGACCATGGACATCCAGCTCGCGGCGTCCGACACGGAGGCGTCTCCCGACGCGGTGCACCAGTCGCTCCTGGCCGGGCTGCTCTCGCACGTAGGGCTCAAGGACACCGAGAAGAACGAGTATCTGGGCGCCCGAAGCGCCAAGTTCGCGGTCTTCCCGGGTTCGGCGCTCTTCAAGAAGCAGCCGCGCTGGCTGATGTCGGCCGAGCTGGTCGAGACATCACGGCTGTGGGCACGCGTCAACGCCCGCGTCGAGCCGGAGTGGATCGAACCCCTGGCGCAGCATCTGGTCAAGCACACCTACAGCGAGCCGCACTGGGAGCAGAAGCAGGCCGCCGTGATGGCGTACGAGCGCGTCACGCTCTACGGCGTCCCACTCGTCGCGCAGCGCAAGGTCAACTACGGGCGCATCGACCCGGAGACGGCCCGCGACCTCTTCATCCGGCACGCGCTGGTCGAGGGCGACTGGCGCACGCACCATCAGTTCTTCCGTGACAATCGCAAACTCCTCGACGAGGTCGAGGAGTTGGAGCACCGGGCCCGCCGCCGCGACATCCTCGTCGACGACGAGACCCTGTACGACTTCTACGACCAGCGCGTCCCCGACGACGTCGTCTCCGGCGCCCACTTCGACTCCTGGTGGAAGAAGCGGCGCCGCGAGGACCCGGATCTGCTGAACTTCGAGAAGTCCATGCTCATCAACGAGCAGGCGGACGACGTCAGTCAGAGCGACTATCCGGACGTCTGGCAGCAGGGGCAGCTCTCGCTCCGCGTCACCTATCAGTTCGAGCCCGGCACGGACGCGGACGGCGTGACCGTGCACGTACCGCTCCAGGTGCTCAACCAGATCACCCCCGCCGGCTTCGACTGGCAGATCCCCGGCCTCCGCCACGGCCTGGTCACCGAGCTGATCCGCTCGCTCCCCAAGGCCGTACGGCGGCACTACGTCCCGGCGCCAGACTTCGCCGCCCGGTTCCTGCGGACGGTGACGTCGGGGGAGGAGCCGCTGACCGGCACGCTCGCCCGCGAGTTGCAGCGCATGGTCGGAGTCCCCTTCTCCGGGCAGGACTTCGCGCTGGAGAAGGTCCCCGACCACCTCAAGGTCACCTTCCGGGTGCTGGACGAGAAGCGCCGCACGCTGGCCGAGTCCAAGGACCTCGAGGACCTCCAACTCCGGCTGCGGGACAAGACCCAGGCCGCCATCGCCCGTGCCTTCGAGTCCTCGGCGCGAGGTCGGCACGCCAAGCGGTCCGCGGCGGGGGAGAAGCCCGCCGGCGGCGAGGGCGCGGAGACCGGTGCGGACGGCCCCGCGGGCTCCGAGGGTGCCGCCGCACCGCTGTCCTCCCGTTCGGGCCTCACGGACTGGACTCTCGGCGCCCTGCCCCGCATCTTCGAGACCAGGCGCTCCGGTCAGCCCGTCAAGGCGTACCCGGCCCTCGTGGACGACGGCGAGTCCGTCTCGGTACGCCTCTTCGACACCGAGTCCGAGCAGCAGCAGGCCATGTGGACCGGCACGCGCCGGCTGATCCTGCTCAACATCCCTTCCAACCCTGCGAAGTTCGCCGCCTCGAAGATGTCGAACCCGCAGAAGCTCGCCCTCTCCCGCTCCCCGCACGGCAGCGTGCAGGCCCTCTTCGAGGACTGCGTGACGGCCGCGGCGGACCGGCTCATCGCCGTGCACGGCGGACCCGCCTGGGACGAGGAGTCCTTCCGCAAGCTCTTCGACGCGGTGCGTGCGGATCTGGTCGACGCCACCCTCAAGACCGTCCGCCAGGTCCAGGAGGTCCTGGCCGCCTGGCACTCCTGCGAGCAGCGCCTTCGCGGCGTCACCAGCCCTGCGCTGGCGAGTTCGACCGCGGACGTCGCGGAGCAGGTCGGCGCCCTCATCAGCCCCGGCTTCGTCACCCGCCACGGGGCCGGGAGGCTTCCGGACCTGATGCGCTACCTGGTCGCCGCCGACCGCCGCCTCCAGCAGATGCCGACCAACGCCGAGCGCGACCGTTCGCGCATGGCCAAGGTGAAGGAGATGCAGGACGAATACCTGTGGCTGCTGGAGCAGTTCCCGCAGGGCCGTCCCGTTCCGCAGGCGGCCCGCGACATCCGCTGGATGATCGAGGAGCTGCGGGTCAGCTACTACGCCCACGCTCTGGGTACCGCCTATCCGATCTCCGACAAACGCATCGTGAAGGCGGTGGACGCGGCTGCCCCGTCAGGGTGATCCGGGCGTCGCACACAGTGAGTTCGCGCCGCTCTCCGGCCTGCTGTAGAGTCTCGTCTCGCGTCGGCGGAGCGTCGTCCGGCGCTCATCGCAAGGTCCTGTGGAGCAGTTTGGAGTGCTCGCCACCCTGTCAAGGTGGAGGCCGCGGGTTCAAATCCCGTCAGGACCGCAAGAGAAGGAACAACCCGTCCCCGCCATGCGGGGGCGGGTTGTTCTCGTTGCCGGTCCCTTGTGTCACCTTGAGCGTGCCGAAGCATCCCCGCGACTCGGAGCAAGCAGTGACTCAGTCCTCGCAAGCACGCACCGCCGACTTCTGGTTCGACCCCTCCTGCCCCTTCACCTGGCTGACCTCGCGCTGGCTTCTGGAGGCCGCCGCGGCGCGTTCCCTCGAGGTGCGCTGGCACCTGATGAGCCTCTCCGTGCTCAACGAAGGCCGGGACGAGGACCCGGAGAACGACCCGGAGGGCTACCTGTGGGTCCCCGTGCGGATCTGTGCCGCCGTGCTGCAGCAGTACGGGCAGGAGGCGCTCGCGAAGTTCTACACAGCCCTGTGGACGAACGAGTCCGAGGGTTCCCCCGAGGAGAAGTGGCTCAACGACCTTCAGAACGCGCTGGAGAGCGCCGGATTGCCGAAGTCGCTCTCGGACGCCGGCATGAATACGGACCACGACGAGGCCGTGCGCGCCTCCCACAGGGAGGCCATGGACCTCATCGGGAAGGACGTCGGCACACCGGTGATCGCCGTCGAGGGAAGCGAGGGGAACCGGGAGCGCAGGACGGTCTTCTTCGGTCCCGTCATCTCCCAAGTGCCCACCGGGGAGGCCGCGGGACGGCTGTGGGACGGCGTCCTGCTCGTCGCGGGGACGCCCGGCTTCCACGAACTCAAGGCGACGCCGCCCAAGGCGCCCGCATAGCGCCTCTCGTGCTTCGTGCGCCGGTAGGTCACTCCCTTGACGCTCCAACGCCGCACCGGTACCCCTCTTGGAGGGAGGTGGGGCGATCGTGGGGACTACTCCGCAGGGGCCTCGACGGCACGAGACCAAGGCGCTGCTTCGCGCGCACCTTGCGGCCGCCACTCGCTACCGGCACGTGACGCGCCACTGCCCCATCTGTCACCGTCTGTTGCGCCTCGCGATGGAACCCGCCCCGGATGAGCGCGGCGAGGGCGGTCGGCCGTCTGCTTCCAAGTAGTCAACGCCGGTTCCGGATAAGGCAGTTGTGTGACCGCCCGATCCGAGCCCAGGTCGGCCTGTGCGGTGACCTCCACTACCTCAGAGTAGTCAAGGGCCACAAGTGGTGAGGGATGTGACGGGAGTCACCGCTTCCGCTCGGGATGTGGCGGAACTTACGGGCTTCTCACCACCCGTCAATTTAATATGTGCAATTGCACCCTGCCCCACCGGGCCTCTGCGGCACACACCCAAGGCCTCCGGCACTCTCCCCAACTCCCCTTGCGCCAGGACTGATCGAGCCCCCGGTGAAGCCCCGGCCGGCCTCCGGGACGCGCGATCCCGGGCATCCGGCACGGAACTCCACCAGGTCAGCGAAGCACAAAAAAGATCGCGCCGGACCCGGCGGAGTCCAGCGCGATCAACGATCAAGCGCCGTTGGGGACAGCGACCTGACGTGTTGTGTCGCGGGCACCGATCCGGGGTGTGGGCCCCGAATGCGCCCGGATATGGAGTTATTTCGCCTGATCAAACCTCACTGCGCTGCTGCGGGATGCCCGCCAGCAAGGCGCGCACCTCCGCCTCGCGGTAGCGGCGGTGACCACCGAGCGTGCGAATCGACGTGAGTTTGCCTGCCTTTGCCCAGCGTGTGACCGTCTTCGGGTCCACGCGGAACATCGTGGCAACCTCCGCCGGGGTCAACAGCGGCTCGGCATCAGGGGTGCGAGCGGTCATGAGCGGCCTCCTCGAGGAACCGAACCATACGGTTCTTTCCTTAAATTCTGCACCTTGGCCCGCGTTGCCCGATATGGACGTACGCGAGCCGAGTCGGTTATAGGACGAACGGCTTGTCCTCGGCACTACAACTACACCATCTGTCCAGCCACGTCGGCCAAACCGATGGAATTGCCCTCTGAGGGTTCAACTTCGGCGGAAGCCCGATGGACCGTCCCATAGCGGACAGTCACTCCACCGTGACGATCAGTCACGATAGGACCAAGCGGCACCAGACCCACCAAGCAAGGCAATACCGATCTATCCGACCATAGTTGGATGGATGGAGCCCCCGTCGGGCTCCTTGTCCTATTTTGACACGAGGGACACCTCTGAGAGCAAGGCCCCGGAAAGTGCTATCCGTCACGCTTGAGGCTTTGGCCCCTTTCGGGACCAAGGTCCTGGAGGTCCGTGACGTGTTGCAAACCCCGTAGGCGCCCGCCCGCGTTCAGTTCACGAAGTCACCGTGAATCTGCGAGCCGACCCGCGTAGTCAGTTGGCGAACTGCAGTTCCCGTACAGCCCGCCAGCGGTCCGTCAGCCGCTCGTAGGCGACGCCGGCCCGCTCCCCGTCCCCCTCGCGCAGTGCCGCGATCCCTTCCGCGACATCGGCCGCGGAGTGGTCGTCGGCAAGCTGCTCCTCAGGGATCGCGTGCGCAAGACCGCCGTAGTCCAGTTCGACGAGCGACCGTGGATGGAATTCCTCCAACCACCGCCCCACGTCTACCAGTCCGTCGACGAGCGGCCCCTCCTCCAACTCCTCGCGGAGCACCTTCAGACCACGGGCGAGGCGGCGCCGCGCCTGGACCATCGGTGTGCGATAGCGGAGGACGAACTGCTGAACGCTCTCCTCACCCGTTCCGGGCTTCGCAAACTCTTTCTCTTCCGAAGAAAAAAGAACGAACCAGCGCACAGGCACATGCCACAGCGCCGTACGGATCCACGGACGGGCATCGGGGTTGCGGGTCAGCCAGCGCTCGTAGTCCGCCGCCGCCTGCCTTCGCACCACGGGCGGCACAGCGGCGTCCAGCACCGTCTGCGGCATCGCGACCTCCTGGTCACCGGCCGCGTGGGACAGCGCCGCGAGCGCCTGCCAGCCCCGCAGCCGGGTGCGCCAGGGGCACACGCAGACCACCCCGTCGACCTCCGCGACGAAGGCGTCTGCGCTCTCCTGCTCGGGTACGGCGACGGGCGGTACGGGCAGCAGGTCCGCAAGCGAACGCTTCAACTCGTCCTGGGCGGTGGGCACACGGTCCCGCTTGGCGTACCGCACCCAGTGCGCGCGCTCCGGTTCCGGAAACGCGGCCAGTGGCTCGTACACCCGCAGATACGCCGCGTACGGGACGATGGCCGACGCCTGCTGAGCCACGCGTTTCCTCCAAGTGTTCCGGCAAGATCCCGATGCGCCCGCCCCCTCTCGGGCGGGCCCCGAGGACAGTTGACTACCACCGATCGTGGCACCGCAACGATGCCGCCGCTCGCAGGTCGTACCCTGCTGTCAACCGGCCCTCCCCGCCGTTGCGCGCCACAAGCGCGAAAGGCGGCAAAGAGGGCGTACAACCGCGACACCAGGAGTCACCACCGTGGCTGACGTACGTCCCTCCCAGCCCTCCGAGCACGCGCCCACCATCAGCGCCGGCGGAGCGAGCGGCTCTGGGATTCTGCGGACCCTGTTCCGGTCCGAGCAGGGCGGACACGAGCAAGTCGTGCTGTGCCAGGACCGCGCGAGCGGCCTCAAGGCAGTCATCGCCCTCCACTCCACCGCCCTGGGCCCCGGCCTGGGCGGCACAAGGTTCCACGCCTACGCGGGCGAGGAGCACCCCGAGGAGGCAGCGCTGCTCGACGCGCTGAACCTCGCTCGCGGCATGTCCTACAAGAACGCTCTCGCCGGCCTCCCGCACGGTGGCGGCAAGGCGGTGATCATCGGCGACCCGGAGAAGATCAAGACAGAGGAACTGCTGCTCGCCTACGGCCGCTTCGTTGCCTCGCTGGGCGGCCGCTACGTCACCGCGTGTGACGTGGGCACGTACGTGCAGGACATGGACGTGGTCGCGCGTGAGTGCCGCTGGACGACCGGACGCTCCCCCGAGCAGGGCGGCGCCGGGGACTCCTCCGTACTCACCGCCTTCGGCGTCTTCCAGGGCATGCGGGCCAGCGCCCAGCATCTGTGGGGCGCCCCCACCCTCCGTGACCGGACGGTGGGCATCGCCGGAGTCGGCAAGGTCGGCCGTCATCTGGTGCGGCACCTGCTCGAGGACGGCGCGAGGGTCGTCGTGACGGACGTGCGGGCGGAATCGGTCGAGCAGGTGCGCACGACGCACCCGGAGGTCCAGGTCGCCGCCGACACCGCCGCCCTCGTCCGTCTGGAAGGGCTGGACGTCTACGCCCCGTGCGCCCTGGGCGGCGCGCTCGACGACGACACCGTGCCCGCGCTGACCGCACGCGCCGTGTGCGGAGCGGCCAACAACCAGCTGGCGCATCCCGGTGTGGAGAAGGATCTCGCCGACCGCGGCATCCTCTACGCGCCGGACTACGTCGTGAACGCGGGCGGGGTCATCCAGGTCGCGGACGAGCTGCTGGGCTTCGACTTCGCGCGTGCCAAAGCAAAGGCAGCAAAGATCTTCGACACGACCCTCTCGATCTTCGACCGCGCCGGGATCGACGGCGTGCCTCCGGCCGCGGCGGCCGACAGGCTCGCCGAATCGCGGATGGCGGGCGGCGAACCGGGGCACGAGGTGGGTTGAACACTTCCCGCGAGAGGGTTCTCACCACCCCTCGGCGGGTCGATACTCGGCGCACGGTAAAATCAGAGCTGACCAGCGAAGAGAGAACCGGCGGAGACGTCGGTGAGCGCTCGTGTCGTGCGGGCGACGTACCGTAGGGCGGCGGAAGCAGGTACCGTGGAAGCCCTACGGGCCGGTCTCTCCTTCGAGGGTCCGCTCTGAATTGTGAACGCGTGTCAAGACTCTGGGGCCGTCGAGCCCCGTCGTTGAGGGGGTCGAGCCATGGGGCGCGGCCGGGCCAAGGCCAAGCAGACGAAGGTCGCCCGCCAGCTGAAGTACAACAGCGGCGGGACAGATCTGTCGCGCCTGGCTGAGGAGCTGGGCGCATCGACGTCGAACGAGCCGCCGAACAATGGCGACCGCTTCGAGGACGATGAGCAAGAGGACGACCCGTACGCACAGTACGGGGACGTTTACAACGACGAGGAGGACGACGAGTCCTCCGATTCCTCGGCGCAACGGCGCCGGGGCTGAAGTCCACAGAACCCTGCCCGGTCCGGCGTAAGCCGGGCCGGGTTCTTGTGCTGTTCCGGGGGGTGTGGGCGCGAGTCGTGCCGCACGGCGTGCGTGCCCGTGCCCGCACGGCCGAGGCGATCAGCGCGGATGTTCCCCGGTGAGGGTCACCGCCTCGGTGCCGCCTGCTCGCTCCGTGATCTCCCCCGCCACCCAGGCGCTGACTCCACGCTCCTCCAGCGTCGACAGGGACGCGGCGACCGACTCCTGCGGGACGACCGCGATCATGCCGACGCCCATGTTGAGCGTGCTCTCCAGCTCACCGCGTGCCACCTCACCCGCCTTGCCGACCAGGTCGAAGACCGGACCGGGCGTCCAGGTGCCGCGGTCCACCCTCGCGTGGAGCTCCTCGGGCAGGACGCGGGCCAGGTTGCTGGCGAGCCCCCCGCCGGTGATGTGCGCGAAGGCGTGCACCTCGCTCGTACGGGCCAGGGCCAGGCAGTCCAGGGAGTAGATCTTCGTGGGCTCCAGCAGCTCCTCGCCGAGGGTGCGGCCGAACTCCGGTACGTGCCGTTCCAGCGCCCAGCCCGCACGCTCGAAGAGCACATGCCGGACCAGCGAGTACCCGTTCGAGTGAAGCCCGGAGGAGGCCATGGCGATCACGGCGTCCCCCGTACGGATGCGATCGGCACCGAGCACGGCGTCGGCCTCGACCACGCCCGTCCCGGCACCGGCGACGTCGTACTCGTCGGGCCCGAGCAGCCCCGGGTGCTCCGCCGTCTCTCCGCCGACCAGCGCGCATCCCGCGAGCACGCAGCCCTCGGCGATGCCCTTGACGATCTGGGCCACCCGTTCGGGGACAACCCTGCCGACGCAGATGTAGTCGGTCATGAAGAGCGGTTCCGCGCCGCAGACGACCAGGTCGTCGACCACCATCGCCACGAGGTCGTGGCCGATGCTGTCGTGCTGGTCCATGCGCTGCGCGATCGCCACCTTCGTGCCCACGCCGTCGGTCGCCGACGCCAGCAGCGGACGCTCGTAGCGCTTGAGAGCGGAGGCGTCGAAGAGGCCGGCGAAGCCGCCGAGCGCACCCACGGACTCGGGGCGCTGGGCCTTCTTCACCCACTCCTTCATCAGCTGGACGGCGCGGTCGCCCGCCTCGATGTCCACGCCGGCCGCCGCGTAACTCGCGCCGGAAGATTCAGCAGGCATGACGGTCAGCTCTCTCGGATCGTCGGTGGTCATGGGCGTGCGTGAGCGAACGTGCAGCCCCGTCCGGGCTACGGGCGGCGCAGGGCGTCGGATCCGCCGATGCCCGCGGTGAGCCTCCCGACGCCGTCGACGTCCGGCACGGCGGGCTGCTCCGCCTCCGGCCGGCCGTCCGGCTCCCGGAGGTGCTTGCCCAGCAGCTCCGGGTCGGGCAGCGGCATCGGGTACTCGCCGTCGAAGCAGGCTCGGCACAGCTGCGGCTTGGCGATGGTGGTCGCCTCGGTCATGCCGTCGATGGAGATGTAGGCCAGGGAGTCCGCACCGAGGGACTTGCCGATCTCCTCGACGGTGAGGCCGTTCGCGATCAGCTCGGCGCGGTTGGCGAAGTCGATGCCGAAGTAACAGGGCCACTTGATGGGCGGGGACGAGATCCTCACGTGGATCTCCGCCGCGCCGGCCTCGCGCAGCATCCGCACCAGCGCGCGTTGCGTGTTGCCCCGGACGATCGAGTCGTCGACGACGACGAGGCGCTTGCCGCTGATGACTTCCTTCAGCGGATTCAGCTTGAGCCTGATGCCGAGCTGACGGATGGTCTGGCTCGGCTGGATGAACGTGCGGCCGACGTAGCTGTTCTTCACCAGGCCGCTGCCGTAGGGGATGCCGCTGGCCTCCGCGTATCCGATCGCCGCGGGGGTGCCGGACTCGGGAGTGGCTATGACCAGGTCGGCCTCGGCCGGAGCCTCGGCGGCGAGCTTGCGGCCCATCTCGACGCGGGAGAGATAGACGTTGCGCCCGGCGATGTCGGTGTCGGGGCGGGCGAGATAGACGTACTCGAAGACACAGCCCTTGGGCTTTGCTTCCGCGAAACGGCTCGAGCGGAGCCCGTCCTCGTCGATGGCGACCATCTCACCCGGTTCGATCTCGCGGATGAAGCTCGCGCCGACGATGTCCAGGGCAGAGGTCTCGCTGGCCACGACCCAGCCGCGCTCGAGGCGGCCCAGCACGAGCGGACGCACGCCCTGGGCGTCACGGGCGGCGTAGAGCGTGTGCTCGTCCATGAAGACGAACGAGAAGGCGCCCTTCACACGCGGCAGCACGAGGGGGGCGGCCTGCTCGACGGTCAGCGGAGTGCCGTCCTCACCGGTCTGGCCCGCCAGCAGGGCGGTGACCAGGTCGGTGTCGTTGGTGGCCGCGACGCGGGTCGCACGGCCGCCGGGCCTCTCCGTCGACTGCTCGGCGACCATCTCCGCGAGCTCCACGGTGTTGACCAGGTTGCCGTTGTGCCCGAGCGCGATCGAACCGTGCCCGGTGGCACGGAAGGTCGGCTGGGCGTTCTCCCACACGGACGCGCCCGTCGTCGAGTAACGGGCGTGACCGACGGCGATATGGCCGCGGAGAGAGCCGAGGGAGGTCTCGTCGAAGACCTGGGAGACCAGGCCCATGTCCTTGAAGACCAGAATCTGGGAACCGTTGCTCACAGCTATGCCCGCGGACTCCTGACCGCGGTGCTGCAGCGCGTACAGACCGAAATATGCGAGCTTCGCGACCTCTTCCCCAGGGGCCCAGACTCCGAAGACGCCGCAAGCGTCCTGGGGGCCCTTCTCAGCGGGGAGCAGGTCGTGGCTGAGTCGTCCGTCACCACGTGGCACGTCGTCGAGTCTAGGACAGGTGCCGCGTTGCTCCGAATCGGGGACATGCTCAGCGAATCGGGTGACACCTCCGCTACCTGTGGTTACGAGCCTTTCGGGGCCCGGCTGAGGGGCGGCGGAGTCAGCCGAGAAGGGGCAACTGGGCGTCCAGATCGGCTCGTTCACCGCTCGCGGAGACGGCGCCGGCCTCACGGGCATCGGTCCAGGCGAGCCTGCCGGCGGCAAGCCGGACCCAGGTGAGCGGATCCGTCTCGACGACGTTCGGCGGGGTGCCTCGCGTGTGCCGCGGGCCCTCCACGCACTGCACGACGGCGAAAGGCGGCACGCGCACCTCGACCGACGCTCCGGGCGCCTTCACGGCCAGGGTGTCCGTGAGCAATCGCACAGTCGCGGCGAGAGCCAGACGGTCGAGGTTGGCGGTTACGCCGGTGGCGCGGGCCAAGTCGTCACTGTGCACGACCAGTTCGACGAGCCTGGTCACGGTGAAGTCGAGCATCCGCATCGCGCCGAAGCCGTGCGGGACGATCAGATCGCCTCGTACGGCCGACTCCAGCACCGGTTCGAGCTGCGCGACGGCCTCATCGATGCGGGCGGCGCCGTCCGCAGTGCGCTCCGCCTCCGCTCGGGTCTCCCTGTCCAGGTCGTCGGCGGCCTTCGGCGTGGAGAGCACCCAGCGCGGCAGGTCGAGTTCGGGCGTCCTGGCCTTGGACTCGGGGCCGGCGAGACAGCGCGGCACGGCGTCGATCTGGAGGGCGATGTGGACGAGGAGGTGATGTACGTCCCAGCCGGGCAGCCCGGAGGGCAGGGCGCGCTGTTCGGCGGTGAGTTCGTGGGCGGAAGCCGTGACGGCTTCGACCTGGCCGATGAGTGCCTGCCGGACCCTCGCAGGGTCGTAGCTGCGCTTGGACGGTGGGCTGCTGCGTTTCGCGGGCGGCATGGTCATGAGATTAGAGGGTGTCCCGGTCCTCTTGGGATGTGGTGGACCGTCCGAAGTGCTGAGTGCGTGGGGCACACGGGCCCGCACAGACCGAACAGCACAAGTCGCGCCGTTGAGGCCCGGCGCCTCTGAAGCGCGGGAGCCGCTCCGTCTCGCTGCACGCCGGGTACGTCAGCCGGTGCTCTCCCTGGCGACCAGGCGGTGGTCCGCGTGCAACGTCGTATGCGGCGCCTCGGGGTCACCCTCGATGCGGGCGAGCAGGGCCTCCACCGCGAGCCGGGCGAGCTGCGCCTTGTCGGGGGCGACGCTGCTGAGGGAGGGGACGCTGAATCGCGTCTCCTCGACGTCGTCGAAACCGATCACGGCGACGTCGCCCGGGACCGTGCGGCCCGCGTCGTGCGCGGCGCGGACGACTCCGGAGGCGAGCAGGTCGGAGAAGCAGAAGACCGCGTCGGGCGGCTCCCGCAGCGCCAGCAGACTGCGCATGGCCCGCATCCCGTCGGTGCGGGTGAAGGCGGGTACGAGCGGGGTCAGTTCGGGTTCGTGGGGCAGGCCGGCAGACTCCAGCGCCTTGATGTACCCGCGGGCCCGCTGTTGGGAGGTGCTGTAGAGCGGGTCGGCCTGGAAGCCGACGGCGGCGATGCGGCGGCGCCCGCCCGCGATCAGATGAGCCGTGGCCTCCTGGGCGGCCAGGACGTTGTCTATCAGCACGTGATCGGCGGCCACTTCGTAGTCACGCTCGCCGAGCAGGACCAGGGGGACGCGGCGCTCCCGGCGGGCGAGAGTGGCCTGGTCGAGACGCTGCGGGGAGAGCAGCACGCCGTCGATCAGGGGGTCCGAGAGCCCGCAGGCGACGCGCAGTTCCGCTGCGGGGTCGCCGCCGGTGTCCTCGATGAGAACGGACACGTCGTACTTGCGGGCCGCGTTGATCACTGCGGTGGCCAGCTCGGCGAAGTAGGGCTGGACGAGTTCGGGGACGGCAAGGGCGATGACTCCGCTCCGGCCGGTACGCAAGTGGCGGGCCGAGGCGTTGGGCCGGTAGTCAAGCTCGGCGATGGCGCTGAGGACGCGCTGCCGGGTGGCATCGGCGACCCGGACGTTGCCCCGTACGACGTTGGAGACCGTCTTGATGGAGACGCCCGCGCGCTCGGCGACGTCCTTGAGTCTCGTCCCCGTCATCCCCGCTCCCCTCGGGCCGCACCGCTGTCCTGCGTCGCCCTTCGTTCCCGGTCCGTACGGCTCGAACTGCTCCACCCCGCGCCGTACCGCGGACAGAAAGATCCGTCCGATGTGTTGACGCCAGATTACGCCCTGAGTACAACGTTGGAACACCGGTTGGGCGGGCTCGGCCGGGCAGCTTTCTTCCAGTCGCTCCTGTGGATTCCAACGTTGGACGGGCGTGGTACGCATGCAAGGCAGGAGGAGGTTTCTCGGCGCCGCCGGATCACTGGCCGCCGCCGGGGCTCTGAGCGGCTGCAGCACCGCAGTCGGACAGGCATTCACCGGGTCTGCGGGCCCGTCCTCACTTCTCAATTTCTGGCATCCCTTCACCGGCGGCGACGGCGCACAGCTGGTCGGGATGCAAAGCGGGTACCGGAAGCGGAACCCGGGCACCGACCTGAAGTCGACCACGCTGGTGTGGGGCTCCCCGTATTACACGAAGCTCACCCTCGCGACGCTCGGCCAACGCCCGCCGCAGGTGGCGATCACCCACGTGTCGCGGCTTCCCACGCTGGCGGCGTCCGGGCTGCTGCGGGAGATATCCCCCTCCGAGCTGGACCAGCACGGCCTGACCGCCGGCCGGTTCGCCAAGAGCGCCTTCCGGTCGGCCCACCACGCGGGCAAGCTCTACGCGCTCCCCCTGGACACCCACCCCTTCGTGCTCTACTACCGCACCGACATCGCGAAGAAGGCCGGACTGCTGGACGACAAGGGCCAGTTGACGGACGTCGACGGGCCCGACAAGTTCCTGGACGCGATGCGGGCCGTGAAGGAGGTCACCGGCCTGTGGGGGGCCTCCATCGCCACCGTCAAGGACCCCGCGACGTGCTGGCGCTTCTTCTGGTCCCTCTACCGGCAACTCGGCGCGGACCTCGTCACCGACGGCGGCCGGAAGGTGGTCATGGACCGCGCCGCGGCGGAGGAGGCGCTCGCCTACATCCGGCGCATGGCGGACCAGAAGCTCATCCCGCCCGGCGCCGACGGCGACGGCGGCGCGATCACACTGCTGACTGCCGGCAAGGCCGGCTTCCTGATGGACGGCGAATGGCAGTTGCTCGCCGTGCAGGGAGCGGTGAAGGACAAGTTCGACATGCGGACCTTCCCCCGGATCTTCCGCGACGCGCCGTACGCGTGCGCCGCGGACTCGCACGCCTTCATCCTTCCGAAGGCACCGTCCGAGAAAGCCCAACGGGCCGACAAAGCACTGGAGTTCGCACGCTCCATGCTCGACGCCAGCCTCGACTGGGCCAAGGGCGGCCACATCCCCGCCTGGCAGGCCACCGCACGCTCGAGCGCCTATCACCATCTGGAACCGCAGGCGCACTACGCGGAAGCGGCGGACGGCGCGGCGTACGACCCGGCCGCCTGGTACTCCGGCGCGGACAGCAACCTCTACCGGCGTTTCAGCGACGTCGTCTCCTCCGTCGTGGGTGGCCACACCCGCCCCGGCGCGGGCGCGG
The DNA here is from genome assembly GCF_013870515.1 of Streptomyces albidus (ex Kaewkla and Franco 2022). Classification (GTDB taxonomy): domain Bacteria; phylum Actinomycetota; class Actinomycetes; order Streptomycetales; family Streptomycetaceae; genus Streptomyces; species Streptomyces albidus. The sequence continues at coordinate 27,589 of NZ_JACBXA010000011.1, read as the reverse complement.
CACGCATGCACGCGGCGCTGAAGGACCTGGCAGGGATGGAGGCACCCATATGAGCACCGCGACCGGCGTGCGTACGACCGGGGGCCAACGCTGGACGGCGTCCGGGATGCTGCTCCCCTTCGGCATCTTCTACGTGCTCTTCCTGCTGGGCCCGCTCCTCTACACGGCGGTCGCTGGCTTCTTCAACGACAGCCTCGTCAAGAGTGGTCCGGGCGAATGGGTCGGCACGGCGAACTACGCGGAGGCGCTCGGCTCTCCGGAGTTCTGGTCCAGCCTCGGCCACACCCTCTGGTTCACCGTGCTGACGACGGTGCCGCTGATCCTGCTGTCGCTGACGCTGGCCCTCATGACGGACCGCTTCTCGCGCGGCAAGTGGTTCTTCCGGCTGGCCTTCTTCGCCCCGTTCATGCTGCCGTCCTCGGTGATCTCGCTCCTCTTCATGTGGATCTACGCGGACCAGATCGGACTGGCACAGGGCGTGGTCACGTGGTTCGGCGTGGACGCCGCGCCCTCCTGGCTGGGCAGCCCGAACTGGGCGATGATCTCGATCGCCGCCGCGACGGTCTGGTGGACGGTCGGCTTCAACTTCGTCATCTACCTGGCCGCGCTGCAGGAGATCCCGCGCGACGTGCACGAGGCCGCCGCGATCGACGGAGCAGGACCCTGGCAGCGGCTCCGGCTGGTCGTCATCCCGATGCTGGGGCGTGCGACCACACTGGTGGCGGTGCTCCAACTCGTCGCGTCGCTCAAGGTCTTCGACCAGATCTACATGATGACGAACGGCGGCCCCGACGACGCCACCCGGCCATCACTGCTGTACATCTTCCAGACCGGCTTCACGGACGGCCGTGCCGGCTACGCCTCGACCGTCGCGCTGCTTCTCTTCGTCATCATCCTGCTGATCTCGCTCGTCTGGTTCGCCCTGATCCGGCGCACCGAGAAGGAGGGCTGAGCACGATGGCCACCCTCACCCCGGCGGCACCACGCACCACGGAGGCCGCGACCTCCCCGCCCCGCCGCCACACCGATTCCGACCGGCTGTTCAACAGGGTCGTGCTCGGCGTGCTCATCGCTCTGGCCCTGTTGTGGCTGGTCCCGATCGCGTGGGCCACGGCCACGTCCCTGCGGCCGCCCAACGACATCGCCACGAACCCGACCTCGTGGGTCTCGGACAACCCGACGCTCTCCTCGTACCAGGAGATCCTCTCGGCCGGCCGGATCCAGTACTGGTACGTGAACAGCCTCATCACCTCGTCGCTGACGACGCTGCTCGCGGTGTGCACGACGTCCCTGGCGGCCTTCGCGCTGTCCCGGCTGAAGTTCAGCTTCCGGCGGCCGGTGTTCCTGGTCATCCTGGCCGGGGTCATGATCCCCCCGCAGCTGCTGATGATCCCGCAGTTCCTGACGCTGCAGGCCACCGGGATGCTCAACACGTACTGGGCCGTGATCCTGCCGCAGGTGCCCAACGTCGTCTCGGTCTTCGTCTTCAAGCAGTTCTTCGACGGCATCCCCGTCGAGCTGACTGACGCGGCGAGGGCGGACGGCGCGAGCTGGCTGCGGATCTACTGGCAGATCGTGATGCCGCTGTCCCGGCCCGCCATCTCCGCCGTGACGATCTTCGTCTTCGTGTGGTCCTGGAACAACTTCCTCTGGCCGCTGCTGGCCGTCACGGACCCGCAGATGATGACGCTGCCCGTCGGCCTCAACTCCGTGCAGGACGCCTTCGGACTGCCTCAGGCACAGCTGATGGCGTCGGCGGTGCTGGGCGCCCTCCCGCTTCTCACCGTCTTCCTCTTCTTCCAGCGCCGGATCGTCGAAGGCATCGCCGGCACCGGCCTGAAGTGACAGCCGCACGACCGTGCCAGTGACCGCGTCCGTCCAGCGAACGCGGGCATGAACCCGACAGCCGCACGACGAGCACCAAGAGAGGCACCCGCCGTATGACCGAACAGCCCGCCGGCACCGCCCGTCTGACCATCGACCCCGACTTCACCCTCGGCACCGTGGATCCGCGTCTGTACGGGACGTTCGTCGAGCACATGGGCCGCTGCGTCTACACGGGCATCCACGAGCCGGCCCACGCGGAGGCCGACGAGCACGGCTTCCGCAGCGACGTGGCCGGACTCGTACGCGAGCTGGGCACGGGCCTGGTCCGTTACCCGGGCGGCAACTTCGTCTCCGGCTACCACTGGGAGGACGGCATCGGCCCGGCCGAGGACCGCCCCCGGCGTATCGACCTGGCCTGGCGCAGCATCGAGACGAACCAGGTCGGCACGGACGAGTTCCTCGGCTGGGCACGGCGGCAGGACCTCGAGCCGATGATGGCCGTCAACCTCGGCACCCGCGGCATCGACGCCGCACGCGCCCTCGTCGAGTACTGCAACGTTCCAGGCGGTACCGCCTGGTCGGACCTCCGGATCAAGAACGGCACGCGCGACCCCCACGGCGTACGGCTGTGGTGCCTGGGCAACGAGATGGACGGCCCCTGGCAGACGGGCCACACCACGGCCACGCAGTACGGGCAGCTCGCGGCGCAGGCGGGCAAGGCGATGCGCCAGGTCGACCCGTCCATCGAGCTGGTGGCGTGCGGCAGTTCCAACGCTGAAATGGCGACGTTCGGCGAGTGGGAGCGCGAGGTCCTGCACCAGACCTACGACGAGGTCGACTACCTCTCCCTGCACGCCTACTACGAGGAGAAGGACGGCGACCGCGCCAGCTTCCTCGCCAGCGGCGCCCGCATGGACGCCTACATCGCGAACGTCGTGGCCACCGCCGACCACGTGCGGGCCGTTCGGCGCTCGCGCAAGCGGATGCTGCTGTCCTTCGACGAGTGGAACGTCTGGTACCAGTCACGCTTCCCCGGCGAGCGGGCCCTGCCGCTGGAGGAGACCCCGCGGCTGATCGAGGACACCTACAGCGTCACGGACGCGGCCGTCGTCGGCTCCCTGCTGATGACGCTGCTGAGGCACGCGGACCGCGTGGCGATCGCCTGCCTCGCACAGCTGGTCAACGTCATCGGCCCGATCCGGGCGGAGCCGGGCGGCCCCTCCTGGCGGCAGACGACGTTCCACCCCTTCGCGCTGACGGCCCGGTATGCGAGGGGCACCGTGCTGCGCACCGAGGTGTCGGGGCCGGTCGTGGAGACCCGTCGCCACGGTCCGGTGCAGGCGCTCGACACGGCCACCACCCTCGACGAGGAGACGGGCGCGCTGACCGTGCTGGCGGTCAACCGGGACCAGCAGGAGAACCTGGGCCTGCGGGCGGCGCTGCGCGGCTTCGGTTCGCGCTACCGCGTCGTCGAGCACCTCGTGATCGCCGACTCCGACCCCGACGCCGCCAACACCGAGGCACAGCCGGACCGGGTCACCCCGCGCCCCGTGCCGGACACCAGGGTGACCGGCGAGGACGAGCTGGAGGCAGTGCTGCCGCCCGTCTCGTGGAGCGTGATCCGGCTGGAGCCGGAGAGCTGAGCGGCGCCGGCCCGATAGCAGTCCGGCCCCCGCCGGTCGTGTAGACAGGCGAAGGCAAACGGGTGAAGTCACTGCCGGTTCATGTGTGATTACGCTCAGGCACGGCAGTACGTCTACATGACCTCAAGCTCACGCCCCTCGCGCACCACACGACGCATATTCCTGGGCGGCCTGCTCCTCACCGGCGCCTGCGCCACCGGCACGGCGAGTGCCGTCGGGCGGGGATCCGGCCGCCCCGGAGGCCCCCGCCTCCACCCGATGCCGGACCCGCAGCGGTACCGGCTCCGTCCGGAAGCAGGCATGACGCCCGCCCGTACGGGCGCGAGCACCACCGTCTCGTACACGCTGGACTCCGCCGAGGGCCGTCAGATAGCTCTGACCTTCGACGACGGCCCCGACCCCGTCCACACGCCCCGAATACTGGAGATACTCCGCCGGTACCGGGTCCCCGCCACGTTCTGCGTCCTCGGTGAGAACGCGGCCGCCTACCCCGAGCTGGTCTACGCGATCGCCGAGGGAGGCCACCGAATAGCGAACCACTCGTGGAGCCACCCCCTCCTGACGAAGGTGAGCACCCGCGAAGCGCGAAGGCAGCTGACCCGCACCAGCGAGGTCATCAGCGACACCGTGGGCTCCGGTCCCGCCCTCTCCCGTGCGCCGTACGGCGAATGGAACGAGGAGACGCTCGCGATATCGGCGGGCCTCGGCATGAGCCCTCTTGGCTGGTCGGTCGACACGTGCGACTGGGAGCAGCCGGGCGTAGGGAAGATCGTCTCGACGGTCATGGACAACGTCGTCCCCGGTTCGATCGTCCTCTCCCACGACGGAGGATCCGTCAACGCGCAGACGACGGACGCGCTGAGCACCTACCTGCCCGAACTGCTCGACACCGGCTGGACCTTCGTGCTGCCGCCCGTCACGGATGCGGCGGGCGACAGCACACGGATACGGCCCGCGGTCACATGAAGACCCCGCGGGTCACCGGCCGAAGATCTCCGGCAGCGTCGCCTCGTGCGCGGCCCGGACCTCGTCCAGCGGGATGCTGAACGAGCCCTGCACCTCGATCGCGTCCCCGTCCACGACGCCCACGCGCGCGGCCGGCAGTCCGCGCGCCGAGCACATGTCGTTGAAGCGGACCTCCTCGCTGCGCGGGACGGCGACCAGCGCGCGCCCCTGCGACTCGGAGAAGAGGAACACGAACGGCGACAACCCGTCCGGTACGACCACGCGTGCGCCCTTGCCGCCCTTGAGGCAGGACTCGGTGAGGGCCTGGAGGAGACCGCCGTCGCTCAGGTCGTGCGCGGCGTCCACCATGCCGTCGCGGGAGGCGGCGATCAGGATGTCCGCCAGCAGCCGCTCCCGCTCGAGGTCGACGGCCGGCGGGAGCCCGCCCAGGTGACCGTGTGCGACCTGCGACCAGGCGGAGCCCCCCAGCTCCTCCCGCGTGTCCCCCAGCAGGTAGAGCAGGCTGCCCTCGTCGGCGAAGGCGATGGGCGTACGGCGGCTCACGTCGTCGATGACGCCGAGCACGCCGACCACCGGGGTGGGGTGGATCGCGGCGTCGCCCGTCTGGTTGTAGAGGGAGACGTTGCCGCCCGTCACCGGGGTGCCCAACTCGAGGCAGGCGTCGGCGAGTCCGCGGCACGCCTCGGCGAACTGCCACATGGCGTCCGGGTCTTCGGGGGAGCCGAAGTTGAGGCAGTCGGTCACGGCGAGCGGCCGGGCGCCCGTGGCCGCGACGTTGCGGTAGGACTCGGCCAGCGCCAGCTGCGCACCGGCGTACGGGTCGAGCTTGGCGTACCGGCCGTTGCCGTCGGTGGAGACGGCGACCCCGAGGCCCGTGGTGGCGTCGACGCGGATCATGCCGCCGTCCTCGGGCTGGGCCAGCACGGTGTTACCGAGGACGTAGCGGTCGTACTGGTCGGTGATCCAGGACTTTGCGGCCTGGTTCGGGGAGGAGATCAGCGCGAGGGCGGCGGCGCGCAGTTCGTCGCCGGTGCCGGGACGCGGCAGCGCGGCGGCGTCGTCGGCCTGGAGCGAGTCCTGCCAGGACGGACGCTCGTACGGACGCCGGTAGACCGGACCCTCGTGCGCGACGGTTCGCGGCGGCACGTCGACGATCTGCTCGCCGTGCCAGTAGATCTCCAGCCGTTCGCCCTCGGTCACCTCACCGATGACGGTGGCGATGACGTCCCACTTCTCGCAGATCTCCAGGAAGCGCGCGACCTTGTCGGGTTCGACGACGGCGCACATCCGCTCCTGCGACTCGCTCATGAGGATCTCCTCGGGGGAGAGCGAGGAGTCGCGCAGCGGCACGGTGTCCAACTCGACGCGCATGCCGCCGCTGCCGGCGCTGGCCAGCTCGGAGGTGGCGCAGGACAGCCCCGCTCCGCCCAGGTCCTGGATGCCCGCGACCAGCCTCTCCCGGAAGATCTCCAGGGTGCACTCGATGAGCAGCTTCTCCTGGAAGGGGTCGCCGACCTGGACCGCGGGACGCTTGGCTGGGCCGGTGGCGTCGAAGGTCTCCGACGCGAGCACGGAGACGCCGCCGATGCCGTCGCCGCCGGTGCGCGCCCCGTAAAGGATGACCTTGTTGCCGGTGCCCGAGGCCTGCGCGAGGTGGATGTCCTCGTGCTTCATGACACCGACGCACAAGGCGTTGACCAGGGGATTCCCCTGATAGCAGTCGTCGAAGACGGCTTCGCCGCCGATGTTCGGCAGGCCCAGGCAGTTCCCGTAGCCGCCGATGCCCGCGACGACTCCGGGCAGCACCCGCTTGGTGTCGGGGTGGTCGGCCGCGCCGAAGCGCAGCGGGTCCATCACGGCGACGGGGCGGGCGCCCATCGCGAGGATGTCGCGCACGATGCCGCCGATGCCGGTGGCCGCGCCCTGGTAGGGCTCGATGTAGCTGGGGTGGTTGTGCGACTCCACCTTGAAGGTGACGGCGTAGTTCTGGCCGATGTCGACGACGCCGGCGTTCTCACCGATGCCGACCAGCAGGGCGTCGGTCTCGGGAGCCTTCTCGCCGAACTGCTTCAGGTGCACCTTGCTGCTCTTGTACGAGCAGTGCTCCGACCACATCACCGAGTACATGGCGAGTTCGGCACCGGTGGGACGGCGGCCGAGAATCTCGCGGATGCGCGTGTACTCGTCCTCCTTGAGGCCGAGTTCGGCCCACGGCTGAGTGGTCGCGGGGGTGTCCGTCGCGTGCTTGACGGTGTCGAGAGCCGCGCGCTGTGCGGACTGCGAGGGGGGAGGGGACGGCGTCATGCGGTGACCAGCCTCTTGAGTGCCGAGGTGAAGAAGCCCAGCCCGTCGGTCGTCGGCCCTGTCAGGGTCTCGACGGCGTGCTCGGGGTGCGGCATGAGGCCGACCACGTTCCCGGCCTCGTTGGTGATGCCGGCGATGTCCCGGCGGGAGCCGTTGGGGTTGCCGCCGACGTAACGGAAGACGACGCGGCCCTCGGCCTCCAGGGCGTCCAGGGTGTGCTCGTCGGCGACGTAGCCGCCCTCGCCGTTCTTCAGCGGGACGGTGATCTCCTGGCCGTGCGTGTAGTCGGACGTCCAGGCGGTGTCCGTACGCTCCACGCGCAGCTTCTGGTCACGGCAGACGAAGTGCAGATGGTCGTTGCGGGTCAGCGCGCCCGGCAGCAGATGCGACTCGCACAGCACCTGGAAGCCGTTGCAGATGCCCAGCACCGGCATGCCTGCGCGCGCCTGCTCCAACAGCGGCTCCATGACCGGGGAGAAGCGTGCGATGGCGCCGCAGCGCAGGTAGTCGCCGTAGGAGAAGCCTCCCGGGAGGACGACTGCGTCCACCTGGTGCAGATTCTTGTCGCGGTGCCAGAGGGCGACGGGTTCACCGCCGGCGAGCCGGACGGCGCGCTGTGCGTCTCCGTCGTCGAGCGAACCGGGAAAGGTGACGACACCGATGCGGCCGAGCCCGGAAGCGGAGCCCGTCACGCGGGAGCTCCCTGTGCGGACTCGGCGTCCTCGACGCGGACGGTGAAGTTCTCGATCACGGTGTTCGCCAGGAACGTCTCCGCCAGATCGTGGATACGGGCGAGCGCGTCGTCGGTGACGGGCTCCGCCACCTCCAGTTCGAAGCGCTTGCCCTGGCGTACGCCGTCGACGCCCTCGAAGCCGAGACGTGGAAGTGCGCGCTGCACCGCCTGTCCCTGCGGGTCGAGGATCTCCGGCTTCAGCATGACGTCGACTACGACGCGAGCCACAGGTACTCCCGGTGATGGTGGTGGTGCTCGTGCACTGGCGCGTGCTGTCCGGCCTGCGGTCGCCCCGCTTGGGGAACGGGCCGCCCGGGATGCAGCGACGCGTTCGCAAGCGTACCGGCCCGGAGAATCTACGCGCGTGGATATCAGCGGCCCGCTGCTTTCCGCAGATCATCGGCGATCGGGGGATCAGCCGCAGCTCTGGGAAAAATGCAGTGAAAAAAGTATGGTCGCGATTGCGGTCTGACACGCGATTCGAAATACTCTCGCTTCACATTGCAAAGCTTGTCGCTGTACATAAAGATAAAGAGACACCCACCCCAATCCTCCGGACCACTTACGTCCTCCTCCAGGCCTTCACAAGCCGCCGCGGAGAAGTCGAGTGATCCATTTCGTGATCCTGATGGAAGGTCCGATATCCGTGGCGCAACGCGTAGTGGTGACAATCTCCGACGACCTCGACGGCGGAGAAGCATCGGAAACGGTCTCCTTCGGGCTCGACGGGAAGTCGTACGAGGTCGACCTCAACCTCGACAACGCCAAGAAGCTGCGGGAGGACCTCGCCCGCTTTGTCGAAGCCGGCCGCAAGCGGGCGAAGTCGGGCAAGACCTACCACCGCACCTCGGTGGACCCCGACCCCCGCGCGGTGCGCGCCTGGGCCGAGTCGAACGGCTTCGAAGTACCCGCCCGCGGCCGCATCCCGAAGAAGATCTACGACGCCTTCAACGCGTCCCGGTGACCCCTCGGCCCGGCCCGTACGACGGGCCGGGCGGCCGGACTTGCCACACACCCCGGTTGATCCGCTAGAGTCTGGCCAGTCGCCGCAAGGGAAACCTTACGGACCGCGCGGGTGTAGCTCAGTAGTAGAGCGCCCCCTTTCCAAGGGGGAGGCGCAGTGTGCGATCCCTGTCACCCGCTCTCTCCTTCACCGGACCTCCGTCGGAAACGATCAGGTACAGTGAGGGTCGCGCCGCCCAGTGAAAGCCGGGTGGAAGCATGCGGACGTAGCTCAGCTGGTAGAGCGCAACCTTGCCAAGGTTGAGGTCGCGAGTTCGAACCTCGTCGTCCGCTCCGCAATGAATAGGCCCCGGTCCTCGACCGGGGCCTATTCTTCTTCCCGGACTCCTTCCTCTGCCTTCGCCTTGTCCTCACTCGTCTTCAGTCGTCTTCAGCTGCCTTCAGTTGCCTTCAGCACTTCGGCCTTTGTGCGGATCCGCACCGTCTGCAGATGACGTTCGTCATCCGCACCCATGACAGCGGGCACGCCTCACGCCTCCTCTCGCGAGGAAGGATGAGGCCATGGATGCGATCGAGGTCGAAGGACTCAAACGGCGATACTCAAAGGGTTTCGAAGCCGTGCGCGGTGTCTCCTTCTCCGTCCGGGAAGGCGAGATCTTCGCGCTGCTGGGGACGAACGGGGCGGGCAAGACCTCCACGGTCGAGCTGCTGGAAGGGCTTGCAAGGCCGAGCGCGGGAGTGATCCGCGTCCTCGGCTTCGACCCGTACTCCGAGCGCAAAGCGGTGCGGCCGCGCACGGGCGTGATGCTGCAGGAGGGCGGTTTCCCCTCCGAGCTGACGGTCACCGAGACCGTACGGATGTGGGCGGGCTGCACCAGCGACGCGCGTCCCGTCGAGGACGTCCTGGCGCAAGTGGGGCTGTCGGGCCGGCGTGCGGGCGTACGCGTGAAGCAGCTGTCAGGCGGTGAGCGCAGGCGGCTGGACCTGGCCATGGCGCTCATCGGCCGTCCCGAGGTGCTGTTCCTGGACGAGCCGACCACCGGCATGGACCCCGAAGGCCGCCGGGACACCTGGGAGTTGGTGCGTCAGCTGCGGACGGCGGGAACGACCGTCCTGCTGACCACGCACTATCTGGAGGAGGCCGAGGCGCTCGCCGACCGGCTTGCCATCATGCGTTCCGGACGCATCGTCTCCGCGGGCACGCCCGAGCAGGTCGTCGCCGAACGGCCCTCCAACATCCGCTTCACGCTTCCGGACGGGATGACGCCGGACGCTCTGCCGGTGTCCCTGCCGGCCGCGACTCTGCAGGGACAGCGCGTGGAGATCCGGACGCCGCAGCTGCAGAGCGCGCTCACGGATCTGCTGCTGTGGGCCCGGCAGTCGGACGTGGAACTCCAAGGTCTGCACGCGCGTACGGCCACCCTCGAAGAGGTGTTCCTGGAGATCGCGCAGTCACCCGAGGACGACGAGGACGAACCAGGCGCCCTGCCGCAGGACAAGGGCCAGGACACCGCGGGCGAGAAGGAGGTGGAGCGCGTATGACCACGACCGATGCGGCCACGGTGAAGGCGCCGGGCAAGGTGAGCTCCTCAGCGAGGGGACGCCGCCTGCGCGCACTCGGCCGTGCCGAGCTGACGTTGCTGATGCGGAACAAGGCGGCGCTGTTCGTGGCGCTCGCCACTCCGGCCCTGCTGACGGTCCTCATGCGGCAGACCGCCGCCGGCATGGACCTCAAGGGCACCGGCCTGTCCATGGGCACGGTGCTGGTGCCGGGCTCGATCGGCTACGTGCTGGTCTTCGCTGTCTACGCCAACATGACGGGCATCTACGTCACACGCCGCGAGGAGCTGGTCCTCAAGCGGCTGCGTACAGGTGAGGCCAGCGACAACGAGATCCTCGCCGGAGGGTCGCTGCCGTCCGTGGTGCTCGCACTCGGGCAGTGCGTGCTGCTGCTCGGAGGCGGTGCGCTGCTGCTCGAACTCGCCCCGCCCGAGCGGCCCGAACTGGTGGCCGCGGGACTGCTGCTGGGCCTGGTGATGATGGTGCTGTTGGCCGCCCTCTCCGCTGCCTTCACGCGCACGACCGAGGCGTCGCAGATCACCTCCTTCCCGTTCATGGCGATCTCCTTCGTGGGCTCCGGCATCGTGGTTCCGCTGGACGTGATGCCGGACAAGCTGGCCTTCGCCTGCTCCCTGCTTCCGGTGTCGCCGCTGATGGAGCTGGTGCGCGGCGGCTGGGTCGGCACGCTGTCCGGGACGGATACGCTCAAGGCCCTGGGCGTCGCCCTGGTGTGGATCGTCCTTGCAGGATTGGGTGTCAACCGCTGGTTCCGCTGGGAGCCGCGGCGATAGACGGGCCGGGGGCGCCGGTGAGGAGCGCGAGCACGTGATCGGCTGGTTGGTTTCCCCCGGGTACCGGCGGTGGCAGGAGCGCAGCAGCCACGAGCAGGTCGAGGCTTCGACACGCTGGATGCTCGTCGGATACGCGTGGGCGATCCTGATCAGCTTCGTCGCACAGCTCCTCTCGAGCACCGGGCCGGGCGCTCTGCCGGGCGCCCTGGCCTGGTGCGTCTTCGGACTGGGCCTGGCGCAGTGCCTTCTCTGCACAGGGCTGCTGCGCCAGGCCTTCGACAGTTATCTGGGCAACGGCACGATCTCCTGGGCGCGGCTCGCTCTGCCTGGCGCCCTTGTGGTGGCCATGTCCGCGCTGACGGTGACTCTGGTCGCGCTCGACGCGGTCGAAGGGGGTGTGACCGTCGGTGTGGCGCTGTACGGAGCCGTGGCACCGTTCGCCGTGACATTCGGCGTGACGGTGCCACGGCGGACCGCGGCGCTGGCCCTCGTCGCCTTCGTCGTCATCGCCGCGACGGCCCTGACCTCAGCCGGGATGCCGTGGCCGAACGCACCGGTGGCGGCGCTCCTGTTGGGGCTGGGAGGGCTCGTCTCCGTCTTCACCGGCCGCTCCTCCGCCTGGTACATCGCCGTCATCCGGGAGCTGGAAGAGGCGCGAGGCGTACAGGCACGGCTGGCCGTCGCGGAGGAGCGCCTCCGCTTCAGCCGGGACCTGCACGACGTGATGGGCCGGAACCTCTCGGCGATCGCGCTCAAGAGCGAACTCGCCGTCCAACTCGTGCGCCGCGGCTCCGCCGCGGACGACTCCGTCGAGCAGATGACGGAGGTGCAGCGGATCGCCCGCGACTCCCAGTCGGAGGTGCGGGCTGTCGTGCGGGGTTACCGCGACGCGGACCTGTCCACCGAACTCGCGGGCGCACGCGGCATCCTGCGTGCGGCGGGGGTCGACTGCCGTGCGGAGGAGGCCCCGCAGAGCCAGGAGCGGCTGCCGGGACCGGTGCAGGCGGCGCTCGGATGGGTCGTGCGCGAAGGCGCGACGAACGTGCTGCGGCACGCGGACGCCACCTGGTGCACCGTGTGGGTGGGCACGGACGACCCGGGCGGGAAGGCGCTCCTCGTCATGGAGAACGACGGCGTTCGTGAGCCCTCGGGCGGGCCTTCCGGTTCCGGCCTCGCCGGCCTGCGTGAACGCCTCGCCGGTGTGGGCGGCACACTGCGTGTGGCGGAGGAGAGCCAGAGGGGTACGTTCCGTCTGACGGCCGAGGTCCCCCTCGGCAGCCGTACGGATGAGGGCGGGGGCCGTGACGGGAAGGAAGCCTCGGAGTGACCGGGAAGCAGCAGCCCGACGTGGGTGACGAGAGCGGCGGGGGCGAGGGCTCTCGCCTCATTCGCGTGCTCCTCGCCGACGACGAGCATCTCATCCGCGGTGCTCTCGCCGCGCTGCTCGCTCTGGAGGAGGACCTCACGATCGTCGCCGAGGCGGCGTCGGGCCCGGAGGCCGTCGCGATGGCACGCGCGCACGAGCCGGATGTGGCGGTGCTCGATCTGCAGATGCCGGGCGCGGATGGTGTGAAGGTCGCGACCCAGCTGCGCGACGCACTGCCCGCGTGCAGGAACATGATCGTGACGAGCCACGCCCGGCCGGGTCACCTCAAGCGGGCGCTCGCGGCCGGGGTGCGCGGTTTCGTTCCGAAGACGGCGTCGGCGCAGCAGCTCGCGGAGATCATCCGCGCGGTGCACGACGGAGTCCGGTACGTGGACCCGGAGTTGGCGGCCGACGCGATCAGCGCCGGCGACTCGCCGCTCACGGCTCGCGAAGCGGAACTATTGGACCTGGCCGCGGACGGTGCTCCGGTGGCGGAGATCGCCGAGCGGGCGTCGCTGACGTCCGGGACGGTGCGCAACTACCTCTCGGCTGCCACGGCGAAGCTGGGCGCAGAGAACAGGCACGCTGCCGCGCGCATCGCGCGGGAGCGCGGCTGGCTCTGACGGCACGAGGCGGGATACGGCAGGACACGGGGGGATACTGCGGTCCACGACCGCACGCACCCGCCTCGACGGGGGCGAAGTCGGACGAATTCGTCCGCAGGGGCGAAGCTCGGCCCAAGTATTACGGACAAGGATATCCCTCGCTATCTTTGATTATCCCTTGCCGCCCCCCGTGCCAATTCCCAAAGATTGAGGTTTACTTGAGCTTAGCGCCCAGTGAACCGGAAACGGCGCACCGCTCGGACCATACTGGTCCAGGCCTTTCTCTTTCGTGGCATAAAGCTGTCGCTTCGCGTTGCAACAAACTGTCACGGATTCCCCTTCTGCGTCACACCCGATGCTGGCATCTTCATCTCTGCGGAAGCGAACCTAGGCATTCACCGAGAGGTAAGCGTGCGCATAGAGACCCGCTTCGCTGCAGTTTACGGTGACGACCGAAAGCTCAACCGACGGGGGACCCGCGCTCGGTGACCACTCCGGGGTTCCTGCCTTAGACCACTTTCGCGAGCAACAGCCAGCCATGTCTCACGATCAGCAGGAGGAATCCCATGCTGGAAGAGAAGCTGAACCTTCGTATTCAGGACGAGCTCCACGAGGGCCACGTCGGTGAGATCGCGGAAGAGGCCACTCCGGTCCTCGCCACCCCCGCCCTCGCGGGTGCCTTCGTCGGCGGCGCGGCCGTCGTGACCGGCGCCTACGCCGCCGGCAAGGCCGTCGGCTGACCACTCGGCCCTGAAACCGGTCCGACTTCCAGGTCCGGCCGGAATCCCCGTTGAGGAACAAATCCAGAACAGGAGTGTGCGCATGAACGACATCACTTCGCACATCAACGAGTGCGCAGAGCTGGCGTCCGTCGACGCCGACGGTGCCATCTTCACGGACTACACCCCCGTGATGGCCACCCCGGGTGCCTTCCTGGGCGGCGTCGCCATCGCTTCGGCGACGGTTGCGGCCTTCGAGGCGGGCCAGGGCTGAGTCCCGGCTCCTTCACCCGTAGTCACGGAACCTCGTAGTACCCCCTTCTGCGGGGCAACGTGAAATGGGGGCTCCTCCCGGTCGGTCGGTGAATTCACCGGCCGACCGGGTCCCATCATCTTCACCGAGTGATTGTTCACCTCCTTTTTTACTTTCTGCTCCACCGCTGACCACGGTTTTGACGCACCACGCCTCTTGCCAAAATCCCCCCACCAATTTCCCGACGCCCCGTCACCCGGGACACCGGCACCGAGGAGACCGACGTGAAATCGCTTGCCAAAAAGCTGACCTCGACTTTTCTCGGGCCGGTACCGATTTCCCGTGACCGAACGCTCGCCATTTCCGAGCGGTTGACGGCAGTCACATCGCTCACGTCCAGCCTCGAATACATCACCCACCAGCGGCAGATCCGCCGCGGCGGGCTCAACGACTGGACCATCGCGCGGGGGATGCACGCCTCCTCCACCCGTCCCACCCGGCGCATCCTCGATGCCGTCGGCCACCCCAGGACGACGCAGGCGCTGCACATAGCCCGGATCGCTGCGGGCGCGGCTCTGCTGGCGCCCGGCAACGCCCGCTGGCGAGGCGCGGCCAACATGTTCCTCGGGCTGAGCAACGCCGTGCTCTACCCGCGCCACCGCTACGGCACCGACGGTTCCGACCAGGTGTCCTCGTTCGTGCAGACGGCCGCGGGAGCGGCCCGGCTCTCCACGCAGCCCGCAGTCCAGGACGCGCTGCTGTGGTACGTGGCCCTGCAGGCGAACCTCTCCTACCTCGTCTCCGGCTGGGTGAAGCTCCTCGGGCAGCCCTGGCGGGACGGTTCCGCGCTCAACGGCATCATGCGCACCCGTACTTACGGGCACGAAGGCATGTGGAACCTCACGCGCCGGTACCCGGTGCCGGCCCGCTACCTGGCGCACGGCGTCCTGGCCCTGGAATGCCTCTTCCCCATCGCGTACCTGAAGGGCGGCGCACTCGCCCGCCCGGTCATGGCAAGCGCGGCGGCATTCCACGTGGCCAACGGCTACTTCATGGGACTGGGCCGGTTCGTCACCGCGTTCGAGGCGATGCACCCGATGGTCGCCTACACCAGTGCCCCCAAGGACCACCCCGCCGTCGCCGGCAGGGACGACCGGGCGCTGACCGCCGCCGCGTCCATGGCGGCCATCGGCGTCACGGTCGCCGGATTCCTCGCCGCGATGCGCCGCATGAGGGCGACGGACCCGTGGCCGCACGGCCGCGTGCTGACCACCCGGCACGGAAACGAACTGCACTACAACGAGCGCATCTCCGAGAACGAGGACTCTCCGGTCCTGGTCTTCGGAACGGGCATGGTCTCCACGGCGGAGCACTTCGGCTGGATCACCGACAAGCTGGTCGAGGAGAGCGACTACGGAATCATCACCTACAGCCGCGCCGGTTACGGTCCCAGCAAGCGCCACGCCACCTCCCCGTACGTCCTCCAGGAGTCGGTGGACGACCTGGTGGACCTGGTGAGGGGATCCGTGGCCGAGGGCCGGAAGGTCTACCTCGCCGGCCATTCGCTCGGCGGTGAGTTCGCCCGCCGCGCCGCCGTGGAGCTCGGCTCGAGGGTCAGCGGCGTGATCTACCTGGACAGCTCGCACCCCGAGGAGCTGACCCGCTCCAAGCAGCAGAAGGACGCGTCGGACCGCCTCAAGGACGGGCTGAACATGTTCACCCGGAGCCTGCAGGCGGGCCTGGGAGCGACGCTCGTACGGCCGCGCTGGGTGCACAACCTGCCGGCCGAGGTCCGCAGCCGCGCCTTCGCGCAGTACGCGGACAGCAGGCTGTGGAAGGCGGGGATGAGGGAATGGGACGCCACCGAGGTCGACTTCAACGGCTTCAGCGGTGAACTCCCGGCCGTCGAGGCCCACGCCCTGGTGCTCTCGGCACAGCGGACCGTGGACCGCGACCCCGAGCAGCTGCTGATGCACAACGAACTGGCCGCCGCCCACCGCGGCGACGGCCGGGTGGCCCGCACCTCGGTCATCGAGCGCGCCGACCACGACTCCATGCTCACCGACGCCCGGATCGGCACCGACGTGGGGCGCCGGATCCTCGAATTCCTCGACGAGGTCGAGGGGCAGGACGGGGCGGCGGCGAAATCGGCGGGACGACGCGGCGGTGAAGGCCGGTCGAAGGGGAACCAGTCCAAGGAGGCACGATGACCAGCACTCAGACTCCGGCCTCGTTGGCCGGCACCCTGGCCCGTACGGCCAAAGGAACGCGCTCGGCACTCTCCAGCGCCTTCACCGGGCCGGGCGGCCTGACGCGGGCCGCCGCAGCCGCCGTGCTGCTCGGCACACTGTCGGCGCAGCACCCGAACCCGCTGTTCAACAAGGCGCAGAAGGTCGACATCTTCTCCGCCCTCTTCCCCAACTGGCGTTTCTTCGCGCCCACTCCGGCGCAGCACGACTACCACATCCTCTACCGGACGCTGAACCAGGAAGGGGAGACCTCTCCCTGGAAGATGGTCGAGGTCATCGTCGGCCGTAAGCTGCCTCAGATCTTCTGGTTCCCGGGACGCCGTCCGGAGAAGGCCATCTTCGACATCGTCACCGAGCTGATCACCCAGCTGGACAAGGGCTTCAGCTCGTTGAAGAAGATGCCGTCCTACCGGATGCTGTGCGCGTTCCTCCGCGACCGCATCCGCGATGACGGCGCGGCGGAGAACGTGAAGGGATTCCAGTTCACCCTCGTGAGGGCGACCGGTTTCGAGGAGAGTGAGCCGGAGGTCATCTTCGTCTCTCCCTACACCTCGATGGCGGGGCCCGGCGATTCCGCGAACTCCGGCGGCGCCGAGGGTTCCCGGCCCTCCTACGACTCGCACATACGGGACGACTCCCGTGAGGAGATGCCCGTACAGCCCGCGTGACAGCACAGAACGTCCGTCCCCGCGTTCACGGGGACGGGTGAACCATCACCGGATTCCCGAAAGGGGTTCACATGTCCACCGCTTCAATCGTCATCGCTCTCATCGGCATCGCCATCGCCGGCTACATCGCGCTGAACATCGCCAAGAAGAAGTAAGCCCGCCGACACCGACGAGAGGAGGCCCCCTGATGAGCTCCGTGGACGACATAGGCTACGGGCGGCAGTTCGGAGACTTCTACGACCGGATCTTCCCCAGCGGTGGCTACACCGAGCCGACGGTGGAGAAGCTCGCCTCCCTGCACCCGCAGCCCGGTGAGCGCGCTCTGGAACTCGGCGTCGGGACCGGCCGCGTGGCGATACCCCTGGCTCAACGGGCCTTCCCCGTCAGGGGTGTCGACTCCTCGCCGGAGATGCTGGACCAGCTGCGTACGAAGGCCAAGGACGCGGACGCGGATGTCGAAGCGGTGCACGGCGACATACGCAAGTACACCGACGACGCGCAGTACGGCCTCGTCTTCTGCATCTGCGCGACGCTCTCCATGATCCTCGACGCCGACGAGCAGCGCGCCACGATCCAGCACGCCGCCGAACGCCTCGCCCCCGGCGGGACGCTCGTGGTGGAGACCTCCAACCCCAGCGGGCTGAAGGTGCTGCACGAAGGACAGCAGCGCACCTCCTACTTCATCCCCTATCCGGAGCCCAACACCGGACTGCTGACGTACTCGACGGTCTTCGAGGACCGCCGTCTTTGGCACGCTTCGCACATCTGGTTCGAAGACGGCAAGTCCTCGGTAGGTTCCGAACTGGCCCGGCTCACCACCCCGGAGGAGGTGGACGAGTACGCGTCAGCCGCCGGTCTGCAGGCAGTCGATCGCTGGGCGGACTGGAAGGAGACGCCTTGGGCCGAGGACTCACCCATGTTCGTCAGCACCTACACCCGCAAGTGAGGTGACCAAGCCATGAGCACCCTGGAGGCGAAGGCGAGCTCCAGAACCCTTCATGTGGAGGGTCCGGAGGAGAACGTCGGGCCCGCCCACGCGCGCAGGCGCGGAGGCGGAACCGGCCCAGCCGCCGTGTGGTATCTCGCACGGCGCCACCGGGGGCTCCTGGTCGCCGGCGTCATCGTCGGCCTGATCGGCGTGACCGCTCAGCTGGCGCAGCCGTACGCGATCGGTGAACTGATCACGCAGGCGGGCCAGAAGGAGCCGCTGACCACGGCGATCCTCATTCTCGTCGCCCTCTTCTGCGTCGACGGCGGATTCTCCGCCCTGCAGTCGTACCTGATCGGGCGGGCCGGCGAGAACATCGTCTACGACGTGCGGATGCTGCTGACACGGCGGCTGCTGCGCGTCGACCTGGCCGCCTACAGCAAGCAGCAGCAGGGCGACGTCCTCACACGTACGGTCGCCGACACCTCGCTGGCGAAGATCGCGCTCTCGCAGAGCCTGGCGCAGCTGATCATCAACGGCTTCACGGTGGTCGGCGGCGTCGTCGTGATGTTCCTCATCGACGTCTGGATGATGCTCATCACCCTGGCCTGCCTCGGCATCGCCAGCGCCGTCTCCCTGGTGCTGGCGCGAGGCGTGCGCCGCGCCGCGATCGTCAACCGCGAGGACACCAGCGCCTACGGCTCGGACGTGCAGCGTGCGCTGTCCGCCCTGCCCACGGTGAAGGCGTCCCGCGCGGAGGACCGCGAGACGCAGCGCATAGGCCTGCTCGCCTGGCGGGCACGCAACTCCGGAGTCCGGGTCAACGGCCTCAATTCGCTGTTCATGCCCGCCATGAATGTCGGCACGCAGGCCGCCCTGGCGGTCGTCGTCGGGGTCGGCATGACACGCGTGACGCGCGGGACCATGTCCATGGCCGACCTGACCGCGTTCGTGATGTATCTCTTCTACATGGTCTCGCCCCTGGTGCTCTTCTTCCTGGCCATCGGCCAGTTCCAGCAGGGCCGTGCCGCCATCCGCAGGGTGGACGAACTCACGGTTCTCCCCCAGGAGGGCGGCGTGCTGGACCGGATGCGGCAGCGGTCCCGTCCGGCGGCCAAGTCCTCTCCGGTCTCGGCGCTCTCCAAGGACAGGGACGGTGTCGAGTTCCGCTCCGTGCACTTCAAGTACGGGAAGGACGACGAGTCGGCGGTGGAGACGCTCTCCGACGTCTCCTTCACCGTGGCTCCGCGCGGCATGACGGCGATCGTCGGCCCGTCCGGCGCGGGAAAGACCACGCTCTTCCAACTCATCGAACGCTTCTGGGCGCTGGACTCCGGCAGCATCATGGTCGGCGGCAAGGACATCGAGTCGATGCCGCTGAACACGCTGCGCGGACTCGTCGGCTACGTACAGCAGGACACTGCGGCGATGCGCGGCACCGTACGGGACAACGTGGTCTACGCACAGCCGGACGCGAGCGAGCAGGACATCCGTGAAGTGATCGAGCTGGCCGGCCTCACCAAGGTGATCGACGGCATGCCGAACGGTCTGGAGACCGAACTGGGCGACCAGGGAAGCGGACTCTCCGGCGGCCAGCGCCAGCGGCTGTGCATCGCACGCGCGCTGCTCCAGAAGCCGGCGGTGCTGCTTCTGGACGAGGCCACCTCGCACCTGGACTCCGACTCGGAACGCGAGTTCCGCGAGACGCTGCGCAAGGTCTCCGAGCGCTGCGCGGTGATCGCGATCGCGCACCGCATCTCCACCGTGATCGACGCCGACAAGATCGTCGTGATGAGCGACGGCGCGGTACGGGCCTCCGGCAAGCACGAGGAACTGATGAAGCGGGACACGTTGTACCACCGGCTCGCGAACTCCCAGCTCCAGGCAGCCACTTCGGTGGGTGACCTGGTGAAGGAGACCTCCCCCGTCCCCGTCGGGGAGACCCTGTGACGCAGGACGCCGGCAGCGCCGCCCCGGGGAAGCATCCGGGGGGCGAGGCCCGCCAGGCCGACGTCGCGATCGTCGGCACCGGCCCCAACGGGCTGGCGGCCGGGATCACCCTGGCCCGTGCAGGCCTGCGCGTGGAGCTCCACGAGGCCGCCGCCACCATCGGCGGCGGCCTTCGCGGTGAGGCCTACTTCGACAGCGACATCAGGCACGACGTCTGCTCGGCCGTCCACCCGATGGCCGCCGCCTCACCGTTCTTCCGCGAGTTCTCGCTCGTCGAGCGGGGCATCGAACTGCTCGGCCCGCAGGTGAGTTACGCCCACCCGCTGGACGACGGACGAGCCGGGCTCGCCTACCCGGACCTGGAGACCACCTGCGAGGCGCTGGGCCCGGACGGCGCTCGCTGGCGCCGTCTGATGAGCCCGCTGCTCGAACACAGCACCGGCCTGGTCGAGTTCTTCATGAGCGGCCAGCGCTCCGTGCCGCACGACCTGGTCGCGCCGCTGCTGCTCGCGAGCAGACTGCCCGCGCACGGCACGCGCCTCGGCGCACGGCCCGGCTCGCCCCTGAGCCGCATGCTCGGCGGGTTCCGCGGTGACGTCGCTCCGGCGCTGCTCACCGGTGTCGCGGCGCACGCCGTCGGGAAGCTGCCCACTCTCGCCTCCGGGGCCGTGGCGATGCTGCTGGGGCACCTCGCGCACGGCACCGGCTGGCCGCTGCCGCGGGGCGGCAGCGAGCGGATCGCCGAGGTGATGGCGGAGGACATCCGCGCCCACGGCGGCACGTTCCACACCTCCAGCCGCATCACCGACCTTCGCCAACTCGGCGACGTACGGGCCGTTCTGCTCGACACCACGCCCACGCAGCTGCTGGAACTCGCGGGGGAGGAGCGGCTCCCCTCGGGCTACGCCCGGCAGTTGAGGCGTTTCCACTACGGACCCGGTGCCGCCAAGGCCGACTTCCTGGTCTCGGAGCCCATCCCCTGGACCAATCCGGAGGTCGGACGAGCGGGCACCGTCCACCTGGGAGGCAGCCACGCCGCGATCGCCCGCCAGGAGGGGCTGACCGTCCGAGGCCAGGCCACGGACGAACCCTTCGTGCTGCTCGTCGATCCCGCGGCCACCGACCCCGGACGCGCGCGGGCGGGCAAGCGGCCGGTCTGGGCGTACGCACACGTGCCCAACGGCGATACGCGGGACCCCGTGGCCCTCGTACGCTCCCGGATCGAGCGGTACGCACCGGGCTTCGGCGACACCGTCGTCGCCGCCCGGGGAATCCCCGCCGGCGACTACGAGAGCTACAACCCCAACTACGTGGGCGGAGACATCGGCGCCGGCGCGATGACGCTGTACCAGTCGCTGGCCCGGCCCGTGCCGCGATTCGATCCCCACCGCACTCCGCTGCCCGGGGTTTTCCTGTGCTCGGCCTCGACGCCTCCGGGACCGGGCGTGCACGGCATGTCCGGTCACCTCGCGGCGCTCTCCGCGCTGCGGCACCGGTTCGGGGTGCGCGAGGCACCTTCGCTCAGCCCGGCGGGACATGCGGCGGGCTCGGCAGCGGGGGCCGGCTCCACACGCTCATGACCGCGGGCCGGTGCGTGCACCGGATCGTGACTGCGGGCCGCTGCACGCACCACTCCACACGCTCATGACCGCGGGCCGGTGCGTGCACCGGATCGTGACTGCGGGCCGCTGCACGCACCACTCCGCACGCTCATGACCGCGGGCCGGTGCGTGCACCGGCCCGCGAACCCCATGGAACTTTCCGCGTCAGATCCAGCCGCGCTCGCGCGCCAGCAGCGCCGCCTGCGGTCGGTTGCCGGCGCCGAGCAGCTGCATGAGGTCGGCGATGTAGCGCCGGTACGTGCGAACGGAGACGCCGAGGTCACGTGCCCCGGCCTCGTCCTTGCCCCCGGAGCACATCGCCTTCAGCACCTGCCGCTCCAGCTCCGACGGTCCCTCCTCCTCCGCCCTGCGCTCCCCGAGCAGTGAGGCCAACTCGTCCGACTCGGCCCAGATCGACTCGAACAGGGCGAGGATGTTGGAGACCAGCCCGCTCTCCTGCGCGAACAGCGCTCCTCTCGAGTTGTCCTCCGGATGCACGGGGACCACGGCGGTACGGCGGTCGTACATCTGGATCTTGGCCGCGGTATGGCCGATCAGCCGTACGCGCGCACCATGAGACTCCAGCTCTCTCAGATACGCCACGGTCGGCTGGTGGTCCAGGACCTTGCGCACCAGCACCGTCCGAACCGACAGCCCTCTGCGCAGGCAGCGGAGCACGCGCGGGCGCGCCTGTTCGATCTCCTCCTGCCGCATCGCGGTTCCGGGCTCCACCATCGCGACCTCTTCGCGCGCGAAGAAGGCCAGGTCGTCGATGCGGTCGCGGATCTTGGGCAGATCGGTGACCTGCTCGATGCCGACCACGGCGGGTGCGCGGTGTTCGCCGCGCTCCGCACGCAGAGAGGCCACCAACGGCTGGAGCTGGGTGACCCGTTGGAGCTTCTCGTGCAGCTCGTGCAGACGCAGGTCCAGCAGTCTGGCCACGGCCACGTCCGGGTCGGCGGCGGCAAGCCCGTCATCCCCCACTGCCCCACGCGCATGTGAAGTGCCCCCGCTGCGCAGGAGCCCCAGTTCGCGGAGCCGGCGCAGCTCTCTGCGGGCGGTGTTCGGGGGCAGACGGAGTTGGTCGATGAGGCCGTCGAGGCCGATACCGGGCTCACGGAGGCACAGACGGTAGATCTGCTCCTGCTCCTCGGTGAGACCGAGATACGACATCTCGTTCGTACCCAAGCTGATCTCCCCCACTTCGGTCGCCTGCCGGCTCGGGCATGGTGGTCGTCAGAACTTAGGTAGCTCGAGCCTCAACAGGAGTTCGAGCATAAGAAAAACGAAGGCATCCAACACCCCGTAGACCATGAACAATTCGCGTGCGGCTGCCATGTGGTGAGCTTCTGCCCCCGTATGCACCTTCCTCCGCGGAGGATTCAGCTCCGGAAAAGCCCGCGTGCGTTTGGTTTATAGTGGGGGCAGTCGATCCGGTGGAGTCATACGGGCATCGGCGTCTGCGGACGTAGCTCAGCTGGTAGAGCGCAACCTTGCCAAGGTTGAGGTCGCGAGTTCGAACCTCGTCGTCCGCTCCGCAGCACACGAAGAAGGGTCCCGGCCGTGCGGCCGGGACCCTTCTCGTCGTTGCGGGCTGCTGGGCCGACCCGGGCTCAGGACCACTCAAGTCCGGTGAGCAGCCTGTACGCCTCCACGTACTTGGCGCGGGTCTGGTCCACGATCTTCTCCGGCAGCGGGGGCGGCGGCGTCTCGCCTGTACGGTCCCAGCCGGCCTCCCGGCCGGCCAGCCAGTCGCGCACGAACTGCTTGTCGAAGGAGGGCTGGGCCTGTCCCGGCTTCCACTGGTCGGCGGGCCAGAAACGGGAGGAGTCCGGGGTCAACACCTCGTCCCCCAGGACCAGTCCGACATCGGTCTCGGCCGCGATGCCGATGCCGTCCTCGCCGTCGTTCGCTCCGTACCCGAACTCGAACTTCGTGTCGGCGAGGATGATTCCGCGGTCGAGGGCGATGTCACGGGCGCGCTGGTAGACGGCGAGCGTGAGCTGGCGAAGCTGCGTCGCCGTCTCCGCGCCCACCTCGCGGGCGACCTCCTCGTAGCTCACGTTCTCGTCGTGATCGCCGACGGCGGCCTTCGTGGCCGGCGTGAAGATCGGGCCGGGCAACTCCGAGCCGTCGGTGAGGCCTTCGGGCAGGGCGAGGCCGCAGACCGTACGGGTCTTGTGGTACTCCGCCAGGCCCGAGCCCGTCAGGTATCCGCGTGCCACGCACTCGACCGGGATCATCCGCAGCGAACGGCACACCATCGTGCGCCCTTCCCAGTCAGCCGGTGCGCCCGCGGGCACGTCGGTGCCGATGACGTGGTTCGGCACGAGATCGGCGAGCTGCTCGAACCACCAGATGGAGAGCTGCGTGAGGATCCTGCCCTTGTCGGGGATCTCGGTGGGCAGCACCCAGTCGAACGCCGAGACGCGGTCGCTGGCCACCATGACGAGGTCCCCCGCCTCGTTCCGGTACAGGTCGCGCACCTTGCCGGTGTGCAGGTGCAGCAGGCCCGGCACCTGCACGGGGTCGGGCTTCTCCACGAATCCGGACACTGGTCCTCCGGGTCACATCGATGCCGGGGGCGGCGACGGCCGCACCGGCGGGTCGGGCTGAAGAGTTCAAAAGACTTCAGGTTCCGATTGTCCCGCACGGGTCCTCGCACACCCGCGAGGGCATGCACCTCGGCCCTGTCCACGCCGGAGTCGGGACGGCACCGGCCGGGCGCTGAGCCTTCGGCCCGTGCAGCCGCCGGCCGAGGCGCCGGACGAGGCGCCGGACGACGAAGTCAGGCCGGGTCAGGCACCTTTGCAGACGCGATCCAGCAGGTTGGACGTCGCCCGCTGGACACGCGAGTCGACGTGACCGGGACGGTCCAGGGACGGCGACCAGGCGAACGTGCCCGAGGAGAAGACCAGGGCGCCCGACGGGGCACGGTAGAGCGACGTCTCCTGATGGCGGCGCGCTCCACGTGCATCGCGGTACGGGGAGTGGGCGAGCAGCACTCGTTCGGTGTGGTCCGGCAGGCTCGTACGGGGAAAGTAGCGGTCGGCCTCCCCGGCCACGAGACCCGGCAGTTCGTCGCCGTCCCCCGCGTCCGTGGCATCCCAGAACCAGTGTTCGCTGTTGCGTACGACGAGCGGGTTCGGCCGAGGGACCTGGCCCGTGTACTGGATTCCCAGCACGTGCTGTTCCGGCTCGCCCTGGGTGCGCCACTGGGCGGGCTTGCCCGGGCCCTGGTGCTTGCGGCAGGTCAGCAGACGGTCGGGTGAGCCGCCGGGAAGCGGGTCCAACTGGGACTGCCAGAACATGGTGTTGGCCGAGAGGAAGACCAGCGCCGTGCCTCCGTCGCGCGCCCGCTCGACAGCACGGCGCATGGGCACGGTCCAGTACTCGTCGTGACCGGGGAAGACCACTCCGCGGTAGAGCGAGGGGTCGACGCGGCCCGCGTGCAGATCGCGCGCGTCGGCGTAGGCCAGGTCGTAGCCCACGCGTTCGGCCCAGCGGATGAAGTCGTAGGCGTGGCCCACGTGCAGGGGGAGGCCGGCGCCCGCGTAGGGACGGTCGAAGGAGACCGTGACGGCGGCGTCCTCCTCGCCCAGCAGCCGGCCCTCCTCGTCCCACGCGTGGTAGAGGCTGGCGCCGCCGCGGCCGTCCTCGGGGAAGAGGTTGTAGGCCTGCCAGGTGATGTCTGGCAGCACGAGGAGCAGGTCGGCGGGATCGCGGTCGCGGACGGTGAAGGGGATGTGGGAGCGGTGGCGGCCGTCGGCGGTGGTCAGGACGGCGACGTAGGCGCCGGTGGACCAGGTGGCGGGGATCTGGAGGCGCCAGGAGAGCCACCAGTGGTGGCAGGAGACGGTGCGCTCGGCGGTGAGCGGCGCCGGCTGCCGGATCCCGGACAGCCGCGGGCTGGTGATGACCTTCATGGCCCCGTCGCCCGAGTAGTGACCGATGCGGTAGACGTCGACGCTGAAGGACTGGGGCGGGTCGACCGTGATGCGGAAGTCGAGGGACTCACCGGGTGCCGTACCGCCGTCGCTTCCCGCGAAGCCCTTGATCTGGCAGTGCACGTCGTCCGCGGTCTGCGGGCGGCCGACTCCGGCCGTGCGGCGGACGTCTCCGTCCACCACGCCTTCGAGGCCGGTGTGGTCCACGTACCAGGGGACCATCCGGCCGTTGTCGAAATACTGCTCGCCGAATCGCAGCCAGGGCAGCGGACCTTGGCCGAACGGGTCGGTGACGGCGTGTGCGAGTGCCCCCGACTCCCAGCGCCGCATCTCTTCCGTCCCCACCTGTCTCACCCGCCCAACTCTTCTTCGCCGCCCCCGACAGCTTCAGCCCATCACATTACGCGAGCGGGGCATCACCCTTGGTCGCTTATTTGGCCGATACCGAGCCGTTCCACTCGTAGGGGTGTTCGGTGGACGGTCAGACGAGACGCACAGGTTTGTCGGAGCGGACGCCGACGGCGGCGAGCCAGTCACGCAACGGCTGCGGGTCCGCGTTCTCCACGAGTTCGAGCACGGGGCCCGTGAGGTCCGGCGCGCGCTCCCCCGCGACGAGGAGGACCGGGCCGTCGAGCCAGTCCAGGCCGGGTGCCGCACCCGCGGTGTCCACGGCGGCACAGCAGACCACTGCGGTGATGTGGTCGGCCATCAACTCGCGGCCGCTGCGCGGCCCCTGGAGCGGGAGCCCCATGGGTGCGATACCCGTGCCGTCTCCCGCGCCCGCTATGAGGGGGGCCACCAGCGCTCTCTCGTCGGTGCTCGCTGCGGCCTCCTCACGGGCGACGGCAGCGGCGATGCGGGCGGCCGGGGCGTCCGCGGGTGCGTCCGTGCGTGGCCCTGCGGCGGAGAGCCGCTCCACGACGCGTGCGAGCGTCGGCACACGGAGGCCGCCTGCCCCCGCAGGGCGTGCGGCGTCCTCCCGAGCGGACTCCTCGGGCAGGGTCTGCTCCAGAACGTCCAGGGCGTCGAACTCAGTGAAGAGACGGGCCGCCCGGCTGCGCCATATGCGGTCCACGACCTCCTCCGGATACGCCTGCCAGTCCACAGGCGACCAGTCGGGGCCGGGCTCGGGCGGGCCGCCGTGGAAGAGGCGGGCCGCCAGCAGGGACACCGCCTCGTCGACGGCGCCGGGCTCGTCCAGCAGATCGCAGGCAGGGCGCTCGCCGAGGCGCGAGGTGAACCCCTCCGCGAGCCTGTCGCGGCGGGAGAGTTCGGTGAGGGCCGAGACGACGCCCGCGTCCAGCCGGGCCGGCCACCGGCCGATGCGCCACGCGGGCAGGGCGACTCTGGTGAGCAGCCTGTCCCAGCCGGCGTATGCGAGACCGACCTGCTCCTGTGCGCTCGTACGCAGCGCGTAATCCACAGTCTGTGCACGAGCCGCTGCCGCCGCGGCGACGCCTCGCTCCATCTCGGCGGCGTGCGGAGCACAGGCACGGAGCATCAGACGGGCGCACACGCCCGCGAACCGGAGACCTGGATGCCTGCCTGCCCGCTCCGCCACGGCGACCGCGCCGTCGAGCCCTCGTACGAAACGGCGGGCCGCGGCTATGTCCGGATGGGCCGAAGGCCCGGTGCCGGCGACGACGGGGGCCAGCAGGGCACGCAGCTCGGCCACCCGCATCCACCACAGGAACGGTGAACCGATGACCAGGACCGGGGCCGCCCGCGACCGGCCGGCACGCCGCTCTCCGGCGGCGCCGTTCTCGCTGTGCGAGGGGTGGGTGCGGTCCTCCAGCCAGCTGTCGCAGTCCGGCGTGAGGGCGACGGCCGAGGGGACGGGGACCTCAAGGCGCTCGGCCAGGTCCCGTACGAGGTGGTAGAGGTCCGGTGCGGTCTTCTCGTCCAGGGCGACCGTGGGTGTGAGGGCGGGCTCCGCCCTGATGATCACGGACGCCACGCCCGCGGCGACAGCCAGGGCAAGCAGCGCCACGCCGCTCACCACCCAGCGGACGCCGTCCCAGCCGGCGCCGATCCGGCCGGTCGTTCCTCCCACGAGAAGGATCACCGCCGCAGCCGCCGGGAGCAGCGCTACGGCGAGCGCCGTGCCGCGGATGCGCAGCACGGAGAGAGCGTGTGAACGCGCCGAACGCGTGCCTGCCTGCTGGCCCACCACGAACTGCTCACCCCCGGACGATGTGCTCGACGGCCTTCGGATTCCCCCACTGTGGCACCGCGCGGTGACAGCGCAACGTGCGCAGGGCCACTCGGGGACGCTTCATGCGGCTTGCGCCGAACCCTAGTTGGGGCCCTGACATGCGTCAGCCGCTCCGCCGCCCGGTCACTCGATGGAATGGCTTTGGGGAGAGCTCTTGCGTTGCCCGGGGGTGAGGGAGGTGTCCCTTATGCGGCGTTGGTCGCCCTGTCCGTGCAGCTGGGGGAGTCCCGCTGCGGAACGGCCCTCGAAACGGGGCCCAGGCCGGGCCGCGCGGCCGTTTCTCCGGGGCTGCCGTCCGGCC
>NZ_JACBXA010000109.1 GCF_013870515.1 Streptomyces albidus (ex Kaewkla and Franco 2022) | reverse complement strand
TGGCCGAGGCCGTCTCGCGGGCGGTCGCGAAGGCGAGGTCCATCGCGCCCGGCTCCTCCGGGTTGGGGAAGGAGACGGTCGGGAAGTCCGGGTCGGGCTCGGCCTGTTGCCGCACGGCGACCGGATCGGGGAAGCCCGCCCGCTGGAACGCCGTGTGCAGCGTGCGGGAGCCGACGCCGTGCAGGGCCGTGTGCACGATCCGGAGGTCGCGCGGCGAACCCTCGGTCAGCACGGCGCCCGTACGTGCGAGGTAGCGCTCGACGACGTCCTCGTCCAGCACGTCCCAGCCGCTCTCCGGCCGCGCCACCCCGGCGATCGGACCGACGGCGTCGATCCTGGCCGCGATCTCGGCATCGGCGGGCGGAACGATCTGGGACCCTCCGCCGAGATAGACCTTGTAGCCGTTGTCACGGGGCGGGTTGTGGCTGGCGGTGACCATCACGCCCGCGACGGCGCCGAGTTGGCGGATCGCGAACGCGAGCACGGGGGTCGGCAGCGGGCCGGGCAGCAGAGCCGCCCGCAGGCCGGCGCCGGTCATGACGGAGGCGGTCTCGCAGGCGAACTCGTGGCTCTTGTGGCGGGCGTCGTAACCGATGACGACGAGACCGGGGGCCGAACCGCTGCCGGGGGCGGAGCCCTCGGCCTCAGCCTGGCCGCGGAGATAGGCGGCGAGACCCGCCGCGGCGCGGATCACGACGGAACGATTCATCCGCATCGGCCCCGCACCGAGTTCACCGCGGAGACCGGCCGTACCGAACGCGAGGCCTCCTGCGAACCGGGCGGCGAGTTCCTCGTGGTCCTCGGCCTCGATGAGCTTCGCCAGCTCCTCGCGGGTCTCGGGGTCGGGGTCCTCGGCCTGCCAGGCCTGGGCGCGGGCGGTCAGCTCCGTCACATCCTCGTGCACAGCTCTGCCTCTCTCTCACGTGTGCTGCGGTGCGGCCGCCCTCACGGGCGGGTCTTCCGTACGGGCACCCGGCCCGTACGGGCGAGCGGGACCGGACGTGCGGTCCGGCCCGGCCCGCTCACATCCGGCCCAGCACCTGTGCCAGCAGCGAACCCATCCTCGAGGCCGAGTCGCGGCCGGCCTGGAGAACTTCCTCGTGGTTGAGAGGCTCGCCCGTCATGCCCGCCGCGAGGTTGGTCACCAGCGAGATGCCGAGCACCTCCGCACCGGCCTCCCGAGCGGCGATGGCCTCCAGCACGGTGGACATGCCGACAAGGTCCCCGCCGATGGCGCGGACCATGCCGATCTCGGCCGGAGTCTCGTAGTGCGGCCCGGGAAGCTGCACGTAGACGCCCTCTTCGAGGGAGGTGTCCACTTCCTTGCACAGGGTGCGCAGACGGGGGGAGTAGAGGTCGGTGAGGTCGACGAAGTTGGCGCCGACGATGGGAGAGGTGGCGGTCAGATTGATGTGGTCCTTGATGAGGACGGGCTGGCCGGGAACCATTCCGCCGCGCAGGCCGCCGCACCCGTTGGTGAGCACGACCGTCTTGCAGCCCGCGGCGACGGCCGTACGGACGCCGTGCGTGACGGCGGCGACGCCGCGTCCCTCGTAGAAGTGCGTACGGCCGAGGAAGACGAGCACGCGTTTGTCGCCCAACTCGTGGGAGCGGACCGTCCCCGCGTGCCCTTCCACGGCGGGTGCGGGGAACCCCGGCAGCTCCGTCACGGGGAACTCGGACTCGGGTGCCCCGAGCGCGTCGGCGGCGGGCACCCAGCCGGAGCCCATCACGAGGACAACGTCGTGGTTGTCCGTGCCGGTCAGCTCCCGCAGCCGCGTGGCTGCGGTATCGGCGGAACGGTACGGATCGTCGGCGATGTTCGAGGCGGAAGCATTCACGCGTTGAGCCTAGCCTGTTTGAGCCTACGCGCGTAGACGGCCATGGGAATTATGCGGGATCCACACAGGTCACGGACGGTACGTTTCATCGCCACCCACTGGGGCCCGGGGTCCCGGGGGCGCCTCTGCCCGGGTGCGGGGGCGGGTGCGTGCCGCTCCGCGGGGGTTGGCCGGGTGCGCGTGCTCTTGGACCCGGGCCGGGTGCGTGCCACTCCGCGGGCAACTTCGGGACGGCATGATTTACGGCCCGACCCTCCGGAACAGGTCCACGTACCCCTCATTTGTCGGGCCACAAATCACGCTTGAGTGTCCCGAAGTCACCCGCTGCGCGTCCCACCCCCTCCGACCGTTCGCGACCGCCCCTGGATCCGGCCCTGGCGCCGGAGAGACACCACTCACCGAGCTTCGCCCCGGCGGAACACCCGCCGCGAAGGCGAATTGGCTCCGTCTGCACGGGGGCGAAAGCTCTTGGGATAGCCGCACGACCGCTTGAGGGGGCGGGACGCGCAGGGGTGGGTGTCCGGACACACTGGGGTCTCCCCCGCGAAGCGAGGGGAAGTGATTTGTGGCCCGGCTCATGCGAGGGGTACTTAAGATTTCGGGTGGGCCGGGCCGTAAATCATGCCGTCCGGACATCCGCACCGGAGCGGCACGCCCCCGCACCCACCCCGATCGGCAAGCGCCCCGCACCCACCCCGAGCGCAACACTCCCGCAGCGGCAGCGGACTGAGCCGCACCGCTCAGCAAGGACGCTTGCGGATCTCCATGACGTAGTCGTGCGGCGCCCCCGCCGCCTCCGCCGCGTCCGCGATGTCGCCGAGGTAGCGGGCCGAGGGCAGGCCGCCCTCGTAGCCGTTGAGGACGAAGCACCAGGCCGTCGCCTCGCCGTCCAGCGTGTGCACACGCAGCCGTGCCCGGCGGTAGATGCCGAGCCCGACGCCCTCCCAGCGGTCCATGGACTCCTCGTCCATGGGCGCGAGGTCGTACAGCGACACGAAGACCTGCGCCCCCGGCGCCTCCACGACCGTCGCCAGCGCGCCCTCCCAGCCCATCTGCTCGCCGCCGAACGTCAGGCGCCAGTCGGTGACCCACCCCGTGCCGCGCAGCGGCGAGTGCGGAGCGCGGCGCGACATCAGCCGCGGGTCGAGGTTCGCGGCGTAAGCGGCGTAGAGCGACATGACGACGAGGGTACGGGAGTCCTTCTCCGCGACGCCGGTGGTGCGCGGGGTGGCGGAGGGTCGCTCAGGGGCGCCGGGAAGGGGGGTGCGAGACCACGCGGAAGCCCGTGCGGGACAATGGACAACGTGACTCGGATCGTGATCATCGGTGGCGGACCGGGCGGCTATGAGGCCGCCCTCGTGGCAGCGCAGCTCGGGGCGGACGTGACCGTCGTGGACTGCGACGGACTCGGGGGCGCGTCGGTGCTGACCGACTGCGTCCCGTCGAAGACCCTCATCGCGACTGCCGAAGTCATGACGAACTTCGACTCCTCCTACGAGGAGCTGGGCATCCGCGTCGAGGACAGCACCCACGACCCGGACGACCCCGCGCGGGTCGTCGGCGTCGACCTCGGCAAGGTCAACCGCCGCGTGAAGCGGCTGGCGCTCGCCCAGTCGCACGACATCGCCGCGTCGGTGACGCGGTCGGGTGTGCGCGTGATGAGGGGCCGTGCCCGGCTGGAGCCCACGCAGCTGTCGGGCGGTTCGCGGGAGGTCGTCGTCACTCCGACGGGTGACGGGGCCGGCGGGGCCGAGGAGCGGCTGACAGCCGACGCGATCCTGGTCGCCACCGGCGGCCACCCGCGTGAGATCCCGGACGCGCAGCCCGACGGCGAGCGCATCTTCAACTGGAAGCAGCTCTACGACCTGGACGAGCTGCCCGAAGAGCTGATCGTGGTCGGTTCGGGTGTGACGGGCGCCGAATTCGCCGGTGCCTACCGGGCGTTGGGTTCGAACGTCACGCTCGTCTCCTCGCGTGAGCGTGTGCTCCCGGGTGAGGACCCGGATGCGGCGGCCGTGCTGGAGGACGTCTTCCGGCGTCGCGGGATGAACGTGATGGCGCGCTCCCGTGCCGCCTCGGCGAAGCGCGTGGGCGATCACGTGGAGGTGACGCTGCAGGACGGCCGCACGATCACCGGAAGCCACTGCCTCGTCGCCGTCGGCGCCGTGCCGAACACCTCGGACATGGGCCTGGAGGAGGCCGGGGTGCGTCTGAAGGAGTCCGGTCACATCTGGACCGACAAGGTCTCCCGTACGTCGGCCCAGGGCATCTACGCGGCCGGCGACTGCACGGGCGTCTTCGCACTGGCCTCTGTCGCCGCCATGCAGGGGCGGATCGCGATGTACCACTTCCTGGGCGAGACCGTCACGCCGCTCAACCTCAAGGCCGTCTCGGCGAACGTCTTCACCGACCCCGAGATCGCCACCGTCGGTTACAGCCAGGCCGACGTGGACAGCGGCCGGATGGACGCCTGGTCGGTCAAGCTGCCGCTGCTGCGGAACCCGCGCGCGAAGATGCAGGGCATCCGGGACGGCTTCGTGAAGCTGTTCTGCCGGCCGGGCACCGGCATCGTGGTGGGCGGTGTCGTCGTCGCTCCGCGTGCGAGCGAGCTGATCCACCCCCTCTCGGTGGCCGTCGACAACAATTTGACGGTCGGTCAGATCGCCAACACGTTCACCGTCTACCCGTCGCTGACCGGTTCGATCGGTGAGGTGGCACGGCAGTTGCACACGAGGAAGACGGCCGAGGAAGCCTGAAAACCGACTGACCGGCTTCGTCCGTTTGGTGTTATAACACGCCGCAAGTGCAACTATGGGCAACTTCCAAAAATCGACGAAAACTGCTGAAACCAGACGGTCGTTGGGGTTACTGTCAGTTTCGTGTTCGCTGCAGAACGTCGCCAATTGATCCTGGAGATGGTGCGTGCCAACGGAGCGGTTTCGCTCCGTGAGCTCGCACGCGTCGTCCAGACCTCCGAAGTGACCGTCCGCCGTGACGTGCGGGCGTTGGAGGCAGAAGGGCTGCTCGACCGTCGGCACGGTGGTGCGGTCCTGCCGGGTGGATTCACCCGGGAGTCCGGATTCCCACAGAAGTCCCATCTCGCGACCGCGGAGAAGACGGCCATCGCCGACCTCGCCGCCGGTCTCGTGGAAGAGGGTGAGGCCGTCGTCGTCGGCGCCGGTACGACGACGCAGGAGCTCGCCCGCAGACTGGCCCGAGTGCCGGGCCTGACCGTGGTGACCAACTCCCTCCTCGTCGCACAGGCGTTGGCCCACGCCAACCGAGTCGAAGTGGTGATGACAGGCGGCACTCTCCGTGGCTCCAACTACGCGCTGGTCGGCAGTGGCGCCGAGCAGTCGCTGCAAGGGCTCCGCGTCTCCCGCGCGTTCCTCTCCGGCAGCGGGCTCACGGCCGAGCGCGGCCTCTCCACGTCCAACATGCTCTCCGCGAGCGTCGATCGCGCTCTGGTGCAGGCGGCCGCGGAGGTGGTCGTCCTGGCCGACCACACCAAGCTGGGCACCGACACCATGTTCCAGACGGTCCCGACAGACGTCATGACACGCCTGGTGACGGACAAGCCCCCGGCGCACGAGGACCGGGCAGGCACGGAGTTGCAGGCGCTGGCCGATCAGGGCGTGCAGATCACCGTGGCCGGCCTGACTTCGTCGGGAGGCGCGGACGGCTCCTCGCCGGCGCAGGGCGGCGGGAGCGGACGCGGTGCGGAGAAGGGGCGCCGCGATCTGCCGATGCCGGGGCAGCGGCGCAACCACCCGCCGGGGAGCGGCGGTTCGGCACCACAGCTGCGCAGCGCGTCACATCAGGACCAGTCCCCGGCCGTCGGCGGACGCGTCGCGGATCTGGCTCCCCGGCGTCGTTGAGTCTCGTCGACTGAGCCGAAAAAGCTGCTCGCCGCCCACCACGGAATCATCCGCGTGGACGGCGAGCAGCCGCGCGTTGTGGCTCAGTCCTTGATCTCGCAGATGACGGTGCCCGCCGAGAGCGAGCCGCCGACCTCGGCGTGCAGGTCCTTCACGGTGCCGGAGCGGTGCGCGTTCAGCGGCTGCTCCATCTTCATCGCCTCCAGTACGACGACGAGTTCACCCTCCTCGACCTGCTGGCCCTCCTCGACGGCGACCTTCACGATCGTGCCCTGCATCGGGGACGCGAGTGCGTCGCCGGAGGCGGCGCTCCCCGCCTTCTTGGCGGCCTTGCGCTTCGGCTTCTTGCTCCCGCCGCCGGCGGTCGGTGCGGCCGAGACGCCGAGGGAGGAGGGGAGGGAGACCTCGAGGCGCTTGCCGCCGACCTCGACGACGACGGTCTCGCGGGAGCCCTCGTCCTCCTCGGCGTCGCCCACGCCCGCGAAGGGCTTGATGTCGTTGGCGAACTCCGTCTCGATCCACCGGGTGTGGACGTCGAAGGGCGCGTCCTGCCGGCCGTTGACCTCGGGGGCGAACGCCGGGTCGCGTACGACGACACGGTGGAACGGGATGGCGGTGGCCATGCCCTCGACACCGAACTCGTCCAGGGCGCGGGCGGCCCGTTGCAGCGCCTGCTGCCGAGTGGCGCCGGTGACGATCAGCTTGGCCAGCAGGGAGTCCCAGGCGGGGCCGATGACCGAGCCCGACTCGACGCCGGCGTCCAGCCGCACGCCGGGACCGCTGGGCGGGTCGAAGGTGGTGACGGTGCCCGGGGCGGGAAGGAAGTTCCGGCCGGGGTCCTCGCCGTTGATGCGGAACTCGAAGGAGTGGCCGCGCAGTTGGGGGTCGGCGTACTCGAGCGCCTCGCCGTCCGCGATGCGGAACATCTCGCGCACCAGGTCGATGCCGGTGACCTCCTCGGTCACCGGGTGCTCCACCTGCAGACGGGTGTTGACCTCGAGGAAGGAGATCGTGCCGTCCTGCCCGACGAGGAACTCGCAGGTGCCGGCGCCCACATAGCCGGCCTCCTTGAGGATGGCCTTCGACGCCCGGTACAGCTCCGCGTTCTGCTCGTCGCTCAGGAACGGCGCGGGGGCCTCCTCGACGAGCTTCTGGTGGCGCCGCTGCAGCGAGCAGTCACGCGTGGAGACGACGACGACGTTGCCGTGCTTGTCCGCCAGGCACTGCGTCTCCACGTGGCGGGGACGGTCGAGATAGCGCTCGACGAAGCACTCGCCGCGGCCGAACGCCGACACAGCCTCACGCACCGCGGAGTCGTACAGCTCCGCAACCTCGTCCAGCGAGCGCGCGACCTTCAGGCCGCGGCCGCCGCCGCCGAACGCGGCCTTGATGGCGATGGGCAGGCCGTGCTCCTCGGCGAAGGCGACGACCTCATCGGCGCCCGAGACGGGGTCCTTGGTGCCCGCGACGAGCGGTGCACCGGCGCGCTGCGCGATGTGCCGGGCGGCGACCTTGTCGCCCAGGCCGCGGATCGCGTCCGGCGGGGGGCCGATCCATGTCAGGCCCGCGTCCAGCACGGCCTGTGCGAAGTCGGCGTTCTCGGAGAGGAACCCGTATCCGGGGTGGATGGAGTCCGCTCCCGAATCCGCCGCGGCCTTCAGCACCTTGTCCATGTCCAGGTAGCTGGCTGCCGGAGTGTCACCGCCCAGCGCGAATGCCTCGTCGGCAACCCGGACGTGCAAGGCGTCCCGGTCCGGCTCGGCATAGACGGCGACGCTCGCGATTCCCGCGTCCCGACAGGCTCGGGCTACGCGAACAGCGATTTCGCCGCGGTTGGCGATGAGCACCTTGCGCACGATGACTCCCTACTTGGCGCTGCGCCGCAACAAGACGTGAATGTGATGAGTGCTGAGAGTTTAGGTACTGGCGACACCGGAGGCCGAGCCGCACACGGGCGTGAGCTTGCCCACACAGAGTGTTACGTACGGCGGTCACGGCACCCGACGTTCCTTGTCATCCCAAGGTACGCCCGGTTTTCGCCCCCGCCTGCGGATCGCCCGATGTGGTCAACGTCTCCGCACGGGAGTTCACGCCGACCGGGTGGGTCTTTGTGGGGTTCCTATGAATCGACGGGTGAAACTTTGCTTCGCGTCGATCCTCTTGCCCGGCGTGATACCCGTAAGTAGCGTTCGCGGTGCGATGGTGGCGTACTCCAGGTAACGAACAACATCGGCCATGGCCGGTGAAAACGGAAGAAGTGGGTGGGGCGGGGTGGGACTCAGACGATCGGTGGCTGCAGCCGGAGCGCTGATACTGGTGGTTGAGGCGGTCGGCATCGTTCTGCTGCACATCTTTCTCGGCATGGTCGTGGACGAGCAGCAGATGTCCATGGCCGGTCTCGAGCCCCGTTCGATGTCCCTCTCGGCTGTCGTCGCGGGCGCCGTCTTCGGGGGCTATCTCCTCCTGTGCGCAGTGGTGTTGATCCGTACAGCCATTCGCGACAAGGCACCCACCGGGCTGCTGCGCATCGTGCTCATCAGCGCGGCCGTGGTGCACGGCCTGCTCGGCGCGGCCACGGTCGGCCTGGTCGGCTGGCTCGCGTTCCTCTTCATGATGGTGGTGCTGGGCCTGATCGTGTGGTCGCTCGTCGCCTACAACACCGACGCTCCGCCGGAGCACGAGACGTCGCCTGCCGGCGGGCCGCACCCCGAGCCTTCCGCACCGTAGAGGCGCCTGGGCGAGCCGGGCCGGCCCGTCCTCCGGCCCGGGCACGGACGTCCCTCGTCGGCGCGTCCGAGTGCCCGGCCCTTTCACCCGGCGTCCTCAACCCCGCATGGAGCGCCGGGAGTTCACGTCCACAGATCGGTGATGTTCACGCCCAGTCGCGCGAGGAGCGTGCGCAACAGGGGCAGCGACAGCCCGATGACGTTTCCGTGGTCCCCCTCGATGCCCTCGACGAAGGGTGCGCTGCGCCCGTCGAGAGTGAACGCGCCCGCGACGTGCAGCGGTTCGCCCGAGGCGACGTAGGCCGCGATCTCGTGGTCCGTGGGCTCGCCGAAGTGGACCGTGGTGGACGCGGTCGCCGAAGTGCGCGCTCCGTCACGGGTGTCGATGACGCAGTGGCCCGTCTGCAGCACTCCGGAACGGCCGCGCATGGCCTTCCAGCGGGCCGTCGCCTCCTCCGCGTCCGCGGGCTTGCCCAGCGGCTGCCCGTCCAGCTCCAGGACCGAGTCGCAGCCGATGACGAGCGCGTCGGCGGCGTCCGAACGGGC
Source organism: Streptomyces albidus (ex Kaewkla and Franco 2022) (assembly GCF_013870515.1). GTDB lineage: Bacteria > Actinomycetota > Actinomycetes > Streptomycetales > Streptomycetaceae > Streptomyces > Streptomyces albidus. Next base: position 9,087 of record NZ_JACBXA010000109.1, on the reverse strand, counting down.
TGCGACCGCCTCTGCCTTCGCCTCGGCGAGCACCCGTGCGAGCTCGGCGGGCGTGGGGGCGGCCAGCGCCTCCTCGTCGACTCCGCTGACGATCACCTCGGGCGCGAACCCGGCCTGACGCAGCAGCGCCAGCCGCGCGGGGGAGGCGGAGGCGAGGACGAGTCGACGGCTCGCGGGCGGGACTTGCTGCGGCTGCGGGGACGGCGCGTGCTCCGCGGACTGCGAGTGCGCCGCGGACGAGGGCTCCGGGGACTGAGAGGTCATGCCGCCATCGTAGGGACCGGCACGGACCCCGGACCGCCGCACAGCCTGGAACGCAGCCGCTCAGCGGATGTTGACGAGCACGGCGGCGACCACGACGGTGACGGGCAGCAGCCAGCACAGCCGCCGCAGCATCGCCAGGGTCGCGCGCATCTCCTTCGGAGGCTCGTCATGGGGGTCGGACCACAGCATGAGATCCATGCTGCGACGCAGCGCGGCGCGAGCGCCTGAGTACGCGTACTCATTCCACCCGGGCGGAAGGCCGTGAGAGCCGCCCCAGCCGGTCCGCGGCCCCCACCCGTGCCCGGACGCGGAACGCCCCGCCCGCAGCGCCGTGGGGCGCTCCGGGCGGGGCGGCATCCGGTTCAGATGTCTCAGGCAGGCCAGTACGTCGTGCGCCACGCCTTCGGGCCCGGATGAGGGACCCTGCGCGGCACCGTACGGGCCGGATCGGACCACTCCTGGTCGGGCCGTGATTCGGACCCCGCGGACGCCACGGCGGCGGCCCGCGCCCTGACCACCGCCAGGGCGGCGGCAAGCTCCTCCGGTGTCGGATTGCCCCGTACCACCTTGATGGGCGGGAACGGCGGGTTCTCCCCTGTCGTCGGCTCGAGCATGGCGAACGACCTCCTTACAGCGGGATGTTGCCGTGCTTCTTCGGGGGCAGCTGCTCGCGCTTGGAGCGGAGCGTACGCAGACCACGAGTGATGTGCCGACGCGTCTCCGACGGCATGATCACAGCGTCCACATACCCACGTTCGGCCGCGGCATACGGATTCAGCAGCGCGTCCTCGTACTCCTGCGTGAGATCCGCCCGCAGTTCCTCGCGCTCCTCGTCGGACTCGACCGCCGCGAGCCGCCTGCGGTGCAGGATGTTCACCGCGCCCTGGGCACCCATGACCGCGATCTGGGCAGTCGGCCAGGCGAAGTTGAGGTCGGCGCCGAGGTGCTTGGAGCCCATGACGTCGTACGCGCCGCCGAAGGCCTTGCGCGTGATGACGGTGATCAGCGGCACCGTCGCCTCCGCGTAGGCGTAGATGAGCTTGGCGCCGCGGCGGATGATGCCGTCGTACTCCTGGTCCGTTCCCGGGAGGAAGCCCGGAACGTCGACGAAGGTGATCACCGGCACGTTGTAGGCGTCGCAGGTGCGCACGAAGCGTGCCGCCTTCTCGCTGGCGTCGATGTTGAGGCAACCCGCGAACTGCAGCGGCTGGTTGGCCACCACGCCCACCGACTGGCCCTCGATCCGTCCGAAGCCGGTGATGATGTTCGGCGCGAACAGCGCCTGGGTCTCGAGGAATTCACCGTCGTCCAGCACGTGCTCGATGGCGGAGTGCATGTCGTAGGGCTGGTTCGCCGAGTCCGGGATCAGGACGTCCAGCTCGCGGTCGTCCTCGGAGGTCTCCAGGTCCGCCTCCTCGGGGAAGACGGGCGGCTCGGAGAGGTTGTTGGACGGCAGGTAGGACAGCAGCGCCTTCACGTACTCGACGGCGTCCTTCTCGTCGCCCGCCATGTGGTGCGCGACACCGGAGGTGGTGTTGTGCGTACGGGCGCCGCCCAGCTCCTCGAAGCCGACGTCCTCACCGGTCACCGTCTTGATGACGTCCGGCCCGGTGATGAACATGTGCGAGGTCTGGTCGACCATCACCGTGAAGTCGGTGATCGCGGGGGAGTAGACCGCGCCGCCGGCGCACGGGCCGACGATCAGGCTGATCTGCGGCACGACGCCTGAGGCGTGCACGTTGCGGCGGAAGATCTCCGCGAACAGGCCGAGTGCCACCACCCCTTCCTGGATCCGGGCGCCACCGCCGTCGTTGATGCCGATCACGGGACAGCCGTTCTTCAGCGCGAAGTCCATGACCTTGACGATCTTCTCGCCGTAGACCTCGCCGAGCGACCCGCCGAAGATGGTGAAGTCCTGGGAGTACACGCACACCGGACGGCCGTCGACCGTGCCGTAGCCGGTGACGACACCGTCGCCGTACGGGCGGTTCTTCTCCAGGCCGAAGTTGGTGGAACGGTGCCGGGCGAACTCGTCCAGCTCCGTGAAACTGCCCTCGTCCAGCAGCAACTCGACCCGCTCCCGTGCGGTGAGCTTGCCCTTCGCGTGCTGCTTCTCCACCGCGCGCTCCGAGCCCGCGTGCGTCGCCTCCGTGGCCCGTCGCTCGAAGTCCGCGATCTTGCCCGCGGTCGTGTGGATGTCTGGGCTGCTCTCCTGCTCGGACATCTGCGTGCGACTCCTACTCGTCAGCGTGCGGCTACCGATTCGTAGGCTATCCGCGAAGAAGCGGTTCGGCGGTGCGGCGTTGGCCACACTCGGTCGCCCACCGGCCCGTTCCGCACAGGCGGTGCGCCCGTGCCCGGCCCTACGCTGACGCCATGACGCCGAACCCGCCCGAGGGCCACGACAGCTCCGCCAGCCGCTGGTCCGATCTGAGCCGCCCGCCGCTCAACGCCGAGTCGCTGCGCCGCGCGCTCGTCAGACCGGACAGCATGTGGACGTCGGTGGAGGTCGCCCAGAGCACGGGTTCGACCAACTCGGACCTCGCGCAGCGCGCGCGTGACGGCAGTGCGGGCGAGGGCACCGTTCTCGTCGCGGAGGAGCAGACCACGGGCCGCGGGCGCCTGGACCGCGGCTGGAGTGCGCCGCCCCGCTCGGGGATCTTCGTCTCCGTGCTCCTGCGGCCGCAGGTGCCGCAGGAGCGCTGGGGCTGGCTGCCGCTGCTCGCGGGCGTTGCCGCGGCGAGCGCCCTCGCCCGCTCGGCGGGTGTGGACACGAAGCTGAAGTGGCCCAACGACGTCCTCGTCGACATCGAGGGCGAGGAGCGCAAGGTCGGCGGCATCCTCGCCGAACGGACCGATGCGGGAGGCGACGCCGCGATCGTCCTCGGGCTGGGCCTCAACGTCTCGCTGCGCAGCTCCGAACTGCCCGTCCCCACAGCCGGATCGCTCGTCCTCGCGGGAGCGAGCGGCACCGACCGGGACCCGCTGCTGCGTGCGGTGCTGCGCTCCATCGAGGACTGGTTCGGACGCTGGTCCGCCGCCGACGGCGACCCCGTCGGGAGCGGTCTGCTGGAGGCGTACGCAGCCGGGTGCGCCACGCTCGGCCGCACGGTGCGGGCGGAGCTGCCCGGCGGCGAGGAACTCGTCGGCGAAGCGGTGGCGCTCGACAGCGACGGGCGGCTCGTCATCGGAACGGAGTCCGGTGTGCAGCGGCCGGTCTCCGCGGGCGACATCGTGCACCTGCGCGGGCACGGCGGCGCAGGCGTGTGACCCGCCGCGGGCGGGGGGTCCGGCACGCGTCGGCACCGCAGGTGCGCGCCCGTTCCGCCGAGCCGGTGGTCCGTGCTTGACGGTGCGTTCGCAGAGGGACCAGTTCAGGGCACTGCTGCCGTATTGTTGGCACGCGGCGGAGGGGACGCGGATGTGGCGCGTCCCGGAGATCCCCGGAAGATCTCAGCAAGAGAACGGAAGGGCAGTGCGCAGGGACGACCGGACCTGGCGAGGGGCGGACAGTGGCCGAGGATGAGCCGGACACTCCCGCGCGTACTTCCGGTTCCCGTTCAGCGACGGATCCGGAGCCGGGAGAGGAATCACCGACCACGCCCGAGCAGGGCGCCGACGTGACCGGGCAGGACGGATCCGGGCCGGAGCAGGACGGTTCGCCCGACCCCGCTTCGCCCGACCCGGCTTCGTACGGCCCCGTTCCGTACGACGCCGACCAGCTGCCGGACTCCGCCCACGACGGTGACGCCGATACCGACGACGACCCCAGCGCGCTGCGCATCGAAGAGCTCATCCTCGGTTCGGAACGCCGCTACACGCCCTTTCAGGCCGCCCGTGCCGCAGGCGTCTCCATGGAGCTGGCCTCCCGCTTCTGGCGTGCGATGGGCTTCGCGGACGTGGGCCAGGCGCGGGCACTGACCGAGGCGGACGTCCTCGCGCTGCGGCGCCTGGCCGGGCTCGTCGAGGCCGGGCTGCTGAGCGAGACGACGGCCGTACAGGTCGCTCGGTCCACCGGGCAGACCACCTCGCGGCTGGCCGACTGGCAGATCGACTCCTTCCTGATGGGGCTCACCGAGCCGCCCGAGCCGGGCATGACCCGTAACGAGGTCACCTACCCCCTGGTGCAGCTGCTCCTGCCCGAGCTGGAGGAGTTCCTGGTCTATGTGTGGCGGCGTCAGCTCGCCGCGGCCACCGGGCGGGTCGTCCAGGCGCTGGACGACGAGGACACCGTGGCTCGGCGGCAGGCCATCGCCTTCGCCGACCTCGTCGGCTTCACACGGCTGACGCGGCGCCTGGAGGACGACGAACTCGGCGAGCTGGTCGAGGCGTTCGAGACGACGGCGGCGGATCTGGTCGCCGCGAACGGCGGGCGCCTGATCAAGGCGCTGGGCGACGAAGTCCTCTACGTCGCCGAGGAGGCCGGCACGGCCGCAGAGATCGGCCTGCGCCTCATCGAGACCATGGCGAACGACCAGACCATGCCCGAGCTCCGGGTGGGCATCGCCTTCGGCACGATGACGACGCGCATGGGCGACGTCTTCGGCAACACGGTCAACCTCGCCAGCAGGCTCACGTCGATAGCTCCCAAGGACAGGGTGCTCGTCGACGGCGACTTCCGCGCGGAACTGGTCGCCGAGGGACTCGCCCCGGAATCGGAGAAGGAGACCGACGACCTCTCCGATTTCCGCTATGCGCTTCAGCCGCTGTACCAGCGGCCCGTTCGAGGGCTCGGCGTCGTCGAGCCCTGGATGCTCAGCCGTCGCTGACGGATCAACTCTCCCTCTGCCCGAGGGCTCAGCTCTCGCGCGTACGGGCCCCGGCCCGCGGTGAGCCCGCCCGGCGGACCACCGCTCACGGCGCGGACCGTAGGGTGTCCCGCGGCAGGCACTTGTGAGCGAGCGTTAACCGGAGGGGTCGCATGAGCACGGTGAGCGAAAAGCGGTACGGCGAGTGGATCGTGGTGCGCAAGGACTCCGAGACCCACGTCGCCGAACTCGTCCTCGACCGTCCCGGTGCCATGAACGCCGTCTCGGTCGAGCTCGCCACCCGTCTCGCCGAGGCGTGCACGGATCTGGCCGCGGACCTGGACGTACGCGCCACCGTCCTCAGCTCCACCCACGAGCGGGCCTTCTGCGTGGGCGCCGACCTCAAGGAACGCAACTCCTTCACCGACGCCGACATGGGACGGCACCGTCCGACTGCTCGCGCCGCCTACAGGGGTGTGCTGGAACTGCCGATGCCCACCGTCGCCGCGGTGCACGGGTTCGCACTCGGCGGCGGCTTCGAACTCGCGCTCTCCTGCGACCTGATCGTGGCCGACCCGAGCACCGTCGTGGGGCTGCCCGAGGTGTCCGTCGGCGTCATCCCGGGCGGCGGCGGTACGCAGTTGCTGCCCCGCCGAGTTGGCTCCGCGCGTGCCGCCGAGCTCATCTTCAGCGCTCGCAGGGTGGAGGCCGGCGAAGCGCACCGGCTCGGCCTCCTCGACCAGTTGGTGGAGGAGGGCCAGGACCGCGCGGAAGCCCTCGCCCTCGGCGCGCGTATCGCGGCGAACTCCCCGGTGGGGCTGCGCGCCGCCAAGCGCGCGCTGCGCACCGGCTGGGGTCTGGATCTACGCGCCGGGCTGGAGATCGAGGATGCGGCCTGGCGCACCATCGCCTTCTCCGGCGACCGCGCCGAGGGCGTTGCCGCCTTCAACGAGAAGCGGAAGCCGCAGTGGCCGGGTGAGTGACGGGACGCCCGTGAGGCCGCCTCGCGCTTCCGGCGGCACCCGAACGGCCGCCCCGTGGCCGGGAGCAGCCCAGACGGCAGGGTGCGCCGAACGCTCCTAGCCTGACCTCATGGGAGAGGACCCACGCTTGCGGGCGGTCGTCGAGCTGGCGCAGGCCATGGCCCGCGCGCAGCGCTTCCGCGATGCGGAGCCTCGGCACCCCACTCACCGTGAGGTCGCACGAGCCGCGGCCGTACGGGCGTGTGCGGCGATGGACGGCACCTTCGCCGCCGTCTCCGCCTGGGACCGGGCGCGTGGGCGGCTGGACGTCCTGGTGAACGTCGGGGAGCTCGCCACGGGTGAGAGCGAGTTCCCCGAGGACGAGTCCTATCCGGTGCACGACTTCCCGGAGATCACCGAGTCGCTCCGCGAGCGGTGGTCGCTGGAGGGCAAGGACGAGCCGCAGGCGTGGGTCGAGACGGCCGGCTCGGGGCGCGGCCCGTCCGAGGGCGCCCCCGTCCATCCGCGTGCGGCCGCCCTGCGAAGACGCGGCCGTGGCTGCTGTGTCGTCGCGCCGATCGTGCTGCACGGCCGGGCGTGGGGCCAGCTGTACGTGGCCCGCGGGGTCGGCGAGCCGGTCTTCGACCGTTCCGACGCGCATTTCGCGACCATACTGGCCGAGATCATCGCTGCCGGGCTCGCCCAGAACGAGCAGCTGGAGGAGGTGCGCCGCCTCGCCTTCACCGACCAGCTGACGGGCCTGGCCAACCGCCGGGCCATCGAGGGGAAGCTGGAGGACGGGCTGGAGCGGCATCGCGAGGACGGCGCCGTCGTGAGCCTCGTCGTCTGCGACGTCAACGGCCTCAAGCGCGTCAACGACGAGCTCGGGCACGCGGCCGGCGACCGTCTGCTGGAGCGCTTCGGCATGGTGCTGTCGCTGTGCGGCGCGACGCTGCCCGGGGCGCTGGCGGCACGCCTCGGCGGGGACGAGTTCTGTCTGCTGACGGTGGGCCCCGGGGCGGACGAGGTCGTCAAGGCGGCGGAAGAGGTCTGCCGCAAGGCGAGCGGCCTTCAGGCGGGAGACGGGGTCGCCTGCGGAGTCGCCTCCACGGGGGACCCGATCGGGCCGGTCCCCTCAGCCGCGCGCCTCTTCCGGCTCGCGGACGCCGCGCAGTACCGCGCCAAGGCGGCCAGGGCGCAGCGGCCCGTGGTCGCGGGCCGCGACGGGGGCACCCAGGACCCGGTGATCCGCCTCGCCGACGCCTCCGAGGCGGAGGACGCCTCACCCGTTCCGCACGTGGGGGACCGTCGGCATTTCCGCGGGCACGCGCATGATCCGGCGGAGACCCCCGAGGTGCCGGACGGGAACACCTCGACGTGAGCCCGGCTGCGCCGGCGACGGCCTTCGGGCCGCGCAGCACGGCGCGGGGTCACGGCGCAGACTCACATGGGGTGCACCTGAACTCGGCCGGTCCGGCGTCCGTACCGGCGTCAGGTCCGGCTGGTTTCCCGAGTGCGGGGTCGGGGCCCGGTCGTGACAGGAATCGATTCACTCTTTAGGGTGCCTGAATATGAGTATGCACACCGTGGTGCTGGGCGACTCCGGCACGAGCCCCGAGGACGTCATCGCCGTTGCCCGGGACGGCGCCCGGGTCGAGCTGTCGGCGCAGGCAGTGGCCGCCCTGGACGCGTCGCGGCGTCACATCGAGGAGCTGGCCGCCAAGCCTGAGCCCGTCTACGGCGTCTCCACGGGCTTCGGCGCCCTCGCCGTGCGCCACATCAACCCCGGTCTGCGCGCTCAGCTCCAGCGCAACATCGTGCGCTCGCACGCCGCCGGGATGGGCCCGGCCGTCGAGCGCGAGGTCGTCCGCGCCCTGATGTTCCTCCGGCTGAAGACTCTCGCCTCGGGGCGTACGGGCGTGCGGTCCGAGGTGGCGCAGTCGATCGCCGCGCTCCTGAACGCCGGGATCACCCCCGTCGTCCACGAGTACGGCTCGCTCGGCTGCTCAGGGGACCTCGCCCCGCTGTCCCACTGCGCTCTGACTCTCATGGGTGAAGGGGACGCCGAAGGACCGGACGGCACCGTGGCGCCCGCAGCGGAACTGCTCGCCGCGCACGGAATCACCCCCGTCGAGCTCCGCGAGAAGGAGGGTCTCGCCCTTCTCAACGGCACCGACGGGATGCTCGGCATGCTGCTTCTCGCCTGCGCCGACCTCGGCCGGCTCTTCACCTCCGCCGACATCACGGCCGCCCTCTCCCTGGAGGCGCTGCTCGGCACCGAAAAGGTGCTCGCGCCCGAGCTGCACGCCATCCGCCCGCATCCGGGCCAGGCCGACTCGGCCGCCAACATGCTGAAGGTGCTGGCCGGTTCGGACCTCACGGGTCACCACCAGGACGACGCGCCCCGCGTCCAGGACGCCTACTCGGTGCGCTGCGCACCGCAGGTCGCCGGAGCCGGGCGTGACACCCTCACGCACGCCCGTACGGTCGCAGAGCGCGAGCTGGCCGCAGCCGTCGACAACCCGGTGGTGCTGCCCGACGGCCGCGTCGAGTCCAACGGCAACTTCCACGGCGCCCCGGTCGCCTACGTACTGGACTTCCTTGCCGTGGCCGTCGCCGACCTCGCCTCCATCGCGGAGCGCCGCACCGACCGGCTCCTGGACAAGAACCGCTCGCACGGACTGCCGCCCTTCCTGGCGCACGACGCCGGCGTCGACTCGGGCCTGATGATCGCGCAGTACACGCAGGCGGCGCTGGTCAGCGAGATGAAGCGCCTGGCGGTGCCTGCCTCGACCGACTCCATCCCCTCGTCGGCGATGCAGGAGGACCACGTCTCCATGGGCTGGGCGGCCGCACGAAAGCTGCGTACGGCGGTGGACAACCTCACCCGCGTCGTCGCCGTCGAGCTGTACGCGGCGACGAGGGCCGTCGAACTCCGCGCCGAAGGCGGAAGGTTGGCGCCGGGTGCGGCCGCGAACGCGGTCGTACGGGCGCTGCGTGCGGCCGGTGTCCAGGGCCCGGGCCCGGACCGCTTCCTCTCGCCGGATCTGGCGGTGGCCGAGGAGTTCGTACGGACCGGGCAGCTGGTGCGCGCGGCTCAGTCGGCGACGGGC
>NZ_JACBXA010000108.1 GCF_013870515.1 Streptomyces albidus (ex Kaewkla and Franco 2022) | reverse complement strand
GACCACCGCGCGGTGCAGCGTCCGCAGGGTCATGGGGCCGCGGACGCGGGCGTTCTCCATGCTCTCGCCGTCGACGCCGCCCAGCGCGGGGCGCCGGTTCTCCACTCGCGCGACGTACGGCAGCGAACTGCGCAGCACGCGCAGCGCCCCCCGCGCCACGTTGCCCTGCCGCCCGCCGCCCGTACGGTAGCGGCGCACCCGGATCGGGCAACCCTTCGGCGGGACGGCCCCGTTCAGCCGCACGCTGCCGTCGCGCTCCCGCAGAGCGGGACCGAAGTCCACGCGGCCCGAGTTGGGGTCGAGCGTGATGTGACGGTCGCCGGATCCGGAGAAGGCGAAGCTGTCGACACGCGTCCACTCCACCCATCCGGCGCCCTCGGCGACCTCGACGACGAAGGGCTCCTCGCCCTGCACCACCGGAGGCCGGGCCACGTGGAACTCCTGTCCCGCCACGCCCTCCGACAGCCCGAGCAGCTCCTCCTCGACGGTCTCGGCGTGCGCGGCCTCCACCGTCCCGCCGATGGTGAACGCGGTGACGCCCCGCACGGTCGGCGACTGCAGATACGTCGGCTGGCCCTCGACCGCTGCCACGAGGCGGCAGCGGACCCAGCCGTCCGCATGCCTGGCCACCGTCGACGTGGCGTGCGTGGCAGGCATGTGCAGGATGACCTCGCCCGCCTTGTTGAAGCCGCCGGTGTCGTCCTTGTCGATCGCGCAGGGCACCCAGCCGGCACCGTCCCAGGCCTCCCACAGCAGCGGCGGCTTGCGGGGGTCGACGCCCACGCCCTCCACGCGGCAGTCCAGCCGCAGCACCAGCACACATCCGGGCACCGGGTCGGACAGCCCGACGTAGAGGCAGTCGCCGGGGACGGGCGTCGCCTGGAAGCAGGGCACGTCGCGCTGGAGTGCCAGTTCCTCCGAACGGTCGGTGACACGACCCGAGTTGGGCCAGGTGGCCAGGTGTGCGTACGAGCACGGCACCACCGACAGGTCGCGCCTGGTGGTGAAGACGACCGCCTCCTCCGTCTCGGTGCGCGTCGTCGCCACCTCCGTGCCCGCGCGGACGCGGACCGGCTCCCGCTGAGGCGCCGACAGCCAGAACGTCACGTCCGTACGGGCTGCGGTCGGCGGGTACAGCCGGACGCCGATCAGGTCGAGGAAGGCAAGATAGTTCTTGTCCGGGACTCTGTTGAGGCGGTAGACGAGCTGGTCGACCATCGTCGCGAACGCCTCGATCAGCGTCACGCCGGGATCGGAGACGTTGTGATCCGTCCACTCCGGGCACCGCTGCTGCACCAGCCGCTTGGCCTCGTCGACCAGGGACTGGAAGCGCCGGTCGTCCAGGTTGGGACTGGGGAGCGTCATGCTCCACCCTCCTCGCGCTGCGGGATCACATAGAACGGGAAGACGAGGTTGCGGGGATCGTTCGTGCCGCGCACCGCATAGCTGATGTCGATGTAGAGGACGCCGTCGTCGGCGCCGTCGAAACGCACGGCCACGTCCGCGACTTCGATGCGGGGCTCCCAGCGCTCCAGGGCCAGCCGCACCTCGTACGACAGCTGCCCGGCGGTGCCCGCGTCGGCAGGCGCGAAGACGTACTCGCCCAGGGCGCAGCCGAACTCGGGGCGCATCGGGCGCTCACCGGGTGAGGTGCCCAGCACCACCCTGATGGCCTCCTCGATCTCCCGGTCGCCGCCGACCAGGGCGATGCTTCCGGTGGCGTCCGTACGGGGTGGGAACGCCCATCCGCGACCGATGAACTGCTGCGCCACCTCATCCTCCGATCTCGACGGTCGGGCATCCGGAGACGACCGGGGAGCCGCAGCCCGCCTTGTCGCCGACCCGCGCCGCCGGCTTCCCGCCGATGAGCACGCTCGAACTCCCGGGCCCGGCAAGGGGACCCGGCGGATGGGCAGCCGGAGAAGCGCACTGGTGCGAGGTGCCCACGGTGGCGGCCGACTTGCCCCCGATGAGCACGGTGGACACGCCGGGGGGCCCGATGGTGCCGGGGTGCCCGGTGGGGTCACCGATGCGTGCGGCTGCCGCCATGTGTTCTCCCCCTTCGTCGGTCGATGCGTGAGCGGACTGGGTGCGGGCTCAATTCAGGCGCACCATGGGCGCGTTGACGGACACGGTCTGCCCGCCCTTGACCTCGGTACGGGTGTCGCCGGTGACGCTCACCTGGTTGCCCTTGACCTCCATGGCGCCGCCGGTCGAGAGGGTGACGCGCCCGTTGCCGCCGTCGACGTCGACGCCGCTGCGCGAGGTCAACTTCACCGAGCCGCCGGAGAGTTCGAGGGCGCCGTCGCCGGCGTCGAGGGCCACCCCGTCACCGGCCTTGATGGACACCTTCTCCTTGGCGTCGATCTGCACGGTGCCGTCGCTGTGCAGCACGATGGTCGTGCCCTTGCGGTCCAGCGCGATCTTCAACTTGCCGTCGCCGGTGACCAGCCGAACGCCTTGAGCACCGTTGGCGGCGTCCAGGACCTCCAGCTTGTTGCCGCTCTTGGAGCCGAAGGCGCGCTTGTTGACCGCACCCGTCGTGGGGTCGACGGACTCGCCGTCCTCGCTCCCCCCGGCCGCCCCGCCTCCCGCCGGTCCGGCTCCGCCTGCGGCTCCCGGACCGCCCGCGCCACCGCCCCCGCCGCCCGGCTTGTCCTGCCCGTTGTACAGCGCGGCGAGCACGAACGGGCGGTCCAGAAAGCCCTGTTCGAAGCCGACCAGCACCTCGTCGCCCACCTCGGGGATGAACGCCTCGCCGCCGCCCGTACCGCCCGCCTGCGCCGTACGGGCCCAGTCGCTCGCGTAGTCGTCGGACAGCCACGGGAAGCGGACCTTGACCCTGCCGAGGCCCTCGGAGTCCTTGGTGTCCGTCACCGTCCCGTTGACCAGGCCCGTACAGCGTGCGCCGCCGGCCGTGCCCCGCCCGTCGTTGCCCGTCAACCCGAACAGGGTGCGCTCCTGCTGGCCCGAGACCGTCACCCAAGTCTCGTAACCGCGCCGGGAGTCGAAGACATGCCGCGAGGAAGTGACCGTGTACCGGCCTTCGAAGGGCGCCCCGACTCCGGCCAGCGTCACGGCCCCGCCCGCCCGCACCTGAGGGTTTCCTCGGATGACGGCCTCCAGCTCGGCGAAGGACCCCGCGATGCGTTGCGCGACGGCCTTCGCCGCCTGGTCCACCTCGGCCTGCGTGCCGTAGGCGGCGTCGCTGACGACGAAGTCGGCCTCACCGAACGGCTCGGTGACTTCAGCGGCGGTCACGCCCAGATCGAGGGTGCCGGTCTTGCCCGCCGGCGCCCGTCCGACCAGCGTCTGCTTCGCCTTCACGTTCCAGCCGCGCACCTCGACGTTGGAGACCTGCTCGGCCGCCGAGACCGCGGCCCGGCAGCGCAGCAGGTTGTCGCCCATCTCCAGGACGAGAGAATCGCGGGCCGCGCGCGCCGAGACGCCGGGTGCTCCTCCAGCGTCCGTCGGCTTGGTGATGTGCACCTGCCCGTCGGCGACGTAGAGCTGCGCACCGGCCTCCTCGGCGAGTGAGCGCAGGAACTCCCAGTCGGAGATGTTGGGTTGGGCCACGTGCTCGCGCACGGGACCGGCGACGTCGACCTTGCCGGGCTTGAGGCCCGCGCGCTGCGCGACGCGGGCGCAGACGTCGGAGAGCGTCATGTTCTGGTAGCTGGCGACCTGACGGCCGCGGAAGAGGCGGTACGACTCGTCCAGGCCGCGCACGACCGTGAACGTGCCCGTGTCGTCGATCTCCAGCTCCAGAGCGGTGACGCTGCCGGTGAGCAGCGGCTGCGTCGACGTGCCGCCCGCCCTGGCCAGCAGCCGTACCTTCGTGCCGACCTTGACGCCGGCCTTCTCCAGCAGCGTCCGGCTCGGGTCGCGGAAGCGCAGCACGAACAGATCGGGCAGCGTACGGCTGTCGTCGACGTAACCCTCGACCAGCGTGTTCGCCAACGCGGCTGGCAGCGCACGCCCTTCGAACTCGACGACCACCGACTTCGCGACGCTCTGTCCACTCACCCCGCATCACCGTCCCGCTGCGCGGGCGTCGAGGGCGTTGCCGGGGAACCCGCCGCGTGGGAAGCCCCCAGGGGGCAGGGCCTGGCTCCCCGCGTGACCCTCCAGGGCCTCCTGACCGCCCTCCCACAGTGCCTCGGGGTGGTGGGGCGAGGTCTGGAGGCGGTCCAGCTCGTCCAGTGCGGGCAGCAGCAGCTCCCGGCCGCCGGTCAGCCGCATGGGGTCGTCGATGTTGTTGGCCTCGGCGATCACCCGCCACGCGGTGGGGTCGCCGTACTCCTGCCACGCCAGGTGCGGCAGGGTGTCGCCCGTCTGCACCCGGTGCACCCGCCGCGCATGCAGGGACCCCGATGTCGGGTTCTGGCCCGGCGTCTCTCCGGTGATCTCCTCCATCGTCACCTGGCACACCGCTCGGATGGGCACGCCTGAAGTGGTGAACAGCGTGTATTTCACCTGCACTTGGCTGACGTAGCCCGGGAAGCCGGTGAGCCCGCCCCAGTGGAAGACCACCCACGGGGGCGACGAACGCTGCTGCTGGCGCGTCTCACTCGTCGGCACGCAGCAGGCGAAGAGCTGCTCGACCGACTTGACGACGCTGCTGTCCTGGGTGTCGCTCGCGTCGAAGAACATCTCCACGGTGAGCTTGCTGGGCTGCGGCCCCTGGTACTCCGGCGGGCCCGCACTCTTGGCCCCCTTGGCCGGGCTGCGCTTCCACGCCGCCGCCTTGGTGAGGCTCAACTCCTTCGGATTGAACTGGAATTCGATGCGTCCGCACGGACCGCCCGGTGTGAGGCTGCCGCCCGGCGGCGGCGTACGAAGCTCCAGATACGCGTGCTCCAGCTTCGGCCTTCCACCGCCCGCACGGGCGGACCCGCCCCCCGAGGCAGCGGCGCTGAACGCGACAGGCGTGCTCATCGCTCAGCCCTCCATCACGAAGCCGTGGTGGGCGATCTCGATCGTCTCGACGGCCACCTTGGGCTGCTCGGCGCTGAGGACTGGACCCGTCCAGCGCACCGGCACGACCTCCAACAGCCCCCATCTGGCCACTGGTTGACCGTCGCCCGTACGCGCCTCGATGTGTGCGGTCTTGCGGCTGAAGCCCGTCGTCATCGACGCGAACCAGCGCGCCACCTTCTCGGTGTCACGGGTCAACGGACGCGACAGCTTCACGTTGGGGTACTTGAGGCGGGTAGGCAGCTGCCACACGTGATGGTTGTTGCCGCCCTCCTCACGCTGCTCCAGCACCACTTCGGCGCCCAGGCCCTGGCAGCTGTTGAACGAGCCGAGCTCGATGTCGTCGATGGTGACGACGAAGCAGACGCTGACCGCGGGATCGTCGGTCGCGGGCATGCTCAGCTCCTCTCTGTGGGGCGGGTCTCCGGGCTCTCGCAGTCGGTCGGTCCCTGGTTCTGTCCATGCCTGGTTCGGGCGGTGCGTTGTTCGGTCAGCGCGTTGTTCGGTCAGTGCCTGGTGTCGATGAGGAAGCCCGCCCTTTCACGGTCGAGGCGCAGCTCCGCCTTGAGCATCCGGCTGAGCGGAGCGAACAGGGCGCGCACCAGCTCGTCGGTCACCTTCGGCGGGCCGCCCTTCGGGGGGTGCGCGCCTTGGGGGTCGTGGGCGTCCGAGGGGCCCGACTGGTCGGTGGGGTCGGGGCCCGGGTCGGGATCGGGCTCCGGGTCAGGTTCAGGGGGCGGGTCGACGGGTTCGGCGGGGGTGTTTTCAGGAGATGTGTCGGTGAGTGGGGGATCCGTGTCGGCGTCCCGCTGGACGGTCGGCGCCTGGAAGACGACGGAGCCGTCCGCCATGCGCTGGGCCACTCCTGCGGCGACGGCGACTGATCCGGCGTCGACGGGGGTGGTGCGGACGGTTGCTCGTTGGACGGGGGTGCTCAACGGGGGGCTGGCGGCGGTCTGTTGGAGTTGGGGGGTGGGCGTGACGCGGGGCGAGGGTGCGGGTGAGACGGCCCGCGTGACTGCGACGGTTCGCTGTACGGGCGCGGCAGTGGCCGGGGAACTGGTGCCTCCGGGGCGGGAGTCGGTGGTCGCGGAGGCCGCTGCTGGTGGGCCCGTTTGGGGTAGACCTGGTGCCGTCCACTGCAGCGGAACCGGGGCTGGGGTCTCTCCGGCCGGAGCGTCGTCGGAGGGTGCTTCGGCACCTGAGAACAACGGCACGGAGCGCTGTGCGGTCAACGGCACGGTCGGCTCCGCGGCCGGCTTCGGGAGCCGGGGGAGCGGCGTGCCGTCCTCGGCCGCACGCTGAAGGGGGACCGATTCGCGTACGGCTGGCGGGTGCGCCGGAGCAGCGTGGTCCACCGTCGCGGGGCTCGTATCAGCCTCCCGCGAGGTCTCGTCCTTACGGGAGACCGTCGGCAGGGGGTCGTCACCGAGCAGTGGCCGTGACGGCAAGTCGGCGTGTTCGGTCGGCCCGGACTCCGACGCCCCCTCAGACGCGGGCGGGTCGAGTTGCGCGGCAGGCGGGGAAGTGTAAGGCGGCCCCGCCGATCGCTGGGCGGTGAGCGGCAGGCTGTGCAGCGGTTCGCCGAGGCCGAGGCCACGAGGCCTGAATGCAGCAGACGGAGGGCTGGAGGTGCCGGGCTCGACGGACGCCTCGGGCTGGACGGAGCGCTGCACCGGAGCCACTTGCTTTGTCGACGTATCGGCAGAGTTTGTGTCCGTGCCCGTCGTGACGTGTGAGGGCGGGGCGGCGACAGCCAGCTGCGGAAGGTCCTGAAGCGAGGTCTCCAGGGGGCGCGCGGACACCAACGACGCCTCCTCCGAGGCCCGTTGTAGCCGCACGGGAGCCGGAGTGCCGATGGTTCTCCCCGACCCGACCTCCGAGGTCCGTGACGGCTCGTCCGTCTCCCTGCTGACCGTGAACGCGCTGGTGAGGCCGTGCCCGAGCCCCGACGGTGCCTCCGGACTGACGAGATGACCGAGCGGCCTGTGGAACGAGGTGTCCTGCCAGGCACTCAGCGAACCGCGGAAGCCGACCGGATCGGATACCAGGCCGGGAGCGTCCAACGCACGCTGAAGCGGCGGCAGTTCACGCCAGGCAGGCACGGTCGGCGCAGCAGCCGGTGCCATCTCGGCAGGCGCGGTTGCCACGTCGGCCGACGACTCCGTTCCCTGTCGGCGGCTGCTCAGCCAGGACAGCAATCCCATCGGTTCTCGGCCCCCCTGTCTCTCGCTCGTGTCGCGCCGACGTCAGCCGCCCAGCCGGACGATCTGGTCCACGTACCGCAGACGGTCGGCGTGCTCCAGGTCGAGGATCTGGTCGAGCGACCAGTGGAAGTGGTAGGCGACGTACGCGACTTCCTCATGGATGCGGTCCGCCGCGTACGTCACGATTCCCCCAGGCGACCACCGCCGGCGAGGTCGACCGCGAAGCTCTCCTGACACGAAGGGCACGTCACGGCGGCCCTGGAATGACCTTCGGCGTTGATGCGGCGGTAGAAGTCCTGCAGGAAGGCGAGATCGGAGGCGAACAGGTCCTCCACGACGCCCGGATGGACGTCCTCGACGGTGCCCAGCCGCACGAGCACACGGGAGATGAGCACGACCGACAGATAGGCCGAGTTCTCCCGCACCCGGTCGTCGCGCAGCGGGATCAACTCGTCCCGGGCGGTGGCCAGTCGCATCACGCCCCTACGGTGCACGGTGCCCGACTCGTCGACGTACCCCCGCGGCAGCTCGAAGGGGAACTCCGTGCGCAGCGGCTCCGGGCGCACGGACGACGCCGCACCGGTTCCCGCCTCGTGGGACTCCGTCCGAGGCGGCGCGACCGCGGTGTTCGTGCGCCGCATCAGTCGACTTCCATGCTCTCGTACGTGATCACGAGCTTCTCCGTGAGCACGGAGGTGTCGCCCGCCTTGAGAGTGCTGATCTCAAGGGACTTGGGCCAGGCGTTGATCAGCTTGTACCGCTTGATCGGCATGCCCTCGTAGTCGTAGACGATGATGGCTCCGTGGCGGCGTGCGCTCTGCATCCGCCCGAAGCGTGAGTCCTTGACCCAGCTCTCGAAGCTGTTGTCCTCCGTGAGACCGCGGGTGAGAGTGACCTCTCCGGCCTTCGGACGTCCCGGCAGCTTCTTGATCGCGTACTTGCCGTCCGTGCTGTTCTGCTTCAGCTCGATGACGTCCTGCTCCATCTTCAGACCACTGACCTCGGTGATCTGACGGATGAGCACGGCGTCCAGTTCGAGTCCGAAGGAGTGCCCGACCGAACTGTCGAGATCGGGGAGTGGCATGCCGGCCTCCTTGCCTGCGTCGCTCGCGTGCTTGTTCGTGGTGACTGGATCGGTGCTGCTGTCCTTGCTCGGCCTCGGTCAACGTCGTGCGAGATGCGGCGACTTGGCCTCAGCGGTCACTCGTCGACCGCGCCGGAACCGCCGGACAGCTGCGCGAGCCGGAACACCACGAACTCCGCCGGCTTGACCGGGGCGACGCCCACCTCGCAGACGACCTGCCCGTTGTCGATGCTCTCCGGGGGATTCGTCTCGTTGTCGCACCGCACGTAGAACGCGTCGTCGGGAGTGAGGCCGAACAGGGCGCCCTTTCGCCACTCGTTGACGAGGAACGCCGAGACGGTCCGGCGCACCCGGGCCCACAACGCGTCGTCGTTGGGCTCGAAGACCACCCACTGGGTGCCCTCGAGGATCGACTCCTCCAGGTAGTTGAAGAGCCGTCGCACGTTGAGGTAGCGCCAGGCCGGATCGCTGGAGAGCGTCCTGGCCCCCCAGATGCGGATACCGCGTCCGGGGAACGCCCGAATGCAGTTCAGCCCGATGGGGTTGAGCAAGTCGTGCTCGCCCTTGGTCAGTTGGGTCTGCAGGGCCACGGCGCCACGCAGCACTTCGTTCGCCGGCGCCTTGTGCACGCCTCGCGTCTCGTCGTTGCGCGCCCACACGCCCGCGACGTGACCGCTCGGTGGGACGAGGGTGTTCCGTCCGGCTCCGGCGTCGAACACCTTGATCCAGGGGTAGTACAGCGTCGCGTACTTCGAGTCGAAGCCCGTACGTTCGCTGCGCCACGTGCGCACCTGCTGCGGGCTCAGGCCGGGCGGGGTGTCGAGGATGGCGATGCGGTCGCCCATCGCCTCGCAGTGCGTGATGAGGCCCTGCTGGACGGAGACCACCGTCTCCAGGTTCAGCACGCCCCGCTCGTACGCGCTCATCAGGTCCGGCGCCGCCACCATCGTGACGTCGTCGACGGCCTCCAGGCCGCCCAGACCGGTGCGCTGGTCGGGGTCTCCCACGTAGGAGTCCGTCGACAGCTCGTCGGGTGCGGCAGCTCCGGCCGCCCCCGAGCCCGGCGGCACCGAGAGCGTCACGGACTGCGCGTCGGGACGTGCGGGCGCGGCGCCCTTGCCGGGCTCCTCCAGGGCGATCAGCGCGGAGTGCGCCTTGACCCTGGTGGCGACGTTCTCCTTGCTGCGCTTGGCGGTGACCGAGGGGTACGTCTCCTCGACCCGGCCGTCGCGTTTGACGACCAGGGTGAAGACGTCCCGGGGCGGGTCGTCGCCCTCCGGGTCGGAGACCTCGACGGTGATCTCGCCGGTGACGCCGGGCAGCGTCCGTACGACGTAGGGGCCCAACTGCGCCTGGGGACCGGCGGTGAGCTCCTTGTCCGCGTCCTGTCCGCTGCCGCCGATACGCACGATGTAGCAGACTCCGCCGCCGTTGGCGAAGAAGCCGTGCACGGAGGTGGCCAGGTACGTTCCCTCGACGAAGTCGCCGAAGACAGTGGTGAATTGGGTCCAGTTGGTGATGAGCGTCGGCTCGTTCAGCGGACCCTTCTGCGCGAATCCGATGAAGGCGGCGACCGACGTCCCCACACCTTGGATCGGGCGGGAGCCGGACTCCACCTCTTCGACATAGACGCCCGGGGACAGGTACGACGGCATGCCACGCTCCTCCTTGACCTGGACCTTGAAGCCTTGACCTTGGTCGGGAAACGCAGGCGATTCTTGTTCTTGCGGTGGATCATCTGAAAGGGCTTTCGGCCGCCCCGGCGTACAGAACCGCGTGCCCGAAGGTGCAGCGGTCCGTGCCTTTCCGCTGTGACTCGCGCTTGAGCTGAGAGCCGTGCCCGTCACGATGCTGGCGGCCATGTCCGAGACGTACGGTCGGGGGCGCACGGGTCACGGGGTCGGCGGTGCCGGCCGGGTGGCGCGGTGAAGGCGGCCTCGGACAAGTCGTCGAAGCCTGCTGCCAAGTCGCAGCAGGAGACGGGCCGTTCGGCGACGGTACAGCCGACCACGGAGGCGGCATCGGCAGCCCCGACGACATCCGGGCCCGGATTGGACCGTCGAAGTCTCCAGCGCCTGCAGGGGATTGCGGGCAACGCGGCAGTCTCCCGCCTTGTCGCCCAGCGCTACACCGAGCCGGTCAAGCCGCCGCCGTCGCAGGCGCCGGGATTCCGCAAGGTCACCTCGGATGTGGCGGCGAAGAAGCAGAAGATCGGCCAACACCCGCCCGCAGCCGGTGAGTCGAAGTCCGCGCAAGACGCCGCGAAGGCGCCGGACGACGACAAAGAGGCTCAGGGCAAGGTCGCCAACTCCGAAAAGATGGACAAGGCGAAGCCGGGCGAGTTCGACAAGCAAGCCTTCATCGAAGCGGTGAACAAGGCCATCGCCGACCAGGCGCCGAAGAACCTGGACGACGCGGAGAAGTTCTCCGAATCGGGCAAGGCCGAGAACGTCAAGGAAGAAGTCGACGGCAAGGTCTCCGACGGCAAGAAGACCTCCGCGAAGGACATCGACTCCACCACCAAGGCCGAGCCGGACACGTCGGCGGCCAAGGAGAAGGACGTCACTCCGATGTCGCCGGACAAGCCTCCGGCGAACCCGGGCGCGCCCGACGCCGAGGGCGCGGTGCCGGAGAAGCAGCCGGATGAGGTGACGGACTTCTCCGAGGGGCCGAAGGCCAACGACAAGGCGATGGCGGACGCCGAAGTCACCGAGGAGCAGCTGAAGAAGGGCAACGAGCCGGACTTCGACGCCGCGCTGGGGGAGAAGAAGAAGGCGGAGGAGGACTCGGCGAAAGCCCCGGGCAAGGCCAGGGGGGCGGAGAAGGAACAGCTCGACGAGGCCAAGGAAGGCGCCGCTGCCGAGGGCACGAAGGCCATGGCGGCGATGACGGCCAAGCGGGGTGAGGCCGGCAAGCAGGTCGACGGCGGCAAGAGCGAGACCAAGTCCAAGGACGAGCAGAAGCGCGAGCAGGTCACCTCGAAGCTGCAGAAGGTCTTCGACGCCACGAAGAAGGACGTCGAGGGAATCCTGGACGGCCTCGACAAGAAGGTCGACGCCCAGTTCACCAAGGGGGAGAAGGCGGCGCGGGCGGCGTTCGAGGCAGACCAGTCGCGCCGGATGAAGGAGTACAAGTCCAAGCGCTACTCCGGTTGGAGGGGCAAGCTCCGCTGGACCAAGGACCTCTTCAAAGGCCTCCCGGAGGAGGCGAACAAGCTCTACCAGCTCTCACGCAAGCTCTACGTCTCCAAGATGCAGGGCGTCATCTCCTCGGTCGCGGACACGATCGGGGCGGAGCTGGGCAAGGCGAAGGCCCGTATCAAGAAGGGCCGTTCGGAACTGAAGGCGGAGGTCGACAAGCTTCCGGAGGACCTGAAGAAGTACGGGCAGGACGCGGCGAAGGACTTCGCGGGGAAGTTCGACGACCTCGAATCGGAGGTCAACGACAAGTCCAAGCAGCTCGTGACGGACCTGGCGACTAAGTACACGGCGGCCCTGAAGAAGGTCGACGACAGGATCAAGGCGCTCCAGGAGGCCAACAAGGGTCTGGTCGACAAGGCCATCGACGCGGTCGCCGGCGTCATCAAGACCATCAAGGAGCTCAAGGATCTGTTGATGGGCATCCTGGCGAAGGCCGCCAGCGCCATCATGAAGATCATCAAGGATCCGATCGGGTTCCTGAACAACCTGGTCAAGGCGGTCGGCGCCGGCCTCCAGCTGTTCATCAGCAACATCGCCGACCACCTGAAGAAGGGCCTCGTCAGCTGGCTGCTGGGCACGGCGGTCAAGGCGGGCATCGAGCTCCCGGCGAAGTTCGACCTCAAGGGCATCATCCAGCTCATCGCGTCGATGCTGGGCCTGACGTGGGACAACATCCGCGCCCGCGTGACCCGCAAGGGTGTGCCGGACCAGGCGATGGACGCGGTCGAGTCCTCGGTCCCGGTGGCCAAGTCCCTCGCGAAGGAAGGTCCGGCCGGCGCGGTCGACGAGATCACGGCCCAGGCCGGCGACCTGAAGTCCACGATCCTCGAGGAACTCAAGTCCTATCTGATCCCCACGGTCATCGTCGCGGGCATCACCTGGATCGTCTCCCTGCTCAACCCCGCCTCCGCGTTCGTCCGCGCGGTCAAGGCAATCATCGACATCGTCATGTTCGTCGTGAACCAGGGCGCGCAGATTGTCGAATTCGTCAACGCGGTGCTCGACGCGGTCATCGAAATAGCGAACGGCGGCGCGGCGGGCGTGCCCAAGATGGTCGAAACCGCGTTGGCAGCAAGTATCCCCTTGTTGCTCGGGCTGTTGGCTTCCCTGCTGGGGATTGGTGGCCTGGCCAACAAGGTCAAGCAGGTCATCCAGAAGGCATCGCGCCCGGTTAACCGAGCTATCGACAAGATCGTCGACAAGATCGCCAAGGCTGGCAAGAAGCTCTGGCGCAAGTTGAAAAAGGGGCAGGGTGAAAGGGGGAAGCGTCAGAACCGAGAACAGATCAATAAGTTGCGCGATCAAATTGATGCAGACCTCGCAGGAAAACTGCCGAGGGGTGTCCAGGTTCAGGACGTTGAGGATGCGGTTTCCTCCACTTATGGCAAATACAAGGGCGAGGGATTAAAGAGTCTCCAACTCCTCGCTAATGAGGCTCGGGTAGGCGAGTTTCAGGTTAAAGCGTCGGTCAATCCGATCTGGATATCACGCAAAACCGTAGCAGTTGTATTCAATAAACCGTTTACGCCGTCGCAGGTGGATCTACGGTGGCCGAAAACTTATGCTCAAGGCTATGTGCGTTGGCGTGGCGGAGCTCTGCCGCTGCCGCGTGTACGTTCCCTGAAGGGTAGACACGCGGAGGCGCGACTAATGAGTGGCTTGCGAGATCTTTGGGAAGGGAAGGTGCCAGATGTGCGTCGCATGAGAAGGCGGCCTGGCGAGTTTCCTAGGATGGAGATGACTCTCAAGGTGACGAGAAGCCCATGCCCGCCATGCTCTGATCAAATAGTCGGCATGCGGAGTTTTGCTCGCAGGAGAGGGTGGGACCTGCGCTCCCTTGTGTTAGCGATGAGCGTATACAAAGGGTCAGAGGTGCAGCCGAATACGGGAAACTCAACATCTTTGCACGGAGTGGAAGTTGGGAGAAAAGGCCTCGTAATACTTAGAAAGGGAGGCGTGGAAGTTGCGACATTAACCTTGTCGAATATTAGCCTGGCCAAGGTTCGCCTGATTGGGGCGGCTTCGCTTCATGAGTTGATCAGAAAGCGAGGTAGAGAGGTACACGAAGAGTGGGCAAGGGTGGTACGGTCTACCAAGGTGCGTTTTCCCTGATTCGAGGCTTGCGACCTAGGAGACCTTGTGTCGGAAATTTCACAAGTGGAGTCCTTGATCATAAGGAAGCTAGAAGCTGCTGGATGGGTTGCGGACGTTGAGTCGCTTGATTTCGGCATCGTGAACTATTATTACGATAACCGCGCTGTCACTCTTCAGATTGATCATGACGACGAAACCGACGTGCTTGGGCTTTCGATCGTGGATAATCAAACCTTGGGAGAGGCGCGAATCGGCGTTCGCTACGATGATAATATCGAGGAATTATTGTCACTAATTGAAGAGAGTAAGGATATCACTGACACTCAAAACTTCCGTAGACTATTGAATCGCATCGCAGGTGCGTTTCCAGAGGTTCACGTAGAAACTGACGAGGGCAATTGGGAAAGGCTGTCGCCAGAGCCCGAGGAGTAACGTGCGATTCTCGGGATGGTCCCACAGAGGAAGCTGGTCGCCACCTACAGAAGACAAGGCGTGGCGGACCTACCGGGTGGTATCGGTTGGGGCGGAGTGGCGCTCAGGAGCTGAGCAGCTCCACGTAGGGACCGAACTCCGAAGCTAGGGTGAGTCGGCCGAGCTTCTGGTACTCCCGTTGGATCGCGTGGATCAGGTCGGGCATCGTCACCGGGGCACCGGATTCCGCTGTCAGGTAGGCCGCTGTGATGGCGATGGAGCGGATGTTGCCGCCCGCTAGCTCGAAGGAATCCGCGCAGAAGTCGAGGTCCAGGTCCTCCGCGTGGGGGAGGAGTGGGGCCAGGCAGCGCTCCCACAGGACCAGACGCTCGGCCGCTTCTGGCAGGGGGAAGTCGATGACCAGGTCCAGGCGGCGGGTGAACGCGTCGTCCAGGTTGGCGCGGAGGTTCGTGGCCAGGATCGCCAATCCGTCGAAGGTCTCCATGCGTTGGAGCAGGTACGCACTCTCGACGTTCGCGTAGCGGTCGTGGGCGTCCTTCACCTCGGAGCGCTTGCCGAAGATCGCGTCGGCCTCGTCGAAGAGCAGCACGCCGTTGATGCCGGCGGCCTCCGTGAAGATGCGCTCCAGGTTCTTCTCTGTCTCGCCCACGTACTTGTCGATCACTGTGGAGAGATCGACCGTGTAGAGGTCCAGGCCCAGGTCGGCCGCGATGACCTCCGCGGACATTGTCTTTCCAGTGCCTGAGTCGCCCGCGAAGAGCGCCGTCACTCCGCGGCCGCGTCCTCCACCCGGGCGCATCCCCCATTCACCCAGCACTCGGTCGCGGTGGCGGGCGCGTGCCGTTAGTTCGCGGAGCTGGGCCAGCGGATCGGACGGCAGGACCAAGTCGTTCCAGTCCACTGCCGGTTCGATGTGGCGGGCCAGGCGATCGAGGCCCGCGGCGTTCTGGGCGCGGGCGCCCGCGCGTACGTGGTCCGGGGTGAGTTCGCCGCCGTTGAGTGCTGCCGTTTGGGATGTTGCTCGCGCCGCTCCCGCGATCTGATCCGGGGTGAGGAGGAAGGGGGAGAGCGTGCGGGTCAGGTCAAGTTCGGGCGGGACCCCTTCTCCGTACGACGTCTTCCAGAGGTCCGCTCGCGCTGTGGGTTCCACTCGTGGGGCCTGGAGGAGCAGTGGTGGGTGCTTCGACCACGACGCGTCCCAGGGGGCCCGGCCCACCTGGATCACGGGAACAGGCGAGTCCGTCAGTTGGCGGATGACGCCGACCTTTTCCGGCAGGAGCGAGTCCAGGGGGCCGCAGACCAGGCCGGACCCCGTCAGGCGTGCCTCGCGGGTCAGGACGCGCACCGCTTCCGTCGGGTTCGGGTCTTCAGCGAGGCGGTCCAGGTCGATGCCGAGGGGCATGCGGCCAGAGCGAAGAAGTGCCGAGGCGCCCAGGGACGTGCCTGCGCCGCCTTGGTCTTCGCGGAGGTACGCCAACGTCACGCCGTTCTCGAGAGCGCGGGCAAGTGGAGCCGGGTCGCCCACCCCCGGTACGTCAGGGCGGGGGACCAGCAAGTCGGCGATGCGGGGGTCCGCGGTGTCGTCGCCCAGGAGGTGAGCCGTCACGCGATCAGGGACGCGCAATGCGCGGGCCAGGAAAGGGCGTTCAGGTTCCTCGATCAGGAGGAGCCCACCCTTGCGTAGAGGGGAGAGCGGGTGGAGGCGGGCACGGGCGCCGGCGTCCGCCGCTGGCAGGCCGCACAGGCCCAGCGCGAGTCCTGCGCTGGGGCGGCGACGGGTCACGTCGTCGTTCAAGTAGCCGTAGAAGGACTCGAAGCGGTCGTCCAGGTCGGGGAGAAGGGTGATGAGGAGGATTTCCACGTCCAGAGCGGAGAGACCGAACTCCCGGGCCAGGGTGTGGAGTCGGGAGGTGGCATCCGCGCGGGATTCGGACTCCGCCAGGCGGTCCGACTCCGTTTCGTCGGGTGCGGCGATCGAGCGGCCCTCGTCCAGGAGCCGGAGCACCGTTTCGTCGTTGAGGTAGAGGCCGCGGAACTCGTCGTCCGGGTGCGGGTCCGTGGCTTGGCGGGCTGCGACCGCGTGGCGGACGCGTTCCTCGATGATGACCGCGCGGTCGAGCAAGTGGCGGAGTGAGACGTCCAGTTCAGCGTCGGGTGACGGTTCCCGGTCGATCATTCGCCGCCCTCGGAGATGCGGGATGCGATGCCGCCCCGGCGTGTACGCGTACGGGGCTCTGGGTCCGCTCCGTCGTCGGCCGCCCGCTGCGGCGCACCCGGACGCGTGCCGTAGATCGGCTGCTTCGCGCCGTTCGGTGCTGTCCGGTACGCCGTCGGTTCGCGTTCGGCGCGTTCTTCGGGTTGGGAGTCGAAGAAGTCCAGCTGCAGGCCCTCGTCGCCGACCGGCGGGCCGGCCGGATAGACGGGGGACGCCGTCGCCGGAACGCTCACCACCAGGTCGAGCGACGGCTTGAGCTCACCGCCCAACGCGCTCCACACGTCCGCGAACGACCTGTCCGACGGCGGTGGCAACGCGACCGTCATCGGCACGGCGACGCCGATCTCTGCCAGGGTGCCCATCAGACGTTCCGCGGGCATCGCCTCGTACTGAAGCAGGCACATCAACAGCGAGGACAGCAGTCGGTGTTCGTCCTCCGGCCGCTTCGTCCACGCCGTGATCAGGTACGAGAGCTTGAAGTAGCGCGGCGGGCGTCGTCGGGCGACGACGATGCCCTGCTCGTCGTACTGGTTGTGCAGGCCCCTCTCGCGGAGCTGCATGTGTTCACGGATGTCGTACAGATACAGGTTCACCGTGGGGGCGTTGACCGTCGCCGCCCAGTCGCGGGTGGGTGCGTCGAACACGACCGAGATCTGCCCGCCCTCCAGCGGCTCGGCGCGGAACAGGGTGCGTAGCGCTTCATCGACTTCGTGGATCACGGTGGCTCCTTCCCGCTACGTGTTCGCCTGCTGCTCGACGTCGCCCAGTCCCGGCTTCAGCCTCGGCCGACGAAATCCGGTGGTTCCAGGTGCCGTTGAACGACCAGGAACGGTTTCTGCAGCCGGTCCAGTGCACGTACGTCGGCGCGCAGCTTTCGCGGACCGAGCTGGTCCTTGCGCAGCACCAGCACTGGTTCCTCGAACGTGCCGTCACGTCCGACCCGCAGGGGCGAGCGGGTCGCCGTGATGCCAGGCTTCCAGGTGAGGCGGACGGTCGCGCCGGGTGGGAAGTCCTTGCCGCGTGCCAGTACCGCCTGACCGGGCGGGCCGGCCTTCGGCGTGACCGTCAACTTCGGCTTGAGAATGCGGAGATGGGCGCTGTCCTTGTTGTTCTTCCGGTCCGGATCCTTGGGGGAGCTGGTGACGGTGGCGCTGACGTCGCCGCTCTCCGCCTCGCGGTAGACGCCTGCCTGAGCCACGACCAGTCGACCGCCGGGCTTGATGCTGCACGGGTCGCTGCTGGTGCAGCCCGTGAGCGGACCGAGCGAACGGCGCTTGGACTTGTCGGCCTTGGGCCACTTGGCGGTGACGACCACGTCCTTGGCCGTCTTGGGGCCCGCGTTGGTGAGGATGAAGCGGGCGACGGTCTGCCGGCCCACGTAGTTCTTGGCAGGAGCGACGCTCGCCTTCACGGCGACGTCCGCCTGATTCGGCACGGGTGCTGGGAGCACCTTGAACTCAGCTGTGTCGCTTCCCGTGTTGCCCGCCGAGTCGGTCGCCTCGCAAGTGACCTTCGTCGTACCGACCTTGAAGCGGGAGCCTGACTCGGGCTCGCAGGAGACCGGGAGTTCGCCGTCGACCGCGTCGATCGCCGTGGCGGGGAAGTCGATCTCGGCTCCCGACTTGCCGGGTGCTTCGACCGTGCGGTCGTCCACGATCACCTCGGGTGCGTCGACGTCCTCGACGGTGATGGTGATGATCTCCTGGTAGTCGGGTACGGGGTCTCCGGGCCCGCCTGGTCCTTCGGGGTCACCTCCGGGGCCCTCGGGGTCTCCTGGTCCTTCGGGGTCACCTCCGGGGCCCTCGGGGTCTCCTGGTCCTTCGGGGTCACCTCCCGGGCCCTCGGGGTCTCCTGGTCCTTCGGGATCACCTCCCGGGCCTTCCGGATCACCTGGTCCTTCGGGTCCACCAGGGTCGCCTCCCTCCGGCCCGCCCGGGTCTCCGGGCCCCGGCCCACCTGGGTCGCCCGGCCCCCCGTCATCACACCCGTCCGATCCGCCGAGCAGCCCTCCCAA
>NZ_JACBXA010000107.1 GCF_013870515.1 Streptomyces albidus (ex Kaewkla and Franco 2022) | reverse complement strand
GTAGAGGTCCACCTCGCTCGGGTGCTCGGTGTCTTCGAGGCAGCCGCCGACGGCGGCCGTGGCTCCGGAGGCACGGGCGGCGGTCAGGAACTCCTCCAGCAGGCGGGTCTTGCCGACGCCTGCCTCGCCGCCGAGCAGCAGCATCTGCGGCTCGCCCGCGTCGGCGCGGGCGAGCGCATCTGTGAGGAGGGTCAGTTCGTCCCTGCGGCCGACGAAGACGGGGCTGACGGTGGAGTCGTCTTGCACGTCGCCAAGCATGACACCGGCGACCGACATCGCGGGAGGCGATTTTTCCGGCGATATCCCTTGAGGGGAGACGGAGGAGGACACGGGCACCGCTCTCACGCGGCGGTGGACCAGTCCTTCCTGGCCTTCCTGGCTTCGCTCTCCGCCTCCTCCTGTCGCTTGCTCTCGCGCTCGGCTTCAGCGAGCGCACGGGCTCTGCGTTCGGCTTCGGCCTCACGGCGGAGGTCGGCGATGCGGAGAAGTACGGCTTCCTGGGTGTAGAACATCTCGTGCTCCCGGTCGGTGGTGGCTTTTCTTCGTGCCTCCACCTTCGTCTCCCAGGGGGGTCCGCCACATCGGGCGATTGCCCGGTCTTACGGACGTGAGGGGCCTTATGCGGACGTGCAGGGCCTTAGGGCGTGTCCGGCAAAGTCCCGCCTGGGGCGCGGGGGCTACTCAGCCGGGCGGTGAGGGCGGGTAAGGACCCGGAATTGGCGAGGCCCGAAGGGCCGGGGGATGCGGCTCCGAAGGGCCGGGCGATGCAGCCCGAAGGGTCGGGCGGCGCAGCTCGCGAGGGCCAGGGCGATGCGGCCGGGAAGCGCCGAGGGCGCGGTCGTCCGGCGGGCGTTGCGGGGCTGAGCGCGCAGCCCGGGTCCGAGTGCGGGCGCAGCTCGGAAACGGCTCGTGAGGGCCGGGGGCCCGCCTCCGGTGGATCGGGATCACCGGTGGGTGTGCGCCCCCGGCCGGCTCACGGCCGTACGGGACCAGCCGTCAGGAAGGCTGGCCGGGAACCTTGGGCGGGCTGGCGAAGAGGTCGAAGTACATGCCGCCCGCGATGAGGAGGCCGATCACTCCGAGGATGACGCCGCCCAGCGCGACCGACTTCACCCAGGAACGCGTCTCGGCACGGTTGGCGACGAGGGCGAGAAGCACACCGCCCACGACGACGGCGAGCAGCGCGAATATCCCGTTGAAGAGGGCGCTGGCGTGCCAGGGGGCGCCGTACAGGGCGCTGATCTGGTCACCGCCGCCACCGCCACCGCTCGGCGGCTGTGCGCTGCTCTCGATCTGGCCGATGAGCTGCTTGCGCTCACGCAGCATCTCGCTCAGCGAGGTGCCCGTGAGGGAGGACAGCCCCAGTGCGGCGCTGACGACCGCGGCTGCGCCGGCCCCCAGTCCGCTGCTGCGCAGCCCTGTCGGCTGCTCGGTGACTATGACGCGGTCGTCATCTGCCAGATCGTCATCGGAAGCGTGGTCATCGGCCGCAGCCGGGGCCTCGGGCTCACTCGCCACGGCAGCCGTGGGCTTGTCCTCGGCCTCCGGGGTGGTGCCGGTGTCTTCGCTCTTGTCAGTCTTCGTTGTCTCGGTAGCCATGGGGCGTCACCGTAGGGGCCGTTTCTGAGAGTCGGATGAGAGTTCCGCACGTGGTTGCGGAACCGTTGTCGTAGCGACGGCGCCGACCGGTTCCGGAAGGAGTTCCGGCACCTTCTCGGGAACCGGTTCCGGCTCGATGCTCAGCCGTGGCAGCCGCTTCTCCAGCCACGCGGGGAGCCACCAGTTCGCGCCGCCGAGCATGTGCATGAGCGCGGGGACGAGCAGCGTACGCAGCACGAAGGCGTCCAGAGCGACGGCGGAGGCGAGCCCGATGCCGAACATCGCGATGATCCGGTCGCCGCTGAGCACGAAGGCTCCGAAGACCGCGATCATGATCACGGCGGCGGAGTTGATGACCCGCCCCGTCTCGGCGAGGCCGACCCGAACCGATCTGCAGTTGTCACCGGTCAGGCGCCATTCCTCGTACATGCGGCTGACCAGGAAGACCTGGTAGTCCATGGACAGCCCGAAGAGCACGGACACCATGATGACCGGCAGGAACGGCTCGATGGGCCCCGATCCGCCGAGCCCGAGCATGCCGCTGCCCCACCCCCACTGGAAGACCGCGACGACGATTCCGCAGGCGGCGGAGACCGCCAGCACGTTCATCAGGGCCGCCTTCAGCGGAATCCCGATGCTGCGGAAGGCGAGCAGCAGCAGGGCGCATCCCAGCGAGACCACGACTCCCACGAACAGGGGCAGCTTGCCGAGAATCACGTCGGCGAAGTCGTCGTGTGCGGCGGTGACGCCTCCGACGTGGACGTCCAGCGAGTTGGAGTCGGTGGACTCCGGCAGCACGTCGGTGCGCAGCCGTTCGACCAGCTCAGAGGTCTCCTCAGCCTGCGGGGCGCTGTCCGGGACGACGGTGATCACTCCCGTGCTGCCGTTGCCGTTGAGTTCCCCTCCGGAGACCTGGGCGACGCCCTCGACGCCCCGCAGCTTCTCCGGCAGCTCCTCGAAGGCGAGCTTCGAAGCGGCGCTGTCGATCTCGCCGACCAGTGTCAGCGGCCCGTTCGTGCCGGGGCCGAAGCCGTCGCCGAGCATGTCGTACGCCTGCCGAGTGGTGGCGGTGGAGGGGTTGTTGCCCTGGTCGGAGGTGCCGAGCTGCAGCCCGAACATGGGCACGGCCAGCACCACCATCACCGCTGCGGCGAACCCGCCGAGGAGGCGCGGGTGGCGCGAGACGAAGGCGGACCAGCGAGCCGTCAGTCCGGCGCGTACCCGCGTCCTCGTCTCGGAGCCGTCCTCGACCTCCTCGGCGTCCATGAGATCCACGTGCACCTCGGGGCCGTGCTCGGCGAGCCGTTTCCTCTCCCGCCTGCTCAGGGCGCGCATGCCGATCACTCCGAGCATCGCGGGCACCAGGGTCATCGAGGCGAGCACCGCGAGCACCACCGTCAGCGAGGCGGCCACGGCGACGCCGTTGAGGAAGCTCAGCTGGAGTACGAGCATGCCCATCAGCGCTATGCAGACCGTGACACCGGCGAAGACGACGGCACGTCCGGCCGAGGCGACCGCCCGCTGCGCGGCTTCCGCGACCGGCAGGCCCTCCTTCAGACCGCGACGGTGACGGGTGATGATGAAGAGCGCGTAGTCGATGCCGACGCCGAGCCCGATCAGGGTTCCCAGCATCGGTGCGAAGTCGGCGACCGTCATCACATGGCTGAGCAGTCCGATCCCGAGGGTGGCGGTGCCGACGCTGACGAGGGCGGTCAGCAGGGGCAGCAGCATCGCCGAGAAGGAGCCGAGGGCGATGAGCAGCACGACGGCCGCGACACCGATGCCGACGGCTTCGGCCATGTGCCCGCCCTCCTCCTCGGTGAGGCCGATGGCTTGCCCGCCGAGTTCCACGTCCAGGCCCCGCACGTCGTCGCCCCCGCGCTGTGCGGCGTCGATGACGGGCTGCACGTCCTTCTTCTGCAGCTTCTCGACGGGGGCGTCGAAGGTGATCGTCGCGTAGGCGGTACGGCCGTCGCGGCTGATGCGTTCCTCGTGTTCCTGCTGCCCGCCGGAGCGGTCAGGCCGTTCGGCGGACGCCCCCGCCGCGTCGCCGTACGGGCTGCTGACAGCGCTCACTCCGGGCAGGGCGTCGACGTCGTCGAGGGCCTTGCTCATCGCCTTCTTGACCTGGGCGTCACGGACGCTGTCGTTGCCCGGGTCCGTCTTCTCCGGGGAGCCCGTCTTCCAGACGATGGTGTCGCTGTCGCCCGAGCGTTCGGGGAAGCCCTGGCTGAGGAGCGTGTTGGCGCGTCCGGACTCGGTACCGGGGACGTCGTACTGATTCGAGTAGGCCGAACCGGTCAGGACCGCGGACGTGGCCACGCCCACCAGTACTGCGCACCACATCAGCACGACGACCAGACGGCGGCGCAGGCACCAGCGGGCGAGAGCCGTCATAGGTGTTCGACCTTCCCGGAGAGGGGGCGATGGCGCTCTCCCTACCGGGCTGCCGGTTCGGTGCGAGCGGGGCGAAGACGAGGCAGCCGTGATGCCGCCGTTATGTGACCGTCCTGGCAGCGTGACATCGTTCGAAGATCCATTGCGAGCTTTGTGTTGATGGCCACATCGCGGCAGGATCCTGTGAAGGTGCAGGTCACTGCGTACGGACACAGCGCGGGGACGGTCCGTGACGGACCGTCCCCGGCTCCTGCGTCTTTCCTCCCCGTCGCGCGGACGGGCAGTCGTCAGCCCTCGACGCCCAGCTTCTCCAGGATCAGCTCGCGCACGCGCGCCGCGTCCGCCTGACCCCGGGTGGCCTTCATGACGGCACCCACGAGAGCACCTGCCGCCTGCACCTTGCCGCCGCGGATCTTCTCGGCGATGGCGGCGTTGCCGGCGATCGCCTCGTCCACCGCCGTGCCCAGGGCGCCTTCGTCGGAGACGACCTTGAGGCCGCGCTTCTCCACTACGTCGTCGGGCGATCCCTCGCCGTCCAGGACGCCTTCGATGGTCTGGCGCGCCAGCTTGTCGTTGAGCGAACCCTCCTCGACGAGCGCGCAGACCCGTGCGACCTCCTCCGGCCCGATGGGCAGCTCGGCGAGGTCGGTGCCGGACTCGTTGGCGCGACGGGCGAGTTCGCCCATCCACCACTTGCGCGCCTGGTCAGCGGGGGCACCCGCCTCGACCGTGGCGACGATCAGATCGACCGCTCCCGCGTTGAGCACGGACTGCATCTCGTGCTGGGAGATGCCCCACTCCTCGCGCAGCCGGTTGCGTCGCAGCCGCGGCAACTCCGGGAGGGTCGCGCGCAGTTCCTCGACCCACTCGCGCGAGGGCGCGACCGGCACCAGGTCCGGCTCGGGGAAGTAGCGGTAGTCCTCCGCCTCTTCCTTGACGCGGCCGGAGGTGGTGGTGCCGTTCTCCTCGTGGAAGTGCCGCGTCTCCTGGATGATCGTCTCGCCCGCGTCGAGCACGGCCGCGTGGCGCTGCACCTCGAACCGGGCGGCGCGCTCCACGCTGCGCAGCGAGTTGACGTTCTTCGTCTCGCTGCGCGTGCCGAAGGCCTTCCGGCCCTTGGGACGCAGCGACAGGTTCACGTCGCAGCGCATCTGGCCCATCTCCATGCGGGCCTCGGAGACCCCCAACGCCTTGATGAGCTCACGCAGTTCGGCGACGTACGCCTTGGCCACCTCGGGCGCGCGCTCGCCGGCGCCCTCGATCGGCTTGGTGACGATCTCGATCAGCGGGATGCCGGCCCTGTTGTAGTCGAGCAGCGAGTGCGAGGCGCCGTGGATCCGGCCCGTCGCGCCGCCGATGTGCGTCGACTTGCCGGTGTCCTCCTCCATGTGCGCGCGTTCGATCTCGACGCGGAAGATCTCGCCGTCCTCCAGCTGCACGTCGAGATGGCCGCCGAAGGCGATGGGCTCGTCGTACTGGGAGGTCTGGAAGTTCTTCGGCATGTCCGGATAGAAGTAGTTCTTCCGGGCGAAGCGGCACCACTCGGCGATCTCGCAGTTGAGCGCGAGGCCGATGCGGATGGCGGACTCGACGCCGACGGCGTTGACGACCGGCAGCGCGCCGGGCAGACCCAGGCAGGTCGGGCAGGTCTGGCTGTTGGCGCCCTGCCCGAGAGTGGTCGAGCAGCCGCAGAACATCTTCGTGGCGGTGCCGAGCTCGACGTGGACCTCGAGCCCCATGACGGGGTCGTAGGTGGCCAACGCGTCCTCGTACGGCACGAGTTCAGTGACGGTCACGGAAAAATGCCTCTCAGTCGTCCGCGAGGACATCGTCGAGGTCGACCCGCCGCAGCTCCCGGACGAGCAGCGCGACGCCCGTCACGATGCCCGCCGCCGAGACGGCCACGTCGACCAGCTGGAGTGTGTCTCCCTCGCGGCGGGCCTCCCTGCCGCGCTTGATCGTGCCGACGACCCCGAAGAGGGAGCTCGCGATGGACACGTACATGCCGATCCTGGATTTCTTCTGGCCCTTGGCCTTCTGCAGCATTCCACTCACAGCGACGGTGCCTCCTCAAGCAGCGGGTGCCCCCAACGTGCCTGGTGGGCGGCTTCCAGGGCCGCACCGACACGATAGAGGCGGTCATCGGCCATGGCCGGAGCGATGATCTGCAGCCCCACGGGGAGGCCGTCCTCCTCGGCCAGACCGATCGGAACGGACATGGCGGCGTTCCCGGCCAGGTTGGACGGGATGGTGCACAGGTCGGCCAGGTACATGGCCATCGGGTCGTCGGCGCGCTCGCCGATCGGGAAGGCCGTGGTCGGGGTCGTGGGCGAGACGAGTACGTCCACCTGCCCGAAGGCCCGCTCGAAGTCGCGGGTGATCAGCGTGCGCACCTTCTGCGCCGAGCCGTAGTACGCGTCGTAGTAGCCGGAGCTGAGTGCGTACGTGCCGAGCATGACGCGGCGCTTGACCTCGTCCCCGAAGCCCGCTTCGCGGGTCAGCGCGGTGACCTCCTCCGCGGAGTGCTCACCGTCGTCGCCCACCCGCAGCCCGTAGCGCATGGCGTCGAAGCGGGCGAGGTTGGAGGAGCACTCGGAGGGTGCGATCAGGTAGTAGGCGGCCAGCGCCTTCGTGAACGACGGGCAGGAGACCTCGACGACCTCGGCGCCCAGCTCACGCAGCAACTCGACCGTCTCGTCGACGCGCTGGAGCACGCCCGCCTGGTACCCCTCGCCGCGGAACTCCGTGACGACGCCGACCCGCAGGCCCGACACGTCGCCGTTGCGAGCGGCTGCGACGACGTCCGGGACGGGCTGGTCGATGGAGGTGGAGTCCATCTCGTCGTGCCCCGCGATCACCGAGTGCAGGAGCGCGGCGTCCAGGACGGTACGGGCGCAGGGCCCGCCCTGGTCGAGGGAGGAGGAGAAGGCGACCATGCCGTAGCGCGACACCCCGCCGTAGGTCGGCTTGACGCCCACGGTGCCGGTGAGGGCGGCGGGCTGGCGGATGGAGCCGCCGGTGTCGGTGCCGATGGCCAGCGGCGCCTCGTACGCGGTGAGCGCGGCGGAGGAACCGCCGCCGGAACCGCCCGGGACGCGGGTCAGGTCCCACGGGTTGCCGCTGGGGCCGTACGCGCTGTTCTCGGTGGAGGACCCCATGGCGAACTCGTCCATGTTGGTCTTGCCGAGGATGACGACGTCCGCCTCCTTCAGCTTCCGGACCACGGTCGCGTCGTACGGCGGGATCCAGCCCTCGAGGATCTTCGAACCGACGGTCGTGGGAACGCCCTTGGTCGTGAAGAGGTCCTTCAGCGCCAGCGGCACCCCGGCCAGCGGGCCGAGTTGCTCGCCGCGCGCCCGCTTCGCGTCGACCTCGCGCGCCTTGGCGAGGGCGCCTTCGCGGTCGACGTGCAGGAACGCGTGGACCTTCTCGTCCACGGCGTCGATCCGGGCGAGATGCGCCTCGGTGACCTCTACTGCGGTGACCTCACCGCTCGCGATCATCTCCGCCGTACGCGCGGCGGTCAGTCTTGTCAGATCGGCCATCGCGATCAGTCCTCCCCGAGGATCTGCGGCACCTTGAAACGCTGCTGCTCCTGGGCCGGGGCTCCGGAGAGCGCCTGCTCGGGGGTCAGGCTCGGACGAACCTCGTCCGGGCGCATGACATTCGTGAGCGGCAGCGGGTGGGAGGTCGGCGGTACGTCCTCGGCGGCGACGTCGGAGACGGTGGCGACAGCACCGATGATGTCGTCGAGCTGTGCGGCGAAGTGATCGAGCTCTTCGGCCTTCAGCTCCAGGCGCGCCAGCCGGGCGAGGTGGGCGACCTCCTCGCGCGAGATGCCAGGCATGCAGCGGTCCTCTGGGTGAGTGTTGGATTGTCCGCCCCAATCCTATGGCTCCTGCCGACGGGTACGTGCCGCAGGGCGGGAGGCACCGCCCTGCGGAGGTACGCCCCGGGGGCCGTGAGCGGGCTGCGAGCGGGGGGACGAAAATTCTGACGAGGGGCTGCCGGAAGGCCGAGGAGCTCTCGCAGCTCACCCCTCCTGGAGGGCGCGCACGTCTCGCCGGACACTCCCCCGCAGCGACTCCTCGCCCGGTTCTCACCGCGACCGGGGCTGTTCGTGATCGTCGGTGACCGCCCGCCTGTGCGCTCGGAGAGCGGGCCGCGGCACAGCCGGGACTCAAAGCGCTCAGCACACGGCGCACCCCAGGGCCGGGACAGCCGCCGGACACCATGTCCACGGGTGCACGGTGCAGTTCCGTGCGCCCGTGGACATGGAGGGCTACTGGACCGGCTGCCAGCCCGTGGGGCGGTTCGCGTCGTGCGCGGACCCGCTGGGGGCGGAAGGCGGCCCGGGCGGGCGGGGACTCCCGCCGGTGGAGCCCGGGTTGGGCCGGGAGTGGCCGGTGATCTGCGTGTGGGAGTGGCCGGGGGTCTGCGTGTGCGAGGAACCGCACTCCAACTGCGGCCGGGCGGGGGCCTGTTCCAGCGAGTGCGGCACACCGTCGCGGGCACGCAGCCATGCCGTCGTCTCGTCCGGCGGCATCGCCGCCGCCACGAGCCAGCCCTGGACGGCGTCACAGCCCAGGTCCCGCAGGCGCTCCCACGTCTCGTCGTCCTCGACGCCCTCGGCCACGACCAGCAGACCCAGCGAGTGGGCCAGGTCGACCGTGCAGCGGACGATCTCTGCGTCCTCGGCGTCCACCGCGAGCCGCGCGACGAACGAGCGGTCGATCTTCAACTCGCTGACCGGGAGCCGCCGCAGGTGAACGAGCGAGGAGTAGCCGGTGCCGAAGTCGTCCAGCGACATCTTCACGCCGTGCCCGGCCAGCGCCGCGAGGGTGTCGGCCGCGCGCTGCGGGTCCTCCAGCAGGACGTGCTCGGTGATCTCCAACTGGAGTGCCCCGGCAGGGACTCCGTGCCGGGCGAGTCGCCCGGCGACGGCCCCTGCGAAGCCGGGTGCGTGCACGTCACGGGGAGAGACGTTCACCGCGACGGGAACGGTCAGCCCGTCCGAGCGCCACCGGGCGACCTGGGCGAGTGCCGTCTCCAGCACGTACTCCGTCAGCCGGGGCATCAGCCCCGACGTCTCGGCTATCGCGATGAACTCGTCCGGAGGGACGCGGCCACGCTCGGGATGCACCCAGCGCACCAGGGCCTCCAGGCCGGAGACGACGCCGTCGAAGCCGACCTTCGGCTGGTAGTGCAGCTCGACCTCGCCGGCGTCGAGGGCACGCCGCAGGTCGGCCAACAGGCCCAGCCTGTCAGGGGTGTTGCTGTCGCGCGTGGCCTCGTAGACCTCCACGCCCGTGCGGTCCCGCTTGGCCTCGTACATCGCGACGTCGGCGCGGCGCAGCAGCCCCTCCGCCTCACGGGCGTGGTCGGGGAAGACGGCCACACCCGCGCTGGCCTCCAGGACCAGGGTCAGCCCGTCCAGGTCCAGGGGGGAGCCCAGCGCGGACACCAGACTGCGGGCGGCGCGGATGGCGCTGGTCGTCGAGTCGGCGAGCGGCAGGAGCACCGCGAACTCGTCGCCGCCGAGCCGGGCCGCCTCCGCGCCCCGCGGCAGGGCGGCCCGCAGCCGCTCCGCGATCTTCAACAGCAGCCTGTCGCCCGCGAGATGGCCCAGGGTGTCGTTGACGGAGCGGAAGCGGTCGAGGTCGATGAGGACGAGCGCGGAACGCGCTTCCGTACGGTCGGCCTCGTCCAGCGCCGACCAGGTGCGCTCCAGCAGCCACTGGCGGTTGGGGAGCCCGGTGAGCGGATCGCGGAGGGCCTCCTCCGCCCGGACGCGCGCGATCCACAGGGTGGAGTCCAGCGCGATGAGCGGCACCGCGAACAGCGGGAGCAGCACGGGCCGGGAGGCGGCGACCACAGCGATCAGCGGTGAGATGCCCAGCAGTGCGAGGGCGACGAGCCCCTGGCGCATCAGGGACCTGCGCAGCGCAGTGGGCAGCCCCGCCTTGCGGTGGCTGTAGGAGAACCACAGCAGCGTGCGGGTGGCCAGTAAATAGGCGCAGGCCGTGAGGACGACCTCGGGGAGCGCGAAGTAGCCCCAGTCCTCGGGCTTCCAGGGGTGCTCGACGGAGGGGTGGACGCCGAACGCGCTCAGCGCCAGGGCAGCCGCGCCGATGCCGAGGATGTCGACGGCGCCGTGCACCACCGCCTGGCGCCACCGGCGGCGACGTGCCGCACCGACCAGCACGACGACGGACAGGCTGACCAGGACCGCCGGCACCCAGCCGTTGAGGAGCAGGATCGCCAGCGTCAGCGCCGCCCCCGAACCTGTGCCTCCCCACCAGCGGTCACGGCCGAGCGCCACGAGGTGCCCGACGATGATGCCGGTGAGCACCGCCAGCGACCAGCCCGTGACGGCGTCGGGGAAGAGCGCCTTCCCTTCCGTCACGACACGGAAGACGCCCGTGCCGAGTGCGATGCACGCTCCGACGACGACGAGCACAGGCAGCCCGGGCACGCGCAGCGCCGCCAGGCGCTGCACCCACGGCGCGTCCTCCGCTCCCGCCGTGGTCCCCGCACTACCGCTCGTGCCGTCGGACGAGCTGGAGTACGGGGGGCCGTGGCCCCCAGGAATTTCCTGCATGCCCGTCCCTCTCGCAGCCGTCCGTGCCTGCTCGCCAACCAGGCACACACATCAACAGTAGGCCGCACACCGCTGCCAGGGCAGCGATCGGCCCGGGTTGACTATGTGCGACCCGGCTGATCCAGCCCCATTCGGGAGCAACAACCGATAACTGTGCGGCTCCTGAGTGCATACCCTGGCGTAAACGCATGGGACACCTGTGACGGGCGTACAACACCGGGGAAAAAGGGAGGAGTTGGCGGACCCACAGTGCCCTATTCGGGGTGTTTTTCAGCCACTTCGCGTGCGGCGTCCGGCCCTTGCTCCAGCAGAACGGCGAGTCCGTCATCGTCCAAAATAGGCACCTTCAACTGGACGGCCTTGTCATATTTCGACCCCGGACTCTCACCGACGACCACGAAGCCGGTCTTCTTCGAAACGGATCCGGTCACCTTCGCACCCCGCTCCTGGAGCGCCGCCGTGGCGCTGTCCCGTGTGAGCGTCGCGAGCGTCCCGGTGACGACGACGGTGATCCCCTCCAGGGGCCTCGGGCCTGCCTCTGCCGAGCCCTCCTCCTCCATCCTCACGCCCGCAGAACGCCAGCGTTCGACGATCTCGCGATGCCAGTCCTCCGCGAACCAGGCCTTCAGCGAAGCCGCGATGGTCGGGCCGACGCCCTCCGTGGCCGCCAGCTCGGCCTCGTCCGCCTCGGCGATCCGCTCCACCGAGCGGAACTCACGGGCCAGAGCCTCGGCCGCGACCGGACCCACGTGCCGGATGGAGAGCCCCGTGATGATCCGGGCCAGCGGACGCTCCTTGGCGGCCTTGATGTGCTCCAGCATCGAGAGGGTGTTCTTGCGGGGCTCCCCCTGCTTGTTGGCGAAGAGGGTGACGACCTTCTCCTCGCCGGTCTCCGGATCACGCTTGGGCAGCCCGCTGTCCGGGTCGAGCACGAAGGACCTGATGGGCAGCAGGTCGGAGACCTCCAGGTCGAAGAGGCCGCCCTCGTCCTTCAGCGGCGGCTCTGCCGGCTCCAGCGGCTGCGTCAGAGCCGTGGCCACCACGTAGCCGAAGTGCTCGATGTCGAGACACTTGCGGCCCGCGAGATAGAACAGGCGCTCCCTCAACTGGGCAGGGCAGGAACGGGCGTTGGGACAGCGCAGGTCGATGTCGCCCTCCTTCATGGGGCGCAGCTCCGTCCCGCAGTCGGGGCACCGGTCGGGCATGACGAACTCCCGCTCGCTGCCGTCCCGCAGGTCGGCCACGGGGCCAAGGATCTCCGGGATGACGTCACCGGCCTTGCGCAGCACGACCGTGTCACCGATGAGGACGCCCTTGGACCTGACCACCTCCTGGTTGTGCAAGGTGGCGAACTCGACCTCGGAGCCCGCGACCGTCACCGGCTCCACCACCGCGAACGGCGTGACCCGGCCCGTACGGCCAACGCCGACACGGATGTCGACCAGCTTGGTGTTCACCTCTTCCGGCGCGTACTTCCAGGCGATGGCCCAGCGCGGGGCGCGGGAGGTCGAGCCCAGACGGCCCTGGAGCCGCACCTCGTCCAGCTTCACCACGACACCGTCGATCTCGTGCGCCACGGAGTGCCGGTGCTCGCCGTAGTAAGCGATGAACTCGCGGACGCCCGCCAGCCCGTCGACGACCTTGGTGTGCGTCGAGGTGGGCAGGCCCCACTCGCGCAGCAGGTCGTATGCATGGCTGAGGCTGTCGATCTCGAAGCCCTCACGGGCGCCGATGCCGTGGACCACCATGTGCAGCGGACGGGACGCGCTGACCTTCGGGTCCTTCTGGCGGAGTGAACCGGCCGCGGCGTTGCGCGGGTTGGCGAACGGCTTCTCGCCGGCCGCCACCAGACGTGCGTTCAGTTCCTCGAAGCCCTCCATCGGGAAGAAGACCTCGCCTCGGACCTCGACGAGATCGGGCACGCGCTCGCCGGTCAGCCGCTCGGGGATGTCGGAGATGGTGCGCACGTTCGGCGTGATGTCCTCGCCGGTACGGCCGTCCCCGCGGGTGGCCGCGCGGGTCAGACGGCCCCGTTCGTAGGTGAGGTTGACCGCCAGGCCGTCGATCTTGAGCTCGCAGAGGAAGTGGTGCTGAACGCCCTCCAGTTCACGGCGGACGCGCTCCTCCCACTCGCCCAGCTCCGTGTCGTCGAAGGCGTTGTCCAGGGAGAGCATCCGCTCCTGGTGGGCGACTTCGGTGAACTCCGTCTCGTACTGCCCGGCGA
This sequence comes from Streptomyces albidus (ex Kaewkla and Franco 2022), assembly GCF_013870515.1. Taxonomy (GTDB): domain Bacteria; phylum Actinomycetota; class Actinomycetes; order Streptomycetales; family Streptomycetaceae; genus Streptomyces; species Streptomyces albidus. The sequence continues at coordinate 5,465 of NZ_JACBXA010000107.1, read as the reverse complement.
CCTTCTGCGTGGGCGAATCGGGCGTGACCAGCTCCGGGTGCTCGGCCTCCACGGCCTCGAGCTCGCGCAGCAGCCGGTCGAACTCGGCGTCGCTGACGACCGGTGCGTCCCGTACGTAGTAACGGAAGCGGTGTTCCTCGATCTGCTCCGCCAGTCGCTGATGCTGCTCCCGCGCCTCGGCGGGCACTGCCGCATGCTGATTGCCGGCCACCGTCTCGTCCTCCCGTTACTCAGGGTTGTCAGCGAGGGATCTCGCGGCCCGGACGCAGTGGGCGAGGGCCGCACGCGCGTACGCGGGCGAAGCACCGGCGAGACCGCACGCCGGAGTGACCACGACCGACTCCGCGAGGAGGGCCGGGGACAGCCCGAGCCTGCGCCACAGCGTCCTGACACCACTGACGCTACCGGCAGGGTCTGACAATCGGCCCGACGCCGGGTCGCGGCCCGGCACCACTCCCGCGAAGAGCGCCGTGCCGCCTTCGACGGCCTCGCCGAGCACTTCGTCCTCACGCTCGGTGAGCAGCGCCGCGTCGAAGGAGACGCCTGTGACGCCGGCCCGCCGCAGCAGTCCGAACGGAGGCGACGGTGCGCACGAGTGCACGACGACGGACACTCCACCGCCGTCGCCGCCGCCGATGCCTTCGATCAACTCCCGCAATGCCCCTTCGGCCACCACGCGGTCCACCGCCCCGTGGCTGCGGTAGCCGCTGGCCGTGGGCACCTCGCCCCGCAGCACGGCCGTCAACGACGGCTCGTCCAGCTGCAGTACGAGCCGTGCGCCGGGCACCCGGCGCCGCACGTCCGCGAGATGGTCCCGCAGGCCCTCCGTGAGGGACGCCGCCACATCACGGCAGGCACCCGCGTCGCCCAGGACGGCCTCGCCGCCCCGGCGCTCCAGGGTGGCCGCCAGGGTCCACGGGCCGACCGCGGAGACCTTCAGCGCACCCTCGTAGCCTCCGCCCGAGCCCTGAGTGAACTCCTCCAGGGCGTCCAGGTCTTCGCCCATCCAGGACCGTGCCCGCCGGGTGTCCCTGCCCGGCCGGTCGCTCAGGCGCCAGCCGCTGGGCTCGACGTGCGCGTACAGCTCCGCGAGCAGCCCGATGGTGCGTCCGGTCATGTCGGCGCCGGGCCCGCGTGCGGGGAGTTCGGGGAGGAAGGCGAAGGACTCCAGCGTGCCGGTGACCGTACGGGCCGCCTCGCGTGCGTCCTCACCGGGCATCGAGCCGATACCCGTCGCTGCCGCGGTGCCCCAGGAGAAGCGCCCGTTCCCCCACTTGTCCGTGTGCCCGTCCGTACCGGCCGCGGCGGTGCTCATGCGGACGGCTTCACGGTCAGGTCGGTGACTTCGGCGCTGCGCGGCAGGTCCAGCGCGGTCAGCAGCGTCGTCGCGACGGCGTCGGGCGTGATCCAGCGCTCCGGGTCGTACTCCCGGCCTTCCTGACGGTGCACCTTCTCCTGCATGGGCGTGGCGGTGCGTCCGGGGTAGACCGACGTGACGCGGATGCCGTTGCCGTTCTCCTCGGCGCGCAGCGCGTCCGCGAGCGCCTTCAGGCCGTGCTTGCTGGCGGCGTACGCGGCCCACTGCGGGTTGGCGCGGAGCCCGGCTCCGGAGTTGACGAAGAGGACGTGGCCCCGGGCCAGCCGGAGCTGGGGCAGCAGCAGCCGCGTCAGTTCGGCGGGCGCGACCAGGTTCGCGGCAAGCGTGACGTCCCAGACCTTGGGCGTCAGTTCGGCGACCTCGCCGAGTTCGACGACGCCGGCGATGTGCTGGAGGGAGTCCAGCTGTGCGGGCAGTTCCTGGTGGCTGAGCGCCCACGAGAGCCGCCCGGGCTCGTCGAGATCGCCGACGAGAGTACGGGCGCCGGGGAAGCGCTCCGCGAGTTCCTTCGCCCGGCCGGCGTCGCGTGCCAGCAGCCACAGTTCGTCGCCGCGTTCGAGGAGGCGCCCGGTGACGGTGGCGCCGATGCCGGAGCCGGCGCCGGTGATCAGATGCGTTGCCATGCCCCCATGTTCCCGCAGCCGGTCGCGTGGTGGCGAAGCGGTCACCGGACGAAGGCATTCCACCGATGAGTTTCGGTGCCGGGCCGGGTCTGTCGGCTGTGAGCTGGGCGGCGCCCGTACGGGGCCGTACAGGATGCGGGCACGAGATCAGGGAGGCCAGCGATGCGAACCGAGGCCGCGAGGAGCACCTCGTCGCGGGAGCCGGACGGTCCGGCGATCGAAACAAGAGGACTGGTGAAGGTCTTCGGCGACAACCGCGCCGTGGACGGCATCGACCTGCGGGTCCCCGCCGGCACCCTCTACGGCGTGCTCGGTCCCAACGGCGCGGGCAAGACCACCGCCGTGAAGATGCTGGCCACGCTGCTGCGCCCGGACGGCGGCGAGGCACGGGTGTTCGGGCACGACGTGGTGCGTGAGGCGGACGCCGTACGCACCCGCGTCAGCCTCACCGGGCAGTACGCCTCGGTCGACGAGGATCTGACCGGTACGGAGAACCTCGTACTGCTGGCACGCCTGCTCGGACACTCCAAGCCCGCGGCGCGCAAGCGGGCGGGACTGCTGCTGGAGTCCTTCGGGCTGACGGATGCCGCCGGACGCCAGGTCAAGCAGTACTCGGGCGGCATGCGCCGCCGCATCGACATCGCGGCCAGCATCCTGAACACGCCGGACCTGCTGTTCCTGGACGAGCCCACCACCGGTCTCGACCCCCGGAGCAGGAACCAGGTGTGGGACATCGTGCGCGCCGTCGTCGCGCAGGGCACCACGGTGCTGCTGACCACGCAGTACCTGGACGAGGCCGACCAACTCGCCGGCCGCATCGCCGTCATCGATCACGGCAGGGTCATCGCGGAGGGCACCCCGGGGCAGTTGAAGTCCTCCGTGGGCGCGGGTTCGGTGCATCTGCGGCTGCGTGACGCGGGGCAGCGGGAGGAGGCGCGACGCGTCCTCTCGCAGACGCTCGCCGCCCAGGTGCAGCCGGAGTCCGACCCGGTGGCGCTCACCGCGCGCGTGCAGGGGGGCGGCACCGAACGGGGCGCCGCCGAGCAGGCCGCCCTGGCCCTTGCGGAACTCAGCCGCTCCGGAATCACGGTGGACCACTTCTCGCTGGGTCAGCCCAGCCTGGACGAGGTCTTCCTCGCCCTCACCGACCGCCCTGCGCACGACGAGCAGCCGGAAAACGGCCGAGCCGGCCACGGCTCTCCCCTGAACACCCCCTCCCAGAAAGGCCGTTCACGCAACGGTCAGGCCGCCGAGGAGGCGACACCATGAGCGCTTCACCCGCATCCGCCCCCACGCCCGCCGCCCGCGCAGCCGTACCCCGGCCCGCGAGAAGCGGCCGTGACGGGCTGTCAGCCGTGCTCGCCGCAGGGCAGCGGCCCGCACGCCCCGGCGCGCTGGCAGTCAGCATGACCTTCGGCTGGCGGGCCATGCTGAAGATCAAGCACGTGCCCGAGCAGCTCTTCGACGTGACCGCTTTCCCGATCATGATGACGCTGATGTTCACGTACCTCTTCGGTGGTGCCCTGGCGGGCTCGACCACTGAGTACCTGCAGTTCCTGCTGCCGGGCATCATGGTGATGAGCGTCGTGATGACGACCATGTACACGGGCGTCTCGGTCAACACCGACATCGAGAAAGGGGTGTTCGACCGGTTCCGTACGCTCCCGATCTGGCGGCCCGCCCCGATGGTGGGCTACCTCCTGGGTGACGCGTTCCGCTACACCATGGCGTCGGTGGTCATCCTCGCCGTCGGCCTGGTCCTCGGCTTCCGGCCGGCGGGCGGGGTGTTCGGGGTGCTCGCCGGCATCGCGCTCCTGGTGGCCTTCTCCTTCGCCTTCTCCTGGCTGTGGACCATGTTCGGGCTGCTGCTGCGCACGGAGAAGTCCGTGATGGGCGTGAGCATGATGGTGCTCTTCCCCCTCACCTTCCTCAGCAACATCCTGGTCGAGCCGAGGACGATGCCGGGTTGGCTTCAGGCGTTCGTGGACGTCAACCCGGTCACCCATCTCGTCGCGGCCGTACGCGGACTGATGCAGGGCGAGTGGATCGGGCACGAGATCAGCTGGACGTTGATCTCCGGAGCCGTACTGATCGGGGTGTTCGGGACGCTCACCATGCGCCTGTACAACCGGAAGTGAGCGTGTGACGGACCGGCCCGGCCGGGAGTGCACCGGGCCCGCCGTCACGCCTCCAGCAGCTCGAGCGCCCGCGCGCCGTCGTCCGCGAAGGAGACCAGCTCGGACAGCGGAACGGGCAGGAAGCCTTCGGCCTCCATGCGGAGGAGTTGCTGGTGCAGCCCGTCGTAGTAGCCCGCGGTGTTGAGCAGCACGACGGGCTTGGCGTGCAGTCCGTGCTTCTTGAGCTCCATGATGTCGGTGGCCTCGTCCAGCGTTCCCGTGCCGCCCACCATGATCACGAACGCGTCGGCGCGCTCCAGCAGTTGGGCCTTCCGTTCGGCCAGGTTCGCGGTGACGACCATCTCGTCCGCGCCCTCGCGGGCCACTCCTTCCAGGAACTCCACGGAGATCCCGACGAGGCGTCCTCCCGCGCCCTGAACGCCGTCGGCCACGACCTTCATCAGGCCGACGTCGGATCCTCCCCACACCAGTGAATGTCCGCGGCTGCCGATAAGCTCGGCGAACTCGCGTGCGGGCTCGGTGTATACGGGGTCGAGCTCGGCGGCCGAGCAGAAGACACAGATGTTCAGGGGGGAACTGTCCTTGGCAACCATGGACAGCAGCCTAGGGCGCGGCGGCCTGCGGGGACACATGGTCGTCTGCGGTGACAACGCCCTCGCGCAGCGGATCTGCAGGGAACTGGCCACCGTCTACCGGCAGCACGTGACCGTCGTCCTGCCTTCGCTGCGCGGCGGCAACCACGGGCCGCAGATCGCCGAACTGGTGAGCGCGCCCGAGCTGTCCGTGGAGGCGGTCGAGGCCGGCGTCCCCGACGACGCGGCGCTGATCCGGGCGGGCATAGAGCGGGCCAGCGCGCTGGCGATCACTTCCGGCGACGACCAGTTGAACATCTACATCGCGCTGCGCGCCCGCCGCATCAACCCTCAAGTGCGCCTGGTCATCCGGATGTTCAACCGCAACCTGGGCCGCTATCTGGCGGACCTGCTGGACAGGGCGGCCCGGCTGAGCGGGACCCGGCCCGCCGGCCCCGCGGGCAGCGGCGCCGCGGACGCCACGACGACCGTGCTCTCCGACTCCGACACCGCCGCCCCGTCCATCGTCGCGGCCGCCGTCGTCGGAAGCGACAAGGTGATGCACGCGGACGGACTGCTGCTCCGGGCGAAGGAACGCACCCTCGGCAGCGTGAGCCGCCGCCACCCGCTGTGCACGCTGGCGCTGCTGCCCGCGACCGAGGACTCGCAGGACCACGAGGGCTCGAGCGACGAGAGCGACGAGAACGAGGGCGACGCCGGAGCCGGCAGTGGTGACGGCGGGATCGGAGAGACC